>NZ_JBEZVJ010000002.1:0-514241 GCF_040636935.1 Streptomyces sp. NPDC032940 | reverse complement strand
CGAGGCGCGCAGCGCGGTGTGCAGCACGGCGCGGTCCTCGGTGATGTTGATCCGCTCACCGCGGAACATGGCGTCGCGCAGCCCGAACACGTCGGCGGCCGAGGCCAGTTCGCGCAGCAGGGGCAGCGTCTCGTCGGTGATCAGGTGCTTGGAGTAGTCGACGTACAGGTCACCCACGCGCAGCGCGTATCCGCTGCCGCGGCCGGGATCGGCGTCGAACAGCTCGCGCAGCCGCACCTCGCCGAGCTGCTCGCGGTGCGCCGCCAGTGCGGCCCATTCGGGCGTCCGGTTGATCCTGGTACGGCCGTCTGCGTTCATGTCGGACTTCAGCCTTCTTCCTCGGTGTCCCGGCTGTTTCGGCTGTCTCCAACCTAATTGATCAGCGAGGGGTGAGGGCCGGGAAGAAGACCCGGGGCGACGCTAGATCTCGCCCCGCAGCTTGGCGAGCGCCTCGGCGAGGATCGCCTCGCCGTCCGCGTCGCTGCGCCGCTCGCGCACATACGCCAGGTGCGTCTTGTAGGGCTCGGTGCGCGGCGGGTCCGGCGGGTTGTCCTGGTCCTGTCCGGCGGGGAAGCCGCAGCGCGGGCAGTCCCAGGTCTCGGGGACCTGTGCGTCGCTCGCGAAGCTCGGCTGTGTCTCGTGTCCGTTGGAGCACCAGAAGGAGATGCGCAGACGCGGCGCGGACTCGCCGCGCTCGGCCTCGCCCATCGGCCCCGCCCCGACCCGGCTTCCCCGGATCGCGTTGCCACTTGCCACGGTGTAACTCCCTGCGTGATGGTGCCGCAAAGCGAGTCGGCGTTTCGCTTCGCCGCGAGCGCCTCAGTCTACGTAAGGCCCAACGCGCGTCCAGTGGTTGGAGTTACAAGCTCCGGCACTCAGACGCAAGCCCCATGATAGGCGGCGCCTCGGGGCGCGTACCGGACATGGGGCCTTACGTACGCAGTGCGTGCCGGGCAGGTCAGTTGTTGGCCTTCATCAGCAGGCCGAGCACGATGATGCACGCGAACCACAGCAGACCGACCACCACGGTGATCCGGTCGAGGTTGCGCTCGGCGACCGAGGAGCCGCCGACGGACGACTGCATGCCGCCACCGAACATGTCGGAGAGGCCGCCGCCCTTTCCCTTGTGCATCAGCACCAGCAGCATCAGCAGCAGGCTGAAGACGATCAGGGCGATCGAGAACCCCAAAACCACGGCTGGACCAACTTCCTCGGATTCTGACGGACGACGGGGGCACGGCGGCGACAGGCCACCATGCCCCCGCAAGGGTACGACGTATCGTCGCTACCGCCTACTCACCGGCGGGCCTACTGATCGCGGAAGCGGACGATCTTGACGAACTCGTCCGAGTCCAGCGAGGCGCCGCCGACCAGGGCACCGTCGATGTCGGGCTGCGCCATGATCTCGGCGACGTTGCCGGACTTGACGGAGCCGCCGTACTGGATGCGGACCTTGTCGGCCAGTTCCTGCGAGTACAGCTCGGCGAGCTTGCCGCGGATGGCTGCGCAGACCTCCTGCGCGTCCTCGGCGCCGCAGACCTTGCCGGTGCCGATGGCCCACACGGGCTCGTAGGCGATCACGATCGTCTCGGCCTGCTCGGCGCTGAGGTCCTTCAGACCGCCCTCGACCTGGGCGAGGGTGTGGGAGACGTGGTTGCCCGCCTCGCGGACGTCCAGCTCCTCGCCGACGCACAGGATCGGGGTGAGGCCGTTCTTGTAGGCGGCCTTGACCTTGGCGTTGACCAGCTCGTCCGACTCGGCGTGGTACTGCCGGCGCTCGGAGTGACCGACGGCGACATAGGTGCAGCGCAGCTTGGCCAGCATCGGGCCGGAGATCTCGCCGGTGTAGGCACCGCCGTCGTGGGCGGAGATGTCCTGGGCGCCGTACTTGATCTTGAGCTTGTCGTGCTCGACCAGGGTCTGCACCGAGCGCAGGTCGGTGAAGGGAACCAGGACGGCGACCTCGACGGCGTCGTAGTCCTTGTCCGCGAGGGCGAAGGCGAGCTTCTGGACGTGGGCGATGGCCTCGAGGTGGTTGAGGTTCATCTTCCAGTTGCCCGCCATCAGCGGCGTGCGGGTGGTCATCGGGGTCAGTCCTCCAGTGCGGCGAGGCCGGGGAGCGTCTTGCCCTCGAGGTATTCGAGGGAGGCGCCGCCGCCGGTAGAGATGTGGCCGAATGCCTTTTCGTCGAAGCCGAGCGTCCGCACGGCCGCGGCGGAGTCGCCGCCGCCGACCACGGTGAAGCCCGGGGCGTCGACGAGGGCCTGGGCGACCGCCTTGGTGCCCTCGGCGTAGTCGGGGTGCTCGAAGACGCCCATGGGGCCGTTCCAGAAGACGGTGGCCGCGTCGGCGAGCTTCGAGGCGTAGAGCTTGCGGGTCTCGGGACCGATGTCCAGACCCTCCTGGTCGGCCGGGATGGCGTCCGCGGCGACGGTGGTGGGGTTGGCCGGGGCCTTGGTCTTCAGGTCCGGGAACTCCGGCGAGACCAGGACGTCGACGGGGAGGACCAGCTCGACGCCGTTCTTCTCCGCGCGCTCGATGTACTCCTTGACGGCCGGGATCTGGTCCTCCTGGAGGAGGGAGATGCCGACCTCGTGGCCCTTGGCCTTGAGGAAGGTGTACGCCATGCCGCCGCCGATGAGGAGGCGGTCGGCCTTGCCGAGCAGCTGGTCGATGACGGCGAGCTTGTCGGAGACCTTGGCGCCGCCGAGGGCGACGACGTAGGGGCGCTGGACGTCGTCGGTGAGCTTCTTCAGGACGCCGACCTCGGTGGCGATGAGGTAGCCGGCGTAGTGGGGCAGCCGCTTGGGCAGGTCGAAGACCGAGGCGTGCTTGCGGTGCACCGCGCCGAAGCCGTCGCCGACGTACACGTCCGCGAGGCCGGCCAGCTGGTCGGCGAAGGCGTCGCGCTCGGAGTCGTCCTTGCTGGTCTCGCCGGCGTTGAAGCGCAGGTTCTCGATGACCGCGACCTGGCCGTCGGCGAAGCCGGCCACCGTGGACCGGGCCGAGGGGCCGACCGTGTCCTCGGCGAAGGCGACGTCGGCGCCGAGCAGTTCACCGAGACGGGCGGCGACCGGGGCGAGGGAGAAGGCCGGGTCCGGGGCGCCCTTGGGGCGGCCCAGGTGCGAGGCGACGATCACGCGCGCGCCCGCGTCGGCCAGGGCCTTGACGGTGGGCAGCACGGCGCGGATGCGGCCGTCGTCGGTGATGGTGGTGCCGTCCAGCGGCACGTTGAGGTCGGCGCGGACGAAGACGCGCTTGCCCGCGACGCCTTCGGAGAGCAGTTCGTCGATCGTCTTCATGCAGAGGGCTCCTGGGTTCTCGTGCTCGCTCGTGATCCTACGAGGGCCGGTCGCCGCGGACGCGACGCAGGGCCCGGGCAGCGCGGCCTTGCGCTGCCCGAGCCCTGCTGTCGCATACGAGGTGCCTGCCGGGACTGAGTCGATCAGAGCTGGTTGCCGACGAAGACCGTGAGGTCGACGAGGCGGTTCGAGTAGCCCCACTCGTTGTCGTACCAGCCGAGGATCTTCACCGACTTGCCCTCCTGGACCATGGTCAGGGAGGAGTCGAAGGTGCAGGAGGCCGGGTCGCCGACGATGTCCGAGGAGACGATCGCGTCCTCGGTGTAGAACAGGATGCCCTTGAGGTCGCCGTCGTCGGCGGCCTTCTTGAACGCGGCGTTGACCTCGTCCTTGGTGACCTCGCGCTGGAGTTCCACGACCAGGTCGGTGGCCGAGCCGGTCGGGACCGGGACACGCATCGCGATGCCGTCGAGCTTGCCCTTGAGCTGCGGCAGGACCAGCGCGGTGGCCTTGGCGGCGCCCGTGGTGGTCGGGATGATGTTCTCCGCGGCGGCACGGGCGCGGCGCAGGTCCTTGTGCGGGAAGTCCAGGATGCGCTGGTCGTTCGTGTACGCGTGGACCGTCGTCATCAGGCCCTTGACGATGCCGAAGTTCTCGTCGAGGACCTTGGCCATCGGCGCCACACAGTTGGTGGTGCAGGAGGCGTTGGAGATGACGTGGTGCTTCGCCGGGTCGTACTTGTCCTGGTTGACGCCCATCACGATGGTGATGTCCTCGTCCTTGGCCGGAGCCGAGATGAGGACCTTCTTCGCGCCGCCGGCGATGTGCTTCTCCGCATCCGCCTTCTTCGTGAAGATGCCGGTCGACTCGATCACGATGTCGACGCCCAGCTCACCCCACGGGATGTCGGCCGGGTTGCGCTCGGAGAGGACCTTGATGGTCTTGCCACCGACGGTGATGGTGTCCTCGGTGTGCGCGACCTCCTGCTTGAGGCGCCCGAGGATGGTGTCGTACTTCAGCAGGTGGGCGGTGGTCGCGGTGTCACCCAGGTCGTTGACAGCCACGATCTCGATGTCTGCACCCTGCTCCAGCAGCGCGCGGAAGTAGTTACGACCGATGCGGCCAAAGCCGTTGATGCCTACGCGGATCGTCACGAACCGATCTCCTCGTTGGTACGCCGGCCCGATGTGCCGGCGAGCTGTATTTGGGATGTCCCCGACCACCTCCGACCCTACCTCTCCGAGGCGGCCGGGGTGACATCGAGACGCCCCATACCCGGCACGGCGGTCCGTACCCGCCAGTAGGGGTACGGACCGCCCGGACTTCGGGGACCGATCACCCGATTTCGCTACACGGTGTCAGTTCCCAGGAGCCGCGTCGTCACTCGTCCAGGGCACGCAGTGCCTGCCGGACGAGCGCGGCCCGGTCGGCCGGCGCGGTGAGGTGCTCCAGGCCGAAGCCCAGCAGCACGGTGTCGTCCGTGGTGACCGCCCCGTAGGTCTGGAACAGGGTGCCGGTGCGGGTCCAGTCCTTCAGGACGGCGGGGCTGCCGGCGGGCGGTCCGGAGACCCGCCAGGCGCCGAGCGAGGACTCGAAGCCCTCGGTGCCGGTCGCCGTGCCGCCGACGACCAGCGAGGCCTCGTCGGCGAGGACGCCGCGTCCGCCGCTGCCGGGGTCGGTGACGTAGGCGACCGACAGCTCGACGGACTTCCCGGCGTAGGCGCTCAGGTCGAACTCGACCTGCCGCCAGCCGCCGGAGGAGCCGGTGAGGCTGGTCCACTGCCCGGTCGTGCCGGTCGCGGTGCAGCCGTCGTCGGACAGGGTCAGGTAGTGCGCCAGCCAGGGGTGGTCGCTCAGGTAGAAGCCGGCCTCGCACTCGGTGGGCACGGCGGTGCCGGTGGCGCCGCCGGCCTCGGGGAGCGTGGTCCAGTCGTCGGCGCCGGTGACGTGGGCCTCGACCAGGGCGTGGTCGTAGCCGCGCTCGGTGTCCCACAGCAGCTGGGTGCGCAGCGTGGGACGGTCGGCGGCGGTGACACCGGTGAGGTCGACGGTGCGGGTGAGGCGCTTGTAGGCGTCGTCGGTGTGGACGGCGGCGGCCATCCAGGCTCCCGCGTAGGGCCCGTACGGGTTGACGGTCCCGGCGAACCTCCCGGCGCCCGCGCTCGCGAACTGGGGATAGGTGGCGGGATCCAGCTCGTCCGAGGTCACGCTGTAGGTGCCGGCGGTGTCCAGCGGGTTGCCCGGGGCGGCGCCGAGCGCGCCGGTGGTCCCGGCGAGCTTGCCCGAGCCGGTGAACCCGGTGGCGCCGGAGGTCGACGTGCGGGTGTAGGCGCCCAGGTAGTACTGACTGAAGTCGTCGGACGGGGTGCCGTCGCCGAGGTCGACGCTGCCGCCCGCGCGCTCGCCCGCCTCGATCAGCCGGCCGCCCTCGTTGAGGAAGGCGCGCAGCTGGAGCTGGGTGGCGTTGCCCGGGACCGCCGCGCCGGTGTAGTGGACGACGGTGTCGAAGTGGCCGAGGACGCCGAGCGCGTCGGGCGCGCCCTGGGTGGCGACGTCCCACACGGCGGCCCGCTTGCCGCTCGCCTTGAGCGCGTCCACGTACGTCTGCGCCTGCGTGGCCTTCGCGCCCTCCTCGGCGACGACGAGTACGTCCGCGCGGGGCCGCTCGGCGACCGTGTACGTGAAGTGCTCGCTGGAGACCTTCCTGCCCTGGCGCGTCTCGCCGGTGAACCAGACCTCGACCTTGTCGCCCGGGGCTCCGTCCTTGACCTCGGCCCGGTACTCGTCGAAGTACAGGTTGTCGTCACCGCCGTACGTCTCGCCGCCCTTCCAGGGCTTCAGCGCCATGTCGAGGACACGGCCGCCGTTGACGCGGTACTTCAGCTCCTTGTCGCGCACCGCCTTGCGGACGACGACCGAGACCTCCTGGTCGGCGCCGCGCGAGTACGACGTGGCGAAGGGGGCCGGGGTGAAGTCGGCGGCGTCCAGGCCGACCGAGGAGGACGGCCGGTCCGGGTGGGCGGCGGTCTCGGCGACGGAGAGCGCGAAGGGGATGTTCTTCGCGAACTCCTGCTGGATCAGCTTCTCGTCGTCGGGGAAGTTGAAGCCCGACCGGCAGTCCCGGGCGTTCCACTGGTCGTCGGGGTCTGCGTCGGAGGCCGTCTGGCAGGTCGACATCTCCGGGGTGAACATCGCCATGCCGTTGACGTTGGCCGCGTGGCCGTCCGCCTCGCCGTTGGTGGTGTAGAGCTCCGAGGAGACCTGCGGGTGGTAGCCGGGGATCGCGGAGTTGTCCGGCGTGCCGGCGAGCGCCTTGTAGAGGACGTCGTCGGGGGTGTTCGTGGCCACCTGCCAGCCGACCCCGTAGAGGAGGAGTTCGGCGGCGGAGTGGTAGTTGATGCCGTACGTGAAGCCGATCCGTTTCTGGAAGGCGTCCAGCGCCTTGGTCTCCGGCTCGGAGGCCGGGCTCGCGCCGCGGTAGGTCTCGCTGGTGGGGTTGGGGGACGAACCCTCGTCGTCGTAGCCCCACTTGTAGGCGAAGTTGCGGTTGAGGTCGACGCCGTCGCCGGTGCTGATGACGCCGTCGCCGTTGACGTCGCGCAGGTTCTTGCGCCACAGGCGGTTGGCGGGGTCCTGGAACGTGTAGTCGTAGCCGTCCGGGTTGGCCGACAGGACGAACCACAGTTCGGTGGAGTCGACGATCTTCCGGACCCGCCGGTCCTTCGTGTAGTTGTCCAGATAGTGGTGCATGAGCCGCCGGGTCATCTCCGGGGTGATCCACTCACGCGCGTGCTGGTTGGACATGTAGAGGACGGCGGGCCTGGAGCCGTCCTTCGACTTCTTGGCGTTCTTGGTGAGCTTGAGCGCCAGGATGTCCTGGCCCCGGACCGTCTTGCCGATGGAGACGACCTTGGTGAGGCCGGGGTTCTGCTGGGCGGTGCGGAGGATCTCCTCCCGGAGGCCGCCGCTGCCGCTGTACGGGCGGAAGACACCGTCGGCCGCGGCCTCGGCACGCTCAGCGCTCCGGGCGGAGAGGGTGTGCTCGGTGAGGTCGACGCCCTTCTTCTCCAGCGTCTCGGCCTGTCTGCCGGTGAGGTAGACCTCCACGGTGGCCGTCCCCTGGTCGGGAACCTGCTCGCCGAGTTCGTGGCCGTCCTGGCCGGCGGCCAGCAGCAGGGGTACCTGCTCCTGGGTGACCTCGGCGCGGAAGACCTTCACTTCGTCCGCGTCCGGGGTTCCCGGAGCCGCGGGTCGTGCCTGGGCGATGGGTGCGAAGCTCGCTCCGCCGATCAGGAGCGCGCCGACGGCGAGGATCGATCTCGCTCTTCGTCTCATGAACCCCCCTAGCGTGGGTCCGCCACAGCAGCGAACAGATGCCAGGCTCATGACACCTCATGATCGAGTCAAGAGCGCGGGAAGGACACGCGGCGGGCGGTGACGGTCACCCAAGTGGACGCCTGCATGGGGTGGTTGGGGCTTGGGATGACGGGGGGACAGGGGTGCACGCGTGAGGGCAGCGGCGCGTGCGTGCGGCGCCTGCCCGGGGGGCAGGTCGGGGGTGGGGGCCGGGAGCGGGGTGCGGGCCGGGGGGCGGGGTGCGGGCCGGGGGCGGGGTGCCGGCCGGGGGCGGGGTGCGGCCGGGAGCGGGGTGCGGGCCCTTCTCGACGAGGGCCGTGCCGTTGGGCACCTGCGCACCGTGCAGGTCCTGGTCGCCCTCGCCGCCGCCCACCCCGGCCCGGCCCCGGCCCCGGCCCCGGCCGTACGCCGGGCCGCCTTCCAGGTGCACACTGCGGGGCGGCTGAACCGGGCTTCCGGCGAGCTGCCGGCGGGCGCCGGCCCGGATGCGCCGGTGCCGATGCCGATGCCGATGCCGGTGCCGATGCCGGTGCCGATGCCGGTGCTGGTGCCGGTGCCGGTATGCCGGCCCGCGGGCCGGTCTCCGTCAGCCGACGAGGTTGTCGGCCAGCTCCTCGCCGAGGTTGGCCTCGGTGCCCGGGATTCCGAGGTCCGAGGCCCGCTTGTCGGCCATGGCCAGCAGGCGGCGGATACGGCCGGCGACCGCGTCCTTGGTCAGCGGCGGGTCGGCGAGGGCGCCCAGCTCCTCCAGGGAGGCCTGCTTGTGCTCCATGCGCAGCCGGCCGGCGGCGGCGAGGTGCTCGGGCACGTCGTCGGCGAGGATCTCCAGGGCCCGCTGGACCCGGGCACCGGCGGCGACGGCCGCGCGGGCCGAGCGGCGCAGGTTGGCGTCGTCGAAGTTGGCGAGGCGGTTGGCGGTGGCCCGCACCTCGCGGCGCATCCGCCGCTCCTCCCAGGCCAGCACCGACTCGTGGGCGCCGAGCCGGGTGAGCAGCGCGCCGATCGCGTCGCCGTCACGCACGACGACCCGGTCCACGCCGCGCACCTCGCGGGCCTTGGCGGCGATCGACAGTCGGCGGGCGGCGCCGACCAGGGCGAGCGCGGCCTCCGGGCCCGGGCAGGTCACCTCCAGGGAGGAGGAGCGGCCGGGCTCGGTGAGCGAGCCGTGCGCCAGGAAGGCCCCGCGCCAGGCGGCCTCGGCGTCGCAGGTGGCCCCCGAGACCACCTGCGGCGGCAGGCCGCGGATCGGCCGGCCCCGGCCGTCCACCAGGCCGGTCTGCCGGGCCAGCTGGTCACCGCCCGCGACCACCCGTACGACGTAGCGCGAGCCGCGGCGCAGCCCGCCCGGCGCCATCACGATCAGCTCGGAGCTGTGCCCGAAGATCTCGAGGATGTCCCGCTTGAGCCGGCGGGCCGCCATCGCGGTGTCCAGCTCCGCCTCGATCACGATGCGCCCGCTCACCAGGTGGAGGCCGCCGGCGAACCGCAGCACGGCGGAGACCTCCGCCTTCCTGCAGCAGGTCCGGGTGACGGGGAGCCGGGAGATCTCATCCTTCACCGCTGCCGTCATCGCCATGGGCCGATCCTTCCATGCATCCGAAAAATACGGTCGTACGCGGCGGCCAGCAGCTCCGGGTCGTGCCTCGGGGTCCCGTCGGTCCGGGCGACCGGAGCGAGTTCGACCGCGGCGCCGAACCGTTTCGCGGCGTCGGCGAGCGAGTCACGGTCGGGCACGGCGGCCTCGTCGGCCAGCACCACGTCCAGGGCGAGTTTAGGGGCGTGTCGTCCCAAAACCTCCAAATGACGCTGCGGGGAGAAGCCCTCGGTTTCTCCGGGCTGCGGAGCGAGGTTCAAGGAGAGCACCCGGCGCGCCTTCGTCGCGGCCAGCGCGTCCAGCAGGTCGGGCACGAGCAGGTGCGGAATGACCGAGGAGAACCAGGAGCCGGGACCGAGCACCACCCAGTCCGCGTCCAGGACGGCCTCGACCGCCTCGGGGACGGCGGGCGGATCGTTCGGCACCAGGTGCACGGACTGCACCTCGCCCGGGGTGAGGGCGACGGTGGCCTGGCCCCGTACGGTGTCGACCGCGTCCGGCCGCTCCGGGTCGTGGCCCCTGACCAGGGCCTGGAGCTCCAGCGGGACGGCGGACATAGGCAGCACGCGCCCGTGCGCGCCGAGCAGCTTGCCGACCAGGTCGAGGGCCTGGACATGGTCGCCGAGCTGCTCCCACAGGGCGACGATCAGCAGATTGCCGACCGCGTGTTCGTGCAGGTCACCCTGGGACTGGAAGCGGTGCTGGATGACGCGGGCCCAGGTCTGGCCCCAGTCGTCGTCGCCGCACAGCGCGGCCAGCGCCTTGCGCAGGTCACCGGGCGGCAGGACGCCCAGCTCGTCGCGGAGCCGCCCGCTGGAGCCGCCGTCGTCGGCCACGGTGACGACGGCGGTCAGGTCGCCGGTGATCCGGCGCAGTGCGGCGAGCGATGCGGACAGGCCCATGCCGCCGCCGAGGGCGACGACCTTGGGCTGGGCGCCCCGGCGGCGCGGCTTGCCGCCGCGCGCCTGCTCGGGCCGGGCGGCGCGGGCGTCGGCGGGTCTGCCGCCGCGTCCCTCGGGCACCACCCGGCGCAGCCTGCTCAGCCGCGGAGTACGTCCTGTCATTCCCGTCCCATGTCCCGGTGGACGACCACCGTCTCCACGCCCTCGGCGGCGAGCCGGGCGGCGAGCTTCTCCGACATGGCCACGGACCGGTGCTTGCCGCCGGTGCACCCGACGGCGACGGTCACATAGCGCTTGCCCTCACGACGGTAGCCCGCGGCGATCAGCTGGAGCAGCTCGGCATAGCGGTCGAGGAACTCCTTGGCCCCGGGCTGGTTGAGGACGTACGACGACACCTCCTCGTTCAGGCCGGTGAAGGGGCGCAGCTCCGGGACCCAGTGCGGGTTGGGCAGGAAGCGCATGTCCACGACCAGGTCGGCGTCGACCGGCAGGCCGTACTTGAAGCCGAAGGACATGACGGTGGCCCGCAGCTCGGGCTCCTCCTCGCCGGCGAACTGGGCGTCCATCTTGGCGCGCAGCTCGTGCACGTTGAGGCTGGAGGTGTCGATCACCAGGTCGGCGTCGCCGCGCAGCTCGCGCAGCAGCTCGCGCTCCGCGGCGATGCCGTCGACGATGCGGCCGTCGCCCTGGAGGGGGTGCGGGCGGCGCACCGACTCGAAGCGGCGCACCAGGGCCTCTTCGGAGGACTCCAGGAAGACGATCCGCCGGGTGACGCCGCGTGCGTCCAGGTCGGCGAGGGACTCACGCAGATTGTCGAAGAACCGCCGGCCGCGGACGTCTACGACGACCGCGATCCGCGCGACGTTGCCCTGCGATCGGGCGCCCAGCTCCACCATGGTGGGGATCAGCGCGGGCGGCAGGTTGTCGACGACGAACCAGCCCAGGTCCTCCAGGCACTTGGCGGCCGTCGAGCGGCCGGCGCCGGACATGCCGGAGATGATCACCAGCTCGGGGATGGCCGCCTCGTGCGCCCCGGCTGTTTCCTTGCCCGTACTCACCTGTGCTCCGTCGTCCTGGCGTCCGTCGGGCCGGGCCGTCTGCGGCCCCGCTTCCCCGCCGGCCGTCGTGGCCTGGGTCTGTTCTCGGCCCGTTGCGGGCTGTGTGCCGTGCTCGGTCATCTCTCCTGCCCCCGTCGTTCGTCCGGGGTGCCCGCGGACACGGGCTCCCCCGGGGCATCCTCCGTCGTCCCGGGTGCCCCGTCGTCCTCTTCCATGATCTCTCCGGTCGCCGTGTTCACGGCGGGTGCGGCCGGGGTCGCCCGGGCGAGGGCCACGGCGACCGTCTCGGCCGTCTTGCGGCCTATGCCGGGCACCTCGCAGATCTGGTCGATCGTCGCCGACCGGAGCTTCTTCACCGAACCGAAGTGCTTGATCAGCGCCTGCTTGCGGGTCTCCCCCAGGCCCGGCACGTCGTCCAGAGGGCTCGACCGGAAGCGCTTGGCACGCTTGGTGCGCTGGTAGGTGATCGCGAAGCGGTGGGCCTCGTCGCGGACCCGCTGGAGCAGATACAGGCCCTCGCTGGTGCGGGGCAGCACGACCGGGTCGTCCTCGCGGGGCAGCCAGACCTCCTCCAGGCGCTTGGCGAGGCCGCACACGGCGATGTCGTCGATGCCGAGCTCGTCCAGGGCCCGCTGGGCCGCCGCGACCTGCGGCTGCCCGCCGTCGACGACGACGAGCTGGGGCGGGTAGGCGAAGCGCTTGGGACGGCCGTCCTCGTCCTTGAGCTGCTCCCCGTCCAGGACGTCGTCGCCGTCCGCCCACTCGCCGGTCCGCTCCTTCTCGGCGAGATAGCGCCGGAAGCGGCGGGTGATCACCTCGTGCATGGAACGGACGTCGTCCTGTCCCTCGAAGCCCTTGATCTGGAACCGGCGGTATTCGCTCTTCCGGGCCAGTCCGTCCTCGAAGACCACCATGGAGGCCACCACGTCGTCTCCCTGGAGGTGGGAGATGTCGTAGCACTCGATCCGCAGGGGCGCGCTGTCCAGGCCGAGGGCGTCGGCGATCTCCTCCAGGGCGCGCGAGCGCGTGGTCAGGTCGGAGGCGCGCTTGGTCTTGTGCAGCACGAGCGCCTGCTGGGCGTTGCGCTGGACGGTCTCCATGAGCGCCTTCTTGTCGCCGCGCTGCGGAATGCGCAGCGACACGCCCGAGCCGCGGCGGTCGGTGAGCCACTGCTGCACCGGCTCGACGGGGTCGGGCAGGGCCGGGACCAGGACCTCCTTGGGGACGGCGTCGCCCCGCTCCTCCCCGTAGAGCTGCTGGAGGGCGTGCTCGACGAGGGCGCCTGTGGTGATGTCCTCCACCTTGTCGGTGACCCAGCCGCGCTGCCCGCGCACGCGTCCGCCGCGCACGTGGAAGATCTGGACGGCCGCCTCCAGCTCGTCCTCGGCGACGGCGATCAGGTCGGCGTCGGTCGCGTCGGCGAGCACGACCGCGCTCTTCTCCATGGCCTTCTTCAGGGCGCCGATGTCGTCGCGCAGGCGGGCCGCGCGCTCGTACTCCATGTCCTCGGCCGCCTCGGCCATCTGCCTCTCCAGGCGGCGCAGATAGGTGCCCGTGCGGCCGGCCATGAAGTCGCAGAACTCGTCGGCCAGGTCCCGGTGGTCCTCGGGGGTGATCCGGCCGACGCAGGGCGCGGAGCACTTGCCGATGTACCCGAGCAGGCAGGGGCGGCCGGTGCGGGCGGCGTTCTTGAAGACACCGGCCGAGCAGGTGCGCACGGGGAAGACGCGCAGCAGGAGGTCGACCGTGTCGCGGATGGCCCAGGCGTGCCCGTAGGGCCCGAAGTAGCGCACGCCCTTCTTCTTGTGGCCGCGCATCACCTGCACGCGCGGGAACTGCTCGTTCATCGTCACCGCGAGGTAGGGGTAGCTCTTGTCGTCGCGGTACTTGACGTTGAACCGGGGGTCGTACTCCTTGATCCAGGAGTACTCCAGCTGCAGGGCCTCGACCTCCGTGGACACCACCGTCCACTCCACGGACGCCGCGGTGGTGACCATGGTGCGGGTGCGGGGGTGCAGGTTCGCCAGGTCCTGGAAGTAGTTCGCCAGGCGCTGGCGCAGGCTCTTCGCCTTTCCGACGTAGATCACCCGGCGGTGCTCGTCGCGGAACCTGTACACCCCCGGGGAGTCCGGGATCTCTCCCGGCCTGGGGCGGTAGCTGGAGGGGTCGGCCATGACTCACACCCTACTGGCGGGGACCGACACTCCGGCGAGGCTGTGGACGACGGGCGCGAGGCCCTGTGGACAACCGGCGACGGAGCTCCGCGGCGGGCTGCCGGGTGCCCCTGCGGGGACCGTCCGGGGCCGGTCGGTCACGCGTGGTGCCCCTCGGAGAGGCGGCCGGTGTGTTCTCGGCCAGGAGTGTGGCGCGGTCCGGCTTCAGGTGTTGTCGGGACTAGGTCAACACGCTTCAATGCGGGGGAACTCGGGGCCCTGAAGGGCGGCGTACGGAGGTGACCTCTCCCCTGCGCCGCGACAGGGGGCGGGCCCCGCGGAGCCGCGCCGAACGGTCCGACCAGCCGTTGTGAACATTCACAGAAAGGCCCCTGCATGCCGCACGCCACTCAGCACGCGGACGCCGACATCGCGGACGTCGTCACCGCGGGCGCCGACACCGCGGAACTCGACTCGGCCCTGCGCGGCGGCCCCTTCCACGTCGCCCTGCGCGCCGCGATCGCCGCTCGCGGACTGCCGCTGCAGCGCGTCCAGCACCATCTGTCGCGGCACGGCGTGACGGTGGGCGTGACGAGCCTGAGCTACTGGCAGCAGGGCGCCCGGCGTCCGCAGCGCCCGGAGTCCCTGCGGGCCGTGCGGGCGCTGGAGGAGATACTCCAGCTGCCGGAGGAGTCGCTGATCCGCCTGCTCGCCGAGTCCGACGGGCAGGCGTCGGCGCACCGGCCCGCGGTGCGCTCCTACCGGGCCCGTGTGGAGGCGTCGGGCGTCCTGGACCGGCTGCTGGGCGAACTCGGCCGCCCCTCCGCGGACGACGGGCTGCACACCCTCGGCCACCACGAACGAGTCCGGGTCGGGGCCCGGCGCGAACTGGCGGGGCGCGAGTCGCACCGCATCGTCCGCGCCCACCGGGACGGCGTCGACCGCTTCGTCGCCGTGCACCACGGCGATCCGGGGTGCGCTCCGGCGCGGATGGCCGTCCACGCGCTCGAGAACTGCCGTACGGGGCGGGTCCGCGCCGACCAGGACACCGGGGTGCTGGTGACGGAGCTGCTCTTCGACACCCGTTTGCGGGCCGGGGACACCTATCTCTTCCGGTACGGCGTCGAGGACGGCACCGCGGGCGTCTCGCACGAGTACGTCCGCGCGTTCGGCACGGCCGGCGGGCAGTACGCCCTCGAGGTGGGCTTCGACCCTGCGGCCCCGCCGGCGCGCTGTCGGCGGTTCACCCAGCACTCGGCGGCGGCACCGCGCGGCGGCGTGCGGGAGCTGGCCATGAGCGGGCCGCACCACTCGGTGCACCTCGTGGAGGCGCGGGTGCGGCCGGGCATGCTGGGGATCGGCTGGGACTGGGAGTGAGCGGCTGCGCCGGCTCGTGGGCGGTCAGGCCCCGGGGCTCGCGACGATCCGCCCCTGCTGCACGTCGACCCGCAGTTCCATGAGCGCCACGGTCGCCGGGGCGTGCAGCACCTCGCCGGTGCGGGCGTCGAACTCGCTGCCGTGGCAGGGGCAGACGAGTTTGGTGCCCTCCAGTTCCTTGATGGGGCACCCCGCGTGCGTGCAGATCGTGCTGTAGGCCTTCAGCGAACCGTCCTCCGCCCGGCTCACCACCACGTTCTGGTCCCGGTAGAGCTTGGCGGCGCCCTTGGCGACGTCGCTGTCCGCCCCGAGCTCCACCGGCGCGGTCGGCTGTGCGGCCGCGCCGTCGTCCCCCGGTGAGCAGGCGGCCAGACCGAGCCCGGCGACGGGCGTGAGGGCCGCCGAGCGCAGGACGGTGCGACGGCTCGGGACGGGGCGGCCGGACATGGGGATCTCCACTGGTCGGGGGCGTGCAAGGCGCACGATATCGGGCACCGCCCGGCGTCCGCCCAGGTGGGTCTCCGTGAGCGGGGCGCTCCCCGCTCACGGAGCACTGACGGCTCACTCATCGACGTAAACGCTTGCGCAAGCGTTTACGTCTGCCCTCGGACGGGATACGCTCCCCCGCAGCACGACGGGAGTACGACGGATACGGGCGAAAGGGGGCGCGCTCCGGTGGCAACCATGGCCGATGTCGCGCGGCACGCCGGGGTCTCCGTGGCGACGGTCTCGCACGTGCTCAACGACACCCGTCCCGTGCTGGCGCACACCCGCCAGGCGGTGCTGGACGCCGTCGAGGAGCTCGGTTACACACCGAACACCCTCGCCCGGTCCCTGGTGACCTCCCGGACCCGTTCCCTCGGGCTCGCGGTGTCGGCGATCAGCAACCCCTACTTCACGGAGATCCTCCAGGGCGTCGAGGCCGAGGCCCTCGGACACGGCTACAGCCTGCTCATCGCCGACCCGCACGACGACCCCGGCCACGAGCTCGAGGTCGTGCGGCTGCTGCACGAGCGGCGCGTGGACGGCATGATCGTCGCGCCGTCCGCCGAACCGGGCGCCCTCGTCCGCTACCTGGCCCGCCACCGCGTCCCCGCCGTCTTCCTCGACCGGGTCGTCGACGCGCCGGAGGACGGTGGTCCCCGCTTCGACCAGGTGTGCGCGGAGAGCGCCGGTCCAACGGCCGGGCTCGTCGGCCATCTCGCCGGGCTCGGCCACCGGCGGATCGGCCTGGTCGCGGGCCGCCCGGGGTTCAGCACGACGCGCGAGCGGATCACCGGGTACCGGGAGGGCCTCACCGCCGCCGGACTGCCGTACGACGAGCGGCTGGTGGTGCACGGCGACTCGGGCGCGTCCGGCGGCGAACGGGCCACGGCGGCCCTGCTGTCCCTCGCGGCACCGCCCACCGCGCTGGTCACCGCCAACAACGCGATGACCATCGGCGCGCTGCGCGCCCTGCGGGACCGGGGTCTGTCCGTGCCCGGCGATCTCGCACTGTGCTGCTTCGACGACTTCCCCTGGGCGGACCTGTTCGCTCCACGCCTGACCGCCGTCGCGCAGCCCAGCAAGGACGTCGGCGCCCAGGCCGTCCGCCTGCTGCTGGAGCGGCTCGCCGCACCCGACCGGCCGGCGCGGACCGTACGGCTGCCCTGCGCCTTCGTCCACCGCACCTCCTGCGGCTGCCCCGAGCAGCCACGGCACGTCCTGGAACCGGACCACGAAAGGACCCTCCCGTGATCGTCGTCGCCGGTGAGGCACTGATCGACCTGGTACCGCAGGGCACGGGCGCCCTCGCCGCGCTGCGCCCGGCGCTCGGCGGCGGCCCGTACAACACCGCCGTCGCGCTGGGCCGCCTCGGCTCCCCCGCCGCCTTCTGCTCGCGGGTGTCGTACGACGCCTTCGGCGATGCGCTGCTGGACCGGCTGCGCGGGACCGGCGTGGACGTGTCGCCGGTGCAGCGCGGGGCCGAGCCTACGACGCTGGCCGTGGCCACGGTCGGCGCGGAGGGTTCGGCCGCGTACTCCTTCTACGTGGAGGGCACCGCCGACCGGCTGTTCACGGTGCCGTCCGCGCTGCCGCCGGGCACCCGGGCGGTGTCCTTCGGCACCTGTTCGCTGGT
Organism: Streptomyces sp. NPDC032940; assembly: GCF_040636935.1. Taxonomy (NCBI): domain Bacteria; kingdom Bacillati; phylum Actinomycetota; class Actinomycetes; order Kitasatosporales; family Streptomycetaceae; genus Streptomyces; species Streptomyces sp. NPDC032940. The sequence continues at coordinate 497,380 of NZ_JBEZVJ010000002.1, read as the reverse complement.
CCTGGAGCCGGGGGCGAGCGCATACGAGGAACTGCTGCACGAGACGGCGTCGCGGGGCGTGTTCACGGCCCTCGACCCGAACATCCGGGCCGGGCTGATCCCGGACGCGGACGCCTACCGGGCGCGGTTCAAGAGCTGGCTGCCGTCGGTGTCACTGCTGAAGCTCTCCGCGGAGGACGCCGAGTGGCTCGGCGGCACGCCCCGCGAGTGGCTGGCCGCCGGTCCGGCCGCGGTGGTGATCACCCGTGGCGGGGAGGGGCTGACGGCGTTCACCCGCGACGGGGGTGAGTACGCGGTGCCGGGCGAGCGGGTCGAGGTGGTGGACACCATCGGCGCGGGCGACACGGTGAACGCGGCGCTGCTGCACGGCCTCGCGATCCGGGACGCGCTCGACGAGAACGCGCTGGCCGCGCTGGGGCCGGACGGCTGGGCGGGCCTGCTGGGCTTCGCCGCCCGCGCGGCGGCGGTCACCTGTTCCCGCGCGGGCGCGGAACCTCCGTACGCCCATGAGCTGGGCCTCTGACGCACGCCCCCGCGGTGGGCCCTGACGGTCCGCCGGTCTCGGCCCGTCCGCCGGTCTCGGCCGGCCGGTCGCTCTCGGCCGGCCGGTCGGTCTCGGCCGGCCGGTCGGTCTCGGCCGGCCGGTCGGTCTCGGCCGGCCGGTCGGTCTCGGCCGGTCGGAAATGGCGCGTTCTGGTGCCGGGCGGGCGTCCCGCATGGTGCTTCGGGCGCCCGCCCGGCCGGTCACGCCTTGCTCGTCCGCGTCGTCTTCTTCGCGGCGGGCTTGGTGGCCTTGGCCGTCTTCGCGGCGGTCTTGGCCGGGGTCTTCGCCGTGGTGGCGGCGACCTTCTTGGTGGCCGTCTTCCTGGTGCCGGCCTTGGCCGCCACCGTCTTCGCCGCCCTGCGCGTGGCCTGCGCCGGGATCGCGTCGCTGACCCGGTCCGCGCCGAGGATGTCCCTGAGGAACTTGCCGGTGTGGCTGGCCGGCACCCCGGCGATCTGCTCCGGCGTGCCCTCGGCGACCACCAGGCCACCGCCGGCACCGCCCTCGGGGCCCATGTCGACGACCCAGTCGGCCGTCTTGATCACGTCGAGGTTGTGCTCGATGACGATGACCGTGTTGCCCTTGTCGACCAGGCCGGACAGGACGGTCAGCAGCTTGCTGATGTCCTCGAAGTGCAGACCGGTGGTCGGCTCGTCCAGCACGTAGACCGTGCGGCCGGTGGAGCGGCGCTGCAGCTCGCTGGCGAGCTTCACGCGCTGTGCCTCACCCCCGGACAGGGTGGTCGCGGACTGGCCGAGCCGGACGTAGCCGAGGCCGACGTCCTTGAGGGTCTTCATGTGCCGGGCGATCGCGGGAACCGCCTCGAAGAAGTCGGTCGCCTCCTCGATCGGCATGTTCAGGACGTCGGCGATGGACTTGCCCTTGTAGTGGACCTCCAGGGTCTCCCGGTTGTAACGGGCGCCGTGGCAGACCTCGCACGGGACGTAGACGTCCGGGAGGAAGTTCATCTCGATCTTGATCGTGCCGTCGCCCGCGCAGTTCTCGCAGCGGCCGCCCTTGACGTTGAAGGAGAACCGGCCGGGCATGTAGCCGCGGACCTTGGCCTCGGTCGTCTCGGCGAACAGCTTGCGGATGTGGTCGAAGACGCCGGTGTACGTCGCCGGGTTGGACCGCGGGGTGCGGCCGATGGGCGACTGGTCGACGTGGACGACCTTGTCGACGAGGTCGTCGCCGTCCACCCGCGTGTGCCGCCCGGGCACATTGCGGGCACCGTTCAGTTCCCGCGCGAGGTGGGTGTAGAGGATGTCGTTGACGAGCGTCGACTTGCCCGAACCGGAGACGCCGGTCACCGCGGTGAAGACGCCCAGCGGGAAGGACACGTCGATGTCCTGCAGGTTGTTCTCGCGGGCACCGTGCACGGTGAGCCGGCGGGACGGGTCGTGCGGGCGCCGCACGTCGGGCAGCGGGATGGCCTTCTTGCCCGACAGGTACAGACCGGTCTGCGACTCGGCGTTGTCGAGCAGCTCCTTCACGGAGCCGCTGTGCACCACCTTGCCGCCGTGCTCACCGGCGCCGGGGCCGATGTCGACGATCCAGTCGGCGACCTTGATGGTGTCCTCGTCGTGCTCGACGACGATGAGCGTGTTGCCCATGTCGCGGAGCCGGACGAGGGTCTCGATCAGCCGGTGGTTGTCACGCTGGTGCAGGCCGATGGACGGCTCGTCGAGGACGTACAGCACGCCGACGAGTCCGGAGCCGATCTGGGTGGCCAGGCGGATGCGCTGGGCCTCGCCGCCGGAGAGCGTGCCGGCCGCGCGGTTCAGCGAGAGGTAGTCCAGGCCGACGTCGACCAGGAAGCGCAGCCGCTCGTTGACCTCCTTGAGCACGCGCTCGGCGATCTTCTTGTCGCGGGCGCTGAGCTTCAGCTCGCCCAGGAAGTCGGCGCAGTCGCTGATGGACATCGCCGAGACCTCGGCGATCGACTTGCCCATGACGGTGACCGCGAGGACGAGCGGCTTCAGGCGGGTGCCCTCGCAGGTGGGGCAGGGCACCTCGCGCATGTAGCCCTCGAAGCGCTCGCGACTGGCGTCGCTCTCGGACTCGCTGTGCCGGCGCTTGACGAAGGGGACGGCACCCTCGAAGGCCGTGGTGTACCGGCGCTCGCGGCCGTACCGGTTGCGGTAGCGGACCTCGACCTGGGTCTTGTGGCCGTTCAGCAGGGCCTTGCGGGCGCGCAGCGGCAGGCCCGCGAAGGGGATGTCCGTGCGGAAGCCCAGCGCGTCCGCGAGGGCACCGATCAGGCGGCCGAAGTAGTCCTTGGTGTGCCCGTGAGACCAGGGGTGGATGGCGCCCTCGTCCAGGGATTTGTCCGGGTCGGGGACGATCAGTTCCGGGTCGACCTCCATGCGGGTGCCGATGCCCGAGCAGTCGGGGCAGGCGCCGAAGGGCGAGTTGAAGGAGAAGGAGCGAGGTTCCAGCTCCTCGAAGGACAGGTCGTCGTACGGGCAGTACAGGTGCTCCGAGTACATGCGCTCGCGCTCGGGGTCGTCCTCGGGGAGGTCGACGAAGTCGAGCACGACCATGCCGCCGGACAGGCCGAGCGCGGTCTCGACGGAGTCGGTGAGACGCCGCTTGGCGGAGTCCTTGACGGTGAGGCGGTCGACGACCACCTCGATGGTGTGCTTCTCCTGCTTCTTCAGCGTGGGCGGCTGGGAGAGCTGGACGGTCTCGCCGTCCACCCGCGCGCGGGAGTAGCCCTTGGTCTGGAGGTCGGCGAAGAGGTCGACGAACTCGCCCTTGCGCTCGCGCACCAGCGGCGACAGCACCTGGAAGCGGCTGCCCTCCGGCAGCTCCAGCACCTTGTCGACGATGGCCTGCGGCGACTGGCGCGAGATGGGCCGGCCGCACTCGGGACAGTGCGGCTTGCCGATGCGGGCGAAGAGCAGGCGCAGGTAGTCGTAGACCTCGGTGATGGTGCCGACCGTGGAGCGCGGGTTGCGCGAGGTCGACTTCTGGTCGATGGAGACCGCCGGGGAGAGGCCCTCGATGAAGTCGACGTCCGGCTTGTCCATCTGGCCGAGGAACTGCCGGGCGTACGAGGAGAGCGACTCCACGTAGCGCCGCTGGCCCTCGGCGAAGATCGTGTCGAAGGCCAGGGAGGACTTGCCCGACCCGGACAGGCCCGTGAAGACGATGAGCGAGTCGCGAGGCAGGTCGAGCGAGACGTTCTTCAGATTGTGCTCGCGCGCGCCACGGACGATGAGACGGTCGGCCACGCCGGTCCGCACCTTTCTTGAGAGAAGTGACAGGGGCGGGGCCCCCGTCTTTCTCAGACTAGGGGGAGCCACTGACAACGCCGGTCGGATTCACCGGTTGTCAACAAACCCCGACTTCCCAGCATGCCCGACGCCGCACCCGACCATATAGCACGTGCATTCGATTTACGCGGGTCGTCAGCCACCTTCACCCGAAGGTGTGGCGCGGTCTAGGGTCAGCGGCATGAATGATCACGCGCGTGACCTGGCGTCTGTACGTGACGCCACCGAGCGGCTGCTGACCGCTGTCGGCAAACTGGACAACGCGGGCGTGACGGACCAGTCACGGCTTCCCGGCTGGACCCGCGGCCATGTCCTCGCCCACCTCGCCCGCAACGCGGACGCCCTCGTCAACGTTCTCGAGGGCCGCCCCATGTACGTCTCCGCCGAGGCCCGGGACGCCGACATCGAGCACGACGCCGGGCGCCCCCTGGACGCGCAGCTCGCGGACCTGCGCGAGAGCGCGGCCCGCTTCCAGGAGGCGGGCGCCGCCCCCGCCGACTGGTCGCGTACGGTCACGCTGCGCAACGGGATCACCGACTCGGCGTCCCGGGTGCCCTTCCGGCGCTGGGCCGAGGTGGATCTGCACCACGTGGACCTCGGGATCGGCTACGAGCTGGAGGACCTTCCGGCCGAGTTCACCGAGCGGGAGATCGCCTTTCTGGCGGCCCGTTTCACCGGCCACCCGGACGTGCCGCCCACCCGTCTCTCGGACGGCACGCGCGCGTGGCGCACGGGCCGCGAGGCGGGAGGTCGGGAGGTCACCGTCACCGGGGCGCCCGCCGACCTGCTGGGCTGGCTCGCCGGGCGCCGCGAGGGTTCCGCGCTGACCGTGGACGGGGGCGCGCTTCCGGCGCTGCCGCCGCTGTAGCCCGGGGCGGCGGTCGCGGACCGGGTCCCCTCGGGGCGGACGGCCCGCGACCGCCTCCCGGCGCTAGGCTGCGGTCATGACCTACAGCGGAGAGGTGCGGGTCGGCGGCCCCGCCCAGGTGCACGAGCTCAAGGACCTGATGATCACCAAGGTCGCGGTCGGCCCGATGGACAACAACGCCTATCTGCTGCGCTGCCGGGCCACCGACGAGCAGCTGCTGATCGACGCCGCGAACGACGCGCACACCCTGCTCGGCACGATCGGTGACGACGGCATCGCCTCCGTCGTCACCACCCACCGGCACGGCGACCACTGGCAGGCGCTCGCCGAGGTCGTCGCGGCCACCGGTGCCCGTACCCACGCGGGCCGGTACGACGCCGAGGCCATCCCCGTGCCCACCGACGTCCTGGTCGACGACGGCGACACCATCCGGGTGGGGCAGGTGGAACTCACCGCGCGCCACGTCGTCGGGCACACCCCGGGCTCGATCGTCCTCGTCTACGACGACCCGCACGGGCATCCGCACGTGTTCACCGGGGACTGCCTCTTCCCCGGCGGTGTGGGCAACACCTTCAAGGACCCGGAGGCGTTCGCGAGCCTGATCCACGATGTCGAGACCAAGGTCTTCGGCGTCCTCCCGGACGAGACGTGGGTCTACCCGGGACACGGCGACGACACCTCGCTGGGCGCGGAGCGCCCGCACCTGCCGGAGTGGCACGCGCGCGGGTGGTGAGCCGGCGTACGCGTCTCATGTGTGCGCGTGCGCGCCCCGTGTGATCCGTTCACCAGCGGTGCCCCGCTGCGCGCACTGTCGGCGCGCGGGGCGGCGCGGTCGACTGGTGGCGGCCCCGCGCAGGACGACGGTTCCTGGGCGGTGCGGGCCGCCGGTCCTTCATCCCGCCCTCGGCCGGCGGCCCCGGCTCCCTCAGGTGCCGGCGCGTCCCGTTCCCGCCAGCGCCGCGACCCGCTCCACGCCGAACGCGTACCCCTGCACACCGCATCCGGCGATGACTCCGTCGGCGCGCTGCGAGACGTAGGAGTGGTGCCGGAAGGACTCACGCTGGTGGATGTTGGAGATGTGGACCTCCACCACCGGCAGTCCGTCGCAGGTGTTGAGCGCGTCCAGGATCGCGACGGAGGTGTGCGAGTAGGCGGCGGGGTTGATCACGATCCCGCAGTGGTTCAGCCGGGCCTCGTGGATCCAGTCGACCAGTTCGCCCTCGTGGTTGGACTGGCGGAAGTCCACCGTGCCGCCGTGTGCCGCGGCGGCCTTGACACACAGGGCCTCGACGTCGGCCAGGGTGTCGGAGCCGTAGATCTCCGGCTGACGCTGGCCGAGCAGGTTCAGGTTGGGCCCGTTGAGGATCATGATCGGTGCGTTGGCCAGGGTGCGGGGCACGGTTTCCCTCCGGTCCGTTCGAGGTGCGGCGGTCCGTGGCCGACCGCGCTCGCACCGGTCTATCACGGTGCCTCGGCGGCCCGGCGGGCCGTCTCGTCGCGCACGGAGGGGCACGTCCGCTAAGGATTGACGGCGAGTTCCAGGTACGCGGCGAACAGCACCAGGTGGACGCCTCCCTGCAGGGGTGTGGCTCGTCCCGGCACGACCGTCAGGGAGGCCACCACCACGGTCAGCGCGAGCAGCACCATGTGGGTGGGGCCGAGGCCGAGGACCAGCGGCCCGGAGAGCCAGACGGAGGCCAGGGCGACCGCCGGGATGGTCAGCCCGATGCTGGCCATCGCGGAGCCGAGCGCGAGGTTCAGGCTGGTCTGCACCCGGTCCCGGCGGGCGGTGCGCAGGGCGGCGATGGTCTCGGGGAGGAGGACCAGCAGGGCGATGATCACCCCGACCACGGCGTGATGGAGTCCCGCGGCCTGCACCCCGTCCTCGATGGTGGGCGACACCCCTTTCGCCAGCCCGACCACGCCGATCAGAGCCATGCCCAGCAGCCCGAGGCTCATCAGCGCGACGCGGGCCGACGGTGCGTTCGCGTGGTCCTCGACGGTGATCACCTCGCCCTGCCGGGTGATCGGCAGGAAGTAGTCGCGGTGGCGCACGGTCAGGGTCGTGATGAACAACCCGTAGAGGATCAGCGAGGACAGCGCCGCGAAGGTCAGCTGGACGGTGGAGAACTCCGGGCCCGGTGCGCTGGTCGTGAAGGTCGGCAGCACCAGGCTTAGCGTGGCCAGGGTCGCCACCGTGGCGAGGGCGGCGCCGGTGCCCTCCGGGTTGAACACCGCGGTGCCGTGGCGCAGGGAGGCGACGAGAAGGCTGAGCCCCACGACGCCGTTGCAGGTGATCATCACGGCCGCGAAGACGGTGTCCCTGGCGAGGGTCGCGCTCTTGTCGCCGCCGTCCGCCATGAGGGTCACGATGAGGGCGACCTCGATGACGGTGACCGCGATGGCGAGGACGAGGGAGCCGAAGGGCTCGCCGACCCGGTGGGCGACCACCTCGGCATGGTGCACGGCGGCCAGGACGGACAGCGCCAGGACGATGGTCAGCAACGCCACGACCACGCCGGGCAGGTCACGCCCCCAGGTGAGGGCCAGCAACAGGACCGCGACCACGGGCGTGACGTTCGTCCACTGTGCGAGGAGCACCCTGGGCCGAGTGATCATGCAGCGATCGTCGCAGAGGCGAACGGACCCCGCACGCCCTCTCACACGGACGGTCACCCGGCCACGACCACGACGCCGGGAGCGGCGATCGGCTCTGCGCCGCTCGCCGCTCCCGGGAGGGACCCGCGCGCCCGACGGGTGGCCGGACGCGGGTCAGGCCTCGATGTCCTGCTTCTCCGCGTCTCGCGCAGCCGCCGCTTCCGTCTGCTTCCGGGAGGCGCGGAGGCTGGTGATCGTGGTGATGACGAGGACTGCGCAGATCACGCCGAGCGAGACCGGGATGCTGATCTCGGGAACGTGGACCCCGGACTCGTGCAGGGCGTGCAGCACCAGCTTCACGCCGATGAAGCCCAGGATCACCGACAGGCCGTACGAGAGGTGGACCAGCTTCTTCAGCAGGCCGCCGATGAGGAAGTACAGCTGCCGCAGACCCATCAGGGCGAACGCGTTGGCCGTGAACACGATGTACGGGTCCTGGGTCAGGCCGAAGATCGCCGGGATGGAGTCGAGGGCGAAGAGGACGTCGGTGGTGCCGATCGCGAGCATCACGACCAGCATCGGGGTCATGATGCGCTTGCCGTTCTCCTCGATCCACAGCTTGGTGCCGTGGTACCGGTCGGCGACGCCGAAGCGGCGCTCGGCTGCCTTGAGCAGCTTGTTCTCCTCGAACTCCTCGTCCTGCTCCTCGGCCCGGGCCTCCTGGATGAGCTTCCAGGCGGTCCAGATCAGGAAGGCGCCGAAGAGGTAGAACACCCACGAGAAGCTGGCGAGGATCGCGGCACCGGCGGCGATGAAGACGGCCCTGAGGAGCAGGGCTATGAGGACACCGATGAGGAGCACGCGCTGCTGGTACTGCGAGGGCACCGCGAACTTCGCCATGATCAGGACGAAGACGAAGAGGTTGTCGACGCTCAGGGACTTCTCGGTGATGAAGCCCGCGAAGAACTCACCGGCGGGCTGGCCGCCGCCGAAGAGGAAGAGCCCGAGTCCGAAGAGACCCGCCAGCGCGATCCAGACACCCGTCCAGATCCCGGCTTCCTTGATCGACACGTCGTGGGGCTTGCGGCCGATGAAGAAATCGACCGCGATGAGGGCTCCGAGGCCCACGATGGTCAGGACCCACAGGGTCACGGAAACTTCCACTTACGCCTCCGGCAGTACGTCACACGGCAGATGTCAGCGTCGTCGCTGCCGGAGGTCTCTTCCACCCCGGGCGTCCGGTGCGCGATGCGCGTCCGGGGCCCACGGGCCGACGCCCCGGGATCTGGCCTGATCCGTATTGACGGGTACGCCGCAGTTGGCAGGGAGTACTCCCCTCCGTACGGAAAACAGTACCCAACCACCAAGGAAAGGTAAAGAAGAAAGTAAAGAATAAGGCAAAAACCCAGCTCAGCTGGGCTTTGCGAGTGCTTGGTGCAGGCTTCGGCTCAGCGGTTCCACGCGTGCCGGGCGGCCGCGACCCGGGTCAGCACCTGCTCGAGCACCTGACTGCCGGGCGGCACGAGCGGGGGCTCGTACGTCCAGGCGTGGCCGACCCAGGGATCGGCCAGGTGGTCGTCGGCCACCGGGGTCAGTCGCAGCAGCGAGCGCCACAGCGGGTCGAGCAGCGGTCCGTAGCCCGCGGACTCCTCGCGGTCGGCGACCAGCATCAGATGGACACCGACGGCCGGACCCTCGTCCGCGAGGTAGCGCAACTGGTTCACGGCCCGGTCGTCGAAGCCGTGCGGGAAGTCGTTGACGACGAGGAGTTGCTGGGACGTGTCGAGACCGGGGGGCAGCGCGTCGGCGGCACCGCCGCGCAGCGCCATCTGCACCAGGTCGACGCGCTGGGTGAGCCGGGCGAGCACGTCCGCCGTCCCCGCGGCGCCCAGGGCCGGCGGGGCGGCGAGCACTCCGGTCCGCACGAGCGGTGCCAGGGCCTGCGTCCCCGCTCCCGCCGGGTCGATGACGTGGACGGTGAACTCGCCCGCCGGGTAGACAGCAAGCAGCCGGGCCGCGTGCGCGACCGCGCTCTCCAGGGCCAGGCGGCTCGTCTCGTGGGAATCGGCGAAGGAACCGTCGAGCGAGCCGGAACGCCCGCTGTCGATCCACAGGCCGCGCTCCAGCGGCAGCCTGACGAGCATCGGTATGCGTATCCGGTCGGCCTCGGGCAGACGGAGGTCGCCCAGGCGTACCGCCATCGGGATCTCCATGGGCACGCGGTAGGCGTGCCAGACGGGGTTGTCCCAGCGTGCGTATGCCGCGGGCAGGGCGGGCTCGACGACGTCCGCCTCGGCGGCGAGCTGGGCGAGATCCCGGTCGAGGGCCTCCCTGGCCTGCGCCACGAGCTGGGCGTGCCGGGCGCGAGCGGCCTCTCGCGCGGCGTCACCCTGTCCGCCGATCCGGCTGCGCGGGTCGGACAGGGCCTGATCGATCTCCTTGTCCATGCGGGACTCGGCGAAGTCGACGGCGCTGCGGTACGCGGCCGTGGTGCGGGCGAGGTCCTCGAACATGCCCCACACCTGGTTGTACAGCCGCTCGTCCATCGACCAGCCGGTGGCGTCGCCCGCGACGGGCTGTGCGGGCTGCCCGGGTGCGGCGGGGGGCGGGGCCGGCGCGGGTGCGGGCGGCGCCGCGTGCTGCCGGCGCGGGTGGCTGTAGTCGATCGGGCCACCGGGTGACTGGGGGCCGCCCGTGCCCTGGGGGTCGTACGGGGACGCCGCGGGTACGGGGCCGGGGGTGCCCTGGGGCGCCGTCTGAGGTGTGACCGCTCCGTGGTCCGGACCGGGCGCCGGGGCGGAGTGCTGCCGGGCGCGGTCGCCGTCCGTCGGGTGCGGCGAGGGGGCGGGCACCGCACGGGCCAGGCCGCCGGCCACCGCCTCCTGGACCAGGCCGGCGAGCTGGTGGGCCCCCGACAGGCCCTGGTCGGTGAAGAGTTCGGCGAGACCACCGGCGTAGCCCTGACCGACGGCCCGCACCTTCCAGGCGTCCTGCCGGCGGTAGAGCTCCAGCGCGACGACGGCCGACTCGGCCTGCAGGCCGGTGATGGTGTAGCTGGCGACCTCGGTGCCGTCGAGGCCGGTGACGGCGACGAAGGGGGCGGCGACGGCACCGAAGCGGGAGGGGCCCGCCGCGTCGGCCGCTGCCAGGGCGAGCAGCACACTGACCCGGTGCACGGCGTCCGGAACGGCGTCCAGGTCGACCGCGAGCCGGTGGTCGGCGGCCGCCTGCCGGGAGACCTCGAGGCCGGGCAGTGCCGGCGCGCCCGGATGGGCCACCCACTCGGTCCCGTGGACCGTGCCGTTCTCGTCGCCGAGCGTCGCCGCGGCCACCACCGGCGTGCCGGCCGAGACCCGGATCTCCAGACGGGCCTGGGGAAGCGGGTGGTTCTGCCCCCGCACCAGCTCGGCCGTCATCGCCTTTCCCCCTGTGTCACTCGTGCACTACTGGTGATGTGTACCGGACCGCCCGCCCGTCCCCGACGGAACGGGCGGGCGGTGTACCGCGCTACAGGACCGGCAGGATCGCCGGCATCAGGTCCTGGAAGGTGCGGCCGTTGGCCGGGGAGCCGAGGGCGGTCATCGACCAGCCCTGTCCCACGCGGTGCACCTTGGCCATGATCTGGGCGGTGAAGGCGCCGCCGCCGGCCAGCGTGTAGCGGGCGAGCTCCTGGCCGTTGGTCTCGTCCACCAGGCGGCAGAACGCGTTCTGCACCTCCTGGAACGTCTGGCCCGTGAAGGAGTTCACGGTGAAGACGATCTGGTCGATGTGGACCGGGACGCGCTGCAGGTCGACGAGGATCGCCTCGTCGTCGCCGCCCTGGCCGACACCGCCGACGAGGTTGTCCCCGGTGTGGCGCACGGAGCCGTCGTCGCTCACCAGGTGTCGGAAGAAGACGACGTCGACCGGCTGCTTGTCCGCGAACAGGACGGCGGAGGCGTCGAGGTCGATCTCCCGGGTTCGCGAGCCGAACAGGCCGCGCCGGGGAGCCGCCTGCCAGCCGAGACCCATACGGACCGACGTCAGGCTGCCGCCGTCGTTCTTCTGCAGACTGATGGCCTGACCCTTGGTCATGTTGACGGTCACGCGCTGATTCCCCTCTACGAACTGTCCCCTGTTGCCGCGGCGCCCGCGGTTGACCAGAACCCTACGCAGAGCCACTGACAGTGCCGTACCCAGGTCCGCACTTTGTGTCGGTCTTGCAACACACCGCGTGCCCGACGGGCCGTCAGGCCAGTCCCGCCTCCTTCATCTGGCGCAGTTCCTTCTTCATCTCGGAGACCTCGTCACGCAGTCGGGCGGCGATCTCGAACTGGAGGTCCGCGGCGGCGGCCCGCATGCGGGCGGTGAGGTCCTCGATCTGTTCGGCGAGCTCGGCCGCGGGACGGTCGGTGGGCACCGTCTCCGCCTTCTTGCCCCTGGCCGCCTTGGCGCCGGCCGCCGCCTTGCCGCCGAGGGCGGGCACGGGTGCCTTGGCGCCCTTGCCGTCCTTCGACTGGCGGTAGCCCGAGCCGAGGAGCTGCTCGGTGTCGACGTCCTCGCGGGCGATCTGCGCGACGATGTCGTTGATCTTCTTGCGGAGGGGCTGCGGATCGATGCCGTTGGCCGTGTTGTAGGCGATCTGCTTCTCCCGGCGGCGGTTGGTCTCGTCGATGGCCTTCTCCATCGCCGGGGTGATCTTGTCGGCGTACATGTGGACCTGGCCGGAGACATTGCGCGCCGCGCGGCCGATGGTCTGGATCAGGGAGGTGCCGGAGCGCAGGAAGCCCTCCTTGTCGGCGTCGAGGATGGCCACCAGGGAGACCTCGGGCAGGTCGAGGCCCTCGCGCAGGAGGTTGATGCCGACCAGGACGTCGTACTCGCCGGCGCGCAGCTCGCGCAGCAGTTCCACTCGGCGCAGCGTGTCGACGTCGCTGTGCAGATAGCGGACCTGGATGCCGAGCTCCAGGAAGTAGTCGGTGAGGTCCTCGGCCATCTTCTTGGTGAGCGTGGTGACGAGGACGCGCTCGTCCTTCTCGGTCCGCTTGCGGATCTCGTGCACCAGGTCGTCGATCTGGCCCTCGGTGGGCTTGACGACCACCTCCGGGTCGACGAGACCGGTGGGGCGGATGATCTGCTCGACGGCGCCGTCCGAGCGGGAGAGCTCGTAGGTGCCGGGGGTCGCCGACAGGTACACGGTCTGGCCGATGCGCTCCTGGAACTCCTCCCACTTCAGCGGGCGGTTGTCGAGTGCGGAGGGCAGCCGGAAACCGTGGTCGACCAGGGTCCGCTTGCGGGAGGCGTCGCCCTCGTACATGGCGCCGATCTGCGGCACGGTGACGTGTGACTCGTCGATGACGAGCAGGAAGTCGTCCGGGAAGTAGTCCAGGAGGGTGTTGGGCGGGGAGCCGGGCGAGCGGCCGTCGAAGTGCATCGAGTAGTTCTCGACGCCCGAGCAGCTGCCGATCTGGCGGAGCATCTCGAGGTCGTACGTCGTGCGCATCCGCAGCCGCTGGGCCTCCAGGAGCTTGCCCTGCTTCTCCAGCTCGCCCAGGCGCTCGGCCAGCTCCTTCTCGATGTCGTTGACCGCGCGCTCCATGCGCTCGGGGCCCGCGACGTAGTGGGAGGCCGGGAAGACGTACAGCTGCTGGTCGTCGCTGATGATCTCGCCGGTGACCGGATGGAGCGTGGACAGGGCCTCGATCTCGTCGCCGAACATCTCGATGCGGACGGCGAGCTCCTCGTAGACCGGGAAGATCTCGATGGTGTCGCCGCGCACGCGGAAGGTGCCGCGGGCGAAGGCCATGTCGTTGCGCGTGTACTGGATGTCGACGAAGCGGCGCAGCAGCTCGTCGCGGTCGTGCTCGTCGCCGACGCGCAGCGGGACCATGCGGTCCACGTACTCCTGCGGGGTGCCGAGGCCGTAGATGCAGGAGACGGAGGCGACCACGACCACGTCGCGGCGGGTGAGCAGCGAGTTGGTCGCGGAGTGTCGCAGGCGCTCCACCTCCTCGTTGATCGAGGAGTCCTTCTCGATGTAGGTGTCCGACTGCGGGACGTAGGCCTCGGGCTGGTAGTAGTCGTAGTACGAGACGAAGTACTCGACGGCGTTGTTGGGCAGGAGCTCGCGGAACTCGTTCGCCAGCTGGGCGGCCAGGGTCTTGTTCGGCGCCATCACGAGGGTGGGGCGCTGGAGCTTCTCGATCATCCACGCGGTGGTGGCGGACTTTCCGGTGCCGGTCGCGCCGAGCAGCACGACGTCCTTCTCGCCTGCTTCGATGCGCCGGGCGAGGTCGGCGATGGCCGTGGGCTGGTCGCCGCTCGGCTGGTAGGGGCTGACGACCTCGAAGGGCGCCACCGTGCGTTCGATCTGGGAAACGGGCCGCATGGGTTCCACCGTACGACCCCCCACTGACAACCGGTCGGGATCAGTGGTTCTGCGGGGTCCGGGGGCGCCGTCGGGCGAGGGGGCGGCGCATGTGGTGCGGGGACTGGTGCACCGGGCGGCGCGCCCTCGGCACGCGCTCGCCGTGGGCGGGAACACCCGGCTTGTGCTCGACGGGCACTCCGGCCGGCCGCCCCAGGACCATGAGCGGGTCGAACAGCACCACGACGGCGGCGAGGAGGAGGAAGGCGAGGGGGCCGATCAGCATGGGGGCGAGCAGCTCGGCCGGCGCTCCGCCCGAGGCGGGGTCGGTGGTGCCGTGCACGTGGACGTCGAGCGCGGCCATGCCGGTGTAGTGCATACCCGTGACGGCGAGGCCCATCACCAGGCTCGCGCCCAGACTCCAGAGGAATCCCCGGACCTGCCCGGCCGCCCACAGGGCGGCGGTGGCGGCGGCCATCGCTATGACGACGGACGCGGCCACGGTGAACGTGTTGTACTCCAGCTGCCCGTCCAGCCGCATACCGGCCATTCCCAAATAGTGCATCGAGGCGATGCCCAGCCCGGTGATCGTGCCCCCGGTGAACAGGGCCGTTCCCCGCGCGCCCCGGTGGCCGACGATGAAGATCCCCACGCCCACCATGACGACGGCGACGGCCAGGCTCGCGAACGTCATCGCCCAGTCGTAGCGGATCGGCGTGTGCTCGATCGTGAACCCCATCATCGCGACGAAGTGCATGGTCCATATGCCGGAGCCGATCGCCGCCGAGCCGAGGGCGAGCCAGGCCGGCCGCCACGACCGGGTGACCTGCATCGACCTGGTGGTGCAGCGCAGGCCCAGGGCCCCGCCCAGGCAGGCCATGAGATAGGCCACCAGCGGTGTGACGAGTCCGTAACTGAATCCGTCGACCGTGCCTTGCATGTGCGGCTGCCCTTCCGCCCTTTTACGTCCCGGAATGCCCGGATGTGCGCCCTTCCCAGGACCGTACAAACGGTCAGGGCCGAGGCAGAGAGTATGACTCCCACCGGAATGGTCGAACGATTCTCCGGCAAAGAATCACGGCCTTGCCTCAGTTGTGCGGCCCCGGTGTGCGGAGTTGAGCAACTCCATTCAGCCCGTGGCCATTCTGCGCCCATCTCTCGTTGACTCCCTGCTGTCACAGTGGTGCTGTCCGTGAACACTCGACGCGAGGAGTACGCATGTACGTGCGCGCAGTTGCCGTCCTGACCACCGCGCTCGTGGGGGTCGTCCTCACGGCCACCGGTTCTCACGCAGACACCGCAGACACCGCGGACGGTGGCGGCGCACCGACGGTCGTCGCCCACCGGGGCGCCTCCGCCTACGCGCCGGAGAACACGCTGGCGGCCGTCGACAAGGCGGCCGAGCTGGGCATCCGCTGGGTGGAGAACGACGTCCAGCGCACGAAGGACGGCGAGCTCGTCGTCCTGCACGACGAGAGCCTGCAGCGCACCACCGACGTCGAGGAGGTCTTCCCGGACCGCGCGCCGTGGAAGGTGAAGGACTTCACCGCCGCCGAGATCGCCCGTCTGGACGCGGGGAGCTGGTTCGGCGCGCAGTACGCGGGCGCGCGCGTGCCGACGCTGGAGCAGTACGTGCACCGCGTGGAGCGCCACCACCAGAAGCTGCTGCTGGAGCTCAAGAGCCCGGCTCTCTACCCCGGGATCGAGCGGCAGACTCTCAAGGTCCTCGCCAACGAGGGCTGGCTGGACCGGCGGCACGTGGCCGGCCGGCTGATCGTGCAGAGCTTCGACGCGGACAGCATCCGGACGGTCCACGAGCTCAAGCCTGCCGTCAAGACCGGCTTCCTGGGCACCCCGGCCGTGGCGGACCTGCCCGAGTACGCGAAGTTCACCGACCAGATCAACCCGTCCTACGGCACGATCTCGCAGAGCTACGTCGGCGCCGTCCACGGCTTCACCGGACCGCACGGCCGGACCATGGAGGTCTACACCTGGACGGTGGACGACGCGGACAACGCCCGGCGGGTCGCCGGGTACGAGGTGGACGGCATCATCACCAACAAGCCCGACGTGGTCCGGGACGCCGTCTCCTAGAAGGCGCGGACCTCACCGGTAGGAATCGCGGACCCTCCGGCCGGTGATCCGGCGACGTCCGGGGCGCGGGCGCCCGGCGTCCGCGCCCGGGGCGTTGTCGGTGGCGGGTCGTACGGTGGGCGCATGGACAGCCATGGGCAGTACGAGCAGCAGGTCGTGTGGACCGTGGCCGGCACCGGCATCGGCCCGCTGCTGCTGGCCGCGACCGGCGACGGTCTGGTCAACGTCGTGTTCCACGCCACGGACGCCGTGCGCGACCGGGCGCTGGAGCGGCTCGAGTCCCGGCTGGGCGCCCGGCCCGTCGAGGCACCCGGCTTCCCGCTGCTGGCCGAGGCGGTACGGCAGCTGGAGGCCTACTTCGCGGGCGAGCGGCACGACTTCGACCTGCCACTGGACTGGTCGCTCATATCGGGCTTCAACCGCCAGGTGCTGCGGGAGCTGGCGTCGGGTGTGCCCTACGGCTCGGTCGTCGGCTACGGCGATCTCGCCGGGCGGGTGGGCCAGCCCGGTGCCGCCCAGGCCGTGGGCATGGCGATGGGGGCCAATCCGCTGCCGGTCGTCGTGCCCTGTCACCGGGTCGTGGAGAGCGACGGCGGCATCGGCGGGTTCGGCGGCGGCGTGGACACCAAGCGGCGGCTGCTCGCGCTGGAAGGCGTGCTGCCCGAGCCGCTGTTCTGACCCGGGTCCCGCTCCGTGGTTCCGGCCCGGCCCCGCTCCATGGTTCGGACCGGGCCCCGCTCCGTGGTTTGACCCGGTCTCCCGACCGCCAGAGATGAGGGAGAACCGGACCGGCGGACAGGGGAGGCAGGCGCGTGATGCTGGTGGTGTCGGAAGAGGTGCGGGCGGCACTCGACGCGGGCCGCCCCGTGGTGGCCCTGGAGTCCACGATCATCGCGCACGGGTTGCCGCGACCGCGCAATCTGCTGGTGGCACGTGAGCTGGAGGAGGCCGTGCGGCAGGAGGGCGGCGTACCGGCGACGATCGCCGTCCTGGACGGCCGGCCGCACATCGGCCTGGACAAGCAGCAGCTGGAGCGGGTCGCGAACGAGGACGGCATCCGCAAGCTGGGCCACCGTGATCTGCCGCTCGCACTGGCCGCCGGGACGAGCGGGGCGACCACCGTGTCGGCGACCGCTCTGCTGGCCGCCCGCGCAGGGGTGCGCGTCTTCGCGACCGGCGGGCTCGGCGGCGTGCACCGGCAGTGGACCGTGACCCAGGACGAGTCGGCCGACCTCGGTCTGCTGGCGCGCATCCGGATCACGGTCGTGTGCGCGGGCGTGAAGTCCATCCTCGACGTGCCCGCGACCCTGCAGCGGCTGGAGACGCTGGGCGTCGCGGTGGCCGGGTACGGAACGGACCGCTTCCCCGGCTTCTATCTGTCCGACTCGGGGCATCCGGTGGACTGGACGCTGCGCACCCCGGAGCAGGTGGCGGCGGTGATGCGGGCGCAGGACGCGCTCGGCGGCCCGGAGTCGGCGCTCGTCGTCGCCAACCCCGTCCCCCGGGAGGAGCAGCTCGATCCCGCACTGCACGCGCGGGTGCTCGCCGACGCGCTGCGCGCGTGCGAGGCGGAGGGGATCGCGGGCCAGGCGGTCACCCCGTTCCTGCTGGACTACCTGGTACGGCACACCGACGGCGCATCGCTGAGCGCCAACCTCGCGGCGGTGCGGGGCAACGTGCGGTTGGCGGCACGCGTCGCGGCAGCGTGGACCGGGGCGTGACCACCGCAGCGGACGGCGCGCTGCTGGTCGTCGGGGACGTCGTCACCGACGTCGTCGCCCGGCACCGGGGGCCGCTGGCCACCGGCACGGACACGGCCGCCTCGATCCGGCGGCTGCCGGGCGGGGCGGGGGCCAACGTGGCCTGCTGGGCCGCGCACGAGGGGTGCGGGGAGGTACGGCTGCTGGGGCGGGTCGGCGCGGACGCGGACGCCTGGCACGAGCGGGAGCTGCGGGCGCACGGGGTCCGGCCCCTGCTGGTCGTCGACCGGTCGGCGCCGACGGGGACGGTGATCTGCCTGGTCGACACGGGCGCCTCGGCCGAGCGGACGTTCCTGACGCACAGTGGGGCGTCGCTGCGCCTGGAGCCCGACGACTGGTCGGACACACTGCTCGACGGGGTCGCGCGGCTGCACCTGTCGGGTTACCTCCTCTTCTCGGAGCGGAGCCGCGCCCTGGTGGAGGTCGCGCTGGCCGCGGCCCGCGGGCTCGGTGTTCCGGTGAGCCTGGATCCCGCGTCGGCGGGCTTCCTGGCGGACCTGGGTGTCGACCGTTTCCTGGGTCTGGTGGAGGGGGTCGACGTCCTGCTGCCCAGCCGTGACGAGGCGTGTCTGCTCACCGGGCTGCCCGACGCCGCGGAGGCCGCGGCCAAGCTGAGCCGGTACGTTCCGCTGGTGATCGCCAAGCAGGGCGCCCAGGGGGCGCTGGTGGCCCGGTCCGGTGCCGTGTGCGCGCGTGTCCCGGCCGTCCCGGCGTCCGCGCGGGACAGTACGGGCGCCGGCGACGCCTTCACGGGCGCGTTCCTCGCCGCGCTGGTCGCGGGCGCGACGCCCGAGGAGGCGGCGACTGCGGGGTGCCGGGCGGGAGCCGTGGCGGTCGGTCGGGTGGGCGGGAGACCTCCGCGTGCCGGGGGCGACGGCTGACCGCGGGGCGGGCAGCGGGCGGTGTCGTGAGCGTCCCGGGCTACGCCTTGCGTCCCCACGCCGAGATCATCGGCGCCGTCGCCAGGTCCATGCTGCCGGAGGCCACGTTGGCGAGGTGCCGGTCGATGTCCTCGTCCGTGGCCACGCCGGCGGCGACCAGTTGATCTCGGATCTGGCGGACCGTCGCGGACTCGAGTGCGGAGCACGCGGGCGAGGTGACCGGGAAGTAGGCGTCGGCCTCCACGCGGCGCAGGCCGCTCTCCCGCAGCAGGCGCGGCAGCCTGCGGCCGTAGGACAGGTCGGCGCCGCGCCGGGAGAGCAGTTCGCGGAAACCCTGCCGCAGCCGGTTCGCCAGCTGCTGCTCGGGGCCGTGCTCGTCGGGGCAGAGCAGGGGCTGCAGCGCGGGGTCGGCGTCCTCGACGAGCAGACGGCCGCCCGGCCGCAGGGCCCGCACCATGGACCGCAACGCCCGTTCCCGGTCCGGGACATGGACGAGGACGAGGCGGGCGTGCACCAGGTCGAAGTCCTCCCCCGGGGGCTCGTCCGCGGCCACGTCGTGGACGCGGACCTCGACCGGCGGGCGGCCTGCCGGGGCGACGCGCGACGTGTCGATGTCGGTGGCGACCACCTTGCCGGTCGGCCCCACCTTCCGGGCCAGCCAGGACACCACGGACGTACCGCCGGCGCCGGCCTCCCAGCAACGCCAGCCGGGGCCGACGCCGAGCGCCTCGAGGTGCCGGAACGTCGTGGGGTCGAAGAGGGCGGCGAAGGCGTCGAAGCGTTCCCCCGCCTCGGACTGTCGGTTGTCGAGGAGGTATCCGTCGGTTCGCGTCATGCCTCGATCATCCCAGTTGCCCGGCTTGCCGGAAGCGGGCGACGCTCCGGCGCGACGGGCTCCCGGCGCCGCGGGACGCGTGCGCCAGGGACGTCCACAGGCGGGACGTTTCCACAGACGGGAGGTTTTCCACAGGCGGGGCCAGAGCGGAATCTCCCGTTTCCACAGGCTCGTACGCAGCTCACGGGAAGCTGGCAGACTGGCGCGCCACGGCGCACGGAGCGCGACGCGAGGGGACCCACGCGAGGAGATCGGGATGTCGATGGCGGGCAATCTGCGGAAGGTGACGACTCTCGGCACGGTCGGCGGCCTGCGCAGAGTGGCGAGGCTGGCCCGGCGGCGCCCGCGCGTCGATCTGAGCCACCCGGCCCGCTCCCCGCTGGGCTCCTCGGTGGTGAACTGCGTGACCTACCGGGGCGGTGTCCGCACTCCCGCGGACGACGAGCCGGTCGACGCCGTGCGGCGGATGCGTGAGCACGGCGACGGTTTCCTGTGGCTGGGTCTGCACGAGCCGACGGCACGGGAGTTCGCGGGGATCGCGGAGCTCTTCCATCTGCATCCGCTGGCGGTCGAGGACGCGATCGAGGCCCACCAGCGCCCGAAGGTGGAACGGTACGGCGACACGCTCTTCGCCGTGTTCAAGACGGTCTGCTACGTCGAGCACGAGGAACTCACGGCCACCAGCGAGGTGGTGAACACCGGGGAGATCATGGTGTTCGTCGGCGAGGACTTCGTGATCACCGTGCGCCACGGCCGGCACGGCTCGCTGGGCCCGCTGCGCGAGGGGCTCGAGACCGATCCCGGACAGCTGGCCAAGGGACCGTCGGCGGTGCTGCACGCGATCGCCGACCATGTGGTGGACGACTTCCTGACCGTCATCGAGGCGGTCCAGGCGGACATCGACCAGGTCGAGACCGACGTGTTCGCGGAGACCGGTGCGCGCGTCGACCCGGGCCGGATCTACCAGCTCAAGCGGGAACTCCTGGAGCTGAAGCGGGCCGTTGTGCCGCTCGGCCGCCCGCTGGAGGAGCTGGCCACCAGGCCGTCCCGGGTGGTCGACCCGGAGATACAGGCCTACTTCCGTGACGTGGCCGACCATCTGCTGCGGGCCACGGAGCAGATCGCCGCGTTCGACGAACTCCTCAACTCCATTCTGCAGGCGCATCTCGCGCAGGTGACGGTCGCGCAGAACGAGGACATGCGGAAGATCACGGCCTGGGCGGCGATCGTCGCCGTGCCCACGATGGTCTGCGGGGTGTACGGGATGAACTTCGAGCACATGCCGGAGCTGGGCTGGCGGTACGGCTACGGCCTGGTGCTGGGCGTCATATCCGTCGCGTGCCTGGTGCTGTACCGGGGGTTCCGGCGCAACGGCTGGCTCTGAAGAAGCCTCGGTGGGCCGGGCGGATTCCGTCCGGTCAGCCGTTCCACGCCGGGTGCCGTGGGTCGTCGGCGCGCACCAGGACGTCGGCGGTTCCGGCCGGGTCGGCCTCCTCGGCGTAGCGGTCGAAGGCGGGGAGGGTCCAGTGCTCGGCCTCGGGGGTCCGGCGGCGCAGGGCGCCCGAGCCGAGGACGAGGTGGACGCTGAGGTCGAAGGGGAACCAGTGGCGCAGCAGAAAGGGCCCGTGGAGCAGCAGTACGCCGCCCGCCGGGAGGTGGACGTAGGGGCTGCGGGTGGCCCGGTCGGTCACCGGGTCCCACAGGTCGGGGAGCACCCGTCCGTCACCGCCGGGGCCGAGGCGATCGAAGACCTCGCGCCACAGGGCTCCGGTGTCGTGCCAGCCGTTGTAGTACGCCTCGACGTCCTGCCGTCCGTATTCCAGGCGGAGGGAGGCGGGGCGCAGGAAGCCCTCCGTCCCGATGACGAGGGAGGGGCGGCCGCGCACGCGCAGCGCCTCGGCGATCCGTTCGGCGAGGTCGCCGGGGCGGGCGGCGGGCGCTCCGTCGAGGGCGACGCGCGGCCAGGGGCTGCCGTCGGCCGGCGCCACGTCGAGCAGGCGCTCGGCGAGCCGGTCGCCGAGCCGGTCCCAGGTGATCGCTTCCAGTCGCACGTGCCCATGATGCGCCGTCGGCCGTCCCGCACGCGTGGGGGCCCGTCCGGACGCCCGCGTGCGGTTCCGTGCCGCTCGGCCATGGTCACCGGGCCCGTACGGGAGTTGACTGGGGGTGATCGACGGCAGTGGGTGCCGCAGGGGCGCCGGTCCGAGGGGTGGGAGTGGACGCGACATGATCGATGGGCCGTACTTCGTGCTGGTGGTGCTGGGCGCGCTCGGGACCGGCCTGGCGGGCGGGGTCTTCTGCGCCTTCTCGACGTTCGTCATGCGGGGTCTCGCCGCGTTGCCGCCCGCGCAGGGCGTCGCGGCGATGAACGCGGTCAACACGGCCGCGGTGCGCCCGGCGTTCATGCTCGTGTTCCTCGGGACGACGGTGCTCTGCGCGGTGATCGCGGTGGTGACGTTCGTGCTGTGGCCGGACGAGGGAGCGGTGGAGCTGCTGCTGGGCAGCGCGTTGTATCTGGCCGGGTCGTTCGGGGTCACCGCGGCGGCGAACGTGCCGCGCAACGCGGCGCTGGCGCGGCTGGAGCCGGGCTCGGCGGAGGCGGCCGGCCGCTGGCCCGCGTACGTGCGCGAGTGGACCGCGTGGAACCACGTCCGCACGGGTGCCTCGGCCGCGGCGTCGGTGGCGTACGTGCTGGCCCTCGCCTGAGCGACGCGACCGCGCCGGACCTGCGGCGGCCACGCGCGACACCGGCCGGACGGGGGTGCGGGAACGCCGGCGAGTGGGCGCGGTCCGGTGCTCTGCGGGCGCCCGCGGCCGGACGTACCGTGGGGGAAGAGCGTTGCCCGGCGACGCCCGGCCTGCAGCCCCCAGGCAAGGAAGACGGCCATGGCCGACCCCAAGGGATTCCTGACCACGCCCCGCGAGGAGTGGCCCCGCAGGCCCGTGGGGGAACGGGTGCGGGACTGGGACGAGGTGTACGTTCCGGGCGCACTGCTCCCCCTCATCGGTCCGCAGGCCGACCGGTGCATGGACTGCGGTGTGCCCTTCTGCCACGAGGCCTGTCCGCTCGGCAACCTGATCCCGGACTGGAACGACCTGGTCTCGCGCGCGGACTGGCGGGCGGCGAGCGACCGGCTGCACGCCACGAACAACTTCCCCGAGTTCACCGGCCGGTTGTGCCCGGCACCGTGCGAGTCCGGGTGTGTGCTCGCCATCAACCAGCCGGCGGTCACCATCAAGAACGTCGAGTGCGCCATCGCCGACCGGGCCTGGGAGGAGGGCTTCACGCCACCGCGCCCGCCGGACCGGCTGTCGGGGCGTACGGTGGCGGTGATCGGGTCGGGCCCCGCCGGACTCGCGGCCGCCCAGCAGCTGACCCGGGCCGGGCACACGGTCGCCGTCTACGAGCGGGACGACCGGATCGGCGGGCTCATGCGGTACGGCATCCCCGCGTTCAAGATGGAGAAGCGCCATCTGGAGCGCCGTATCGACCAGATGCGGGCCGAGGGGACGAGGTTCCGTACGTCGACGGCGGTCGGGCGGGACGCAGACGCCGCGGAGCTGCGGGCCCGCTACGACGCGCTCGTGATCGCCACCGGGGCGACCGCCTGGCGCGAACTGCCCGTTCCGGGCCGGGAGCTGGCCGGGGTGCACCAGGCGATGGAGTACCTGCCGCTGGCCAACCGCGTGTGCGAGGGAGACCTGGCGGCCTCTCCGCTGTCCGCCGCGGGCAAGCACGTCGTCATCGTCGGCGGCGGCGACACCGGTGCGGACTGCCTGGGCACGGCGGTGCGGGAGGGGGCCGAGTCCGTGACCCAGCTGGACATCTACGCCCAGCCGGGCACGGCACGTGACGAGGAGGCCGAGCCCTGGCCGACGTATCCGAAGCTCTACCGGCTGTCGGCCGCGCACGAGGAGGCGCGGCAGTTGCGGTCGGCGCCGGCGGCCGAAGCGGACGCGCGGCTGTTCGCGGCGTCCACGCTCCGCCTCGACGGCGACGCGCGGGGGCACGTGCGCGCGCTGCGCCTGGTCGGGGTGGACGCGGGGCGCCGTCCGCTGCCCGGTACCGAGCGGACGCTCCCCGCCGACCTGGTACTGCTCGCCCTGGGTTTCCTCGGCCCCGACCGGACGGACGGACTGGTGGACGGGCTCGGGCTGGAGCTGGAGCCCCGGGGCACGATCGCCCGCGGCCGGGACTTCGCGACCAACGTCCCCGGGGTCTTCGCCGCCGGGGACGCTGCCCGCGGGCAGTCGCTCATCGTGTGGGCGATCGCCGAGGGGCGGGCGGTGGCGGCCGCCGTCGACCGCCACCTGTCGGGCGGCAGTACACGGCTTCCGGCGCCGATCGGCCCCTACGACCGTCCGATGACGGCCTGACCCGTGACCGGCCCCCGCTCCCTCCGCGGACGGGCCGGTCCGCGGTCACGGCTCGCCGGCCACCGCCCCGCAGCCCGGGATGACCCCGTCGTCCTGCCCGGGAAGCGGCTCGCCCAGCTCGGGGTCGGGGGCGAGCATCCGCCGGCCCGTCTCCTCGTCGGGCGGGTAGTTGTCCTTGCCGCCGAGATATCAGTCGTACATCCGCGCGGGGTGCGGTCTGCTCGTGTCGGTGCCGGTGTGGTGCTGCCCGGTCTTGGCGCGCTCCAAGGGGTGAAGTTCTCGCAGCGATCGGTGATCGACTCAGTGCCAAACAGCTCGGGAAGAAACATCAGCTTAGGAAGAACCATCAACAACGGTGCGTGGCGTCAGGACAGCAGGAAGTCCGCCTCTCCCGCCTTCGCTCCCTCGATGAAGGCCGTCATCTCGGCGGAGGTGTAGATCAGTGCCGGTCCGTCGGGGTCGGTGGACTGCCGCACGGCGATACGGCCGTCGGCGAGTTTCATCGCCTCCAGGCAGTTGCCGCCGTTGCCGCCGCTCCACGGTTTGTGCCAGCCCTCGCTGCCCAGTTCGCGGGCGGGCATGCCGTTGTAGATCCGCTCGGCGCGGCCGCGTGGCGATGGCTGGGACTTGATGCGGTTCATTCACAGCTCCTTGCGGAGATCCCGGAGGATCTCCTTCGTGCGATGTGCCGTGGCGGCCTGGGCCGCCATGCGGTCCATGACCTCGAGGTGGGTCGCCACCTCGGCGCGCGCGTCGAGGTAGACGGCGCCGGTCAGGTACTCGCTGTAGACCATGTCCGGGAGTTCCGGCACGGCGAATCGGAACAGCACGAAGGGCCCGTACGTGCCGGGGTGCGGCCCGTTCGCGAACGGTGCGATCTGCAGCGTCACGTTGGGCAGCTTCGTGGCGTCGAGCAGCCTGTCGATCTGGCCGCGCATCACCTCCGGGCCGCCGACCCGGCGGCGCAGCGCGGTCTCGTCCATGACGACCCACAGCCGGGGCGCGTCCTCACGGGTGAGCAGCTCCTGGCGTTGCATGCGCAGCGCGACATGGCGCTCGATGTCGTCCGGCCGGGTCTGGCCGATGGCGCCCGAGCGCAGGACCCCGCGCGCGTAGTCCTCGGTCTGCAGCAGCCCGGGGACGAAGTGGGGCTCGTAGGAACGGATCAGCGCGGCCGCGCCCTCCAGGCTGACGTACATGGAGAACCAGCCCGGGAGGATGTCGTGGAAGCGCTGCCACCACCCGGGCTTGTTGGCGTCCTCGGCCAGCTGGACGAAGAGCTCCGCCTCCTCGTCCCCGACTCCGTAGGCCTTCAGCAGCAGCTGGAGGTACGGGATCTTGAGGGCGACCTCGGCCATCTCCATGCGGCGGACCGTCGCCGGTGCCACGCGCAGGACACGGGCGGCTTCCTCCCGCTTGAGCCCCGCGCGCTCGCGCAGGTCGAGCAGGCGCCGGCCGAGGACGACCTGGCCGACCGTCGGCGCGGACCGCGGCTCGCTCACCGCCCACCTCCACGAAGAGTCCTGAACCGTCCCGTGATCCGGTGATCCCCGAATCCGGTGATCCCGCGGTCATCGACGAGCCGGCCGCGTTGCACGCGGACAGCCCGGCGGCGCCATTCGAAGACCTGTTCGAAAATCTGGCGGGATCCGAAGCCCGGCCGGACCTTCGGCGGTCTGAAGTGGCGCCGCTCGACGTGCTGTTGCGAAGCAGTGTGCCACGGCCGTCCAGACCGTCACACAGCACTCTGCAATTTTCAGAGTGACACTTGCCAAGTGTTCACGGCGGGGCGATAGTGGCAAGCGTGATTCCGTCCGCGCCCTTAGGAACAGATGCCGTCGCGGCCCCCCTGGGCCTCGGCGCCGCCATGGGAGCCGGCCCTGCTGGGGCCGCCGCTGCCGAGCGCCGCTTCCGTTTCGAGCTGGCCGCACACCCAGGCTCTCCGGCGCAGGCCAGACGCCTGACCCGAGCCCGGCTGAACGGCTGGTCGGTGTGCGAGGACACCTGCGACACCGCGGCCCTGGTGGTCTCCGAGCTGGTGACCAACGCGATCGTGCACACCGCCAGCCGGAACATCGTGTGCGAGCTGCACGACGGCGACGACCTCGTGCGCATAGCCGTCCGCGACGAGGGCTGCGCGCCCGGCCAGCCGCACCCGGCGGAGGGGCAGCGACCCGACGACGAGCACGGCCGCGGGCTTCTCCTCGTCGACGCCCTGTGCGACGCCTGGGGCGCCCACGAGCACGGCCCCGGGCTGCTGGTCTGGGCCGAGCTGCCGCGCAAGGCCGACGCGCCGCGCGACCCGTCCGAGCCCCGCAACGACCTGGGGTGGGGCGCCCGCCCGAAGCCCGGCCCCGCCGACGGCACCGGCGACGACGGCGAGGCGGAGGGACACCACCGGGAATCACGGCGCGGAACGGGGACCGCATGGCTATGAGGGCTCCGTCCGGCACCCGCCCGCTCGGCCTGGACACCCTGGTCCGTCTGCGGCGTGCGCTGCGCGAGCCCGGAACTCCCCGGCGGCTGCCCGTGCCGGAGGGCATGACGGCCCCGCTGGGCTGTGACGCGGTGGCGGTACCCGCACACTTCGGCCCCCTGGTCATGCCCCGCCTGCCCCGTGTGGGGTGCGTCTACGCCGACGAGGCGCACTGGTGGTGGATCGTCCCGTCCGACTCCGACTACGCACTGGAGTGGCCCGCCCCGGCGCGGTACGCCACCGGCGCGGTCGTCCCCGACGCCCCGGGCGTGCCCGGCCTGATACACCGGCCCGACGGCACGGTCCCCTACACCCCGCCGATCCCGCTCTACCTGGCGCTGTGCCGCCTGACCGGCACGACGCCGACATGGTCGCGCCCGGTGAGCGCGTAGCCGCCGGCGCGCTCCGTCGTCACGCCGCCGCGTCTCCGGCGGTCTCCGTGCTGCGGACGACGACCAGGAACATGTCCGTGGCGAGGTCCATGACGACCTCGGCGGGCAGGCCCTCCAGACGCCGCGCATGAGCGAACTCCTCCGCCGGCCAGGAGCCCCGCGGCCCGCCGGCGGGAAAGCGCTCGAGCACCGTTCGCCCGTTCACCCCGCACCTCCATGTAGCGCTGTACTCGTTGACTCAAACGCCAACCATGGAGTGAACGGCTCGAGAAATGGCGGTACTGAGACCAAGTTGACACTTGTTCACCGCAAAGTGTGAGCGCCGTCTCAGCTGTTCGGGTCCGACCGCTACACCGCGTGTCAGCCCTGGTACGCGTGGTGTCAGTCCTCGTACTCGTCGTGGTACCGGACTCCCGCACTGCCCGCGGGCGCCCCGAGAGCCGATGCGCGGCCCTCCGGCCGCTCCCACTCCTCCCGCCGGCCGAGCGCGGTCAGGTCGAGGAGGCTGGTGGTCGAGCCGAGCCCGTCGAGACCGCGCTCGTACGTCGAGTAGGTGTGGAAGACCCGGTCGCGGTCCCGCAGGAAGCAGCTGAGCCCAGGCCGCTCGCTGAGCTCCCCCTCGTGTTCGAGGGTCACCTCGAAGTCGGTGTTGAAGTCGCTGACGTACGACGAGTACCAGGGCAGCGTCCAGCCCATCCGCGCCTTGAACGGCAGGATCTTCGGGTACGGGGCCCGGGAGACGGCCGCGAACGACGTGCCGCGTGCGCGCAGGTGCGCGAGGTGCCCGATCTGGTCGAGGAACGCCGAGCAGCTGCGGCAGCCGGCGTCCCACTCGGGGGCGAACATGAAGTGGTAGACGATGAGCTGGTCGCGGCCCTCGAAGAGGTCGAGGAGGGTGGCCTTTCCGTCGCCGCCCTCGAAGACGTACTCCTTGTCGATCTCCACCATGGGCAGTCCGCGTCGCTCGGCGTTGAGTGCGTCCCGGGCGCGGGTGGCCGCTTTCTCCTGGACCAGCAAGGCCTCGCGCGCCGCGCGCCAGTCCTCGCGCGAGACGATCTCGGGAAGCGACATGGGCTCCAGCTCCTCCTGTACAACGGTCCGTCGGGGGTGCTGACCGGTGGGGGACGCGGAACTCATCGCGGCGCGGCAAGATTTTTTTCCGGATGTGCGCAGACGTGCGGGCCGGCTACCCGGCGAGCGGCAGCTCCGGCAGTCGCAGTCCCGCGCGTTCGCGCCGCTCCGTCAGCTCGTCCCGCAGCGCTGCGAGCCGCTCGGTGTGCCGGGGCGTGAGGCGGCCGCTGTCGTCGAGGTGCACGGCGCACGCGGTGGTGGTGTCGACGAGCCGTTCCAGCACGGCGGCGACCTCGTCGGCGCCCGCGGAGTGCCGGGCGAGCGCGGGCAGCTCGGCGGCGGCCAGCGCGACGGCGGTACGGGCCTCGGCGAGGGTGCGGTAGGCCTCGCGGCGCAGCCTCCACCGGGCGGCGCGGTCGTCGGACTCGCTCAGTACGTGGGCGAGATAGGCGTGCGCGGCGCCGCCCGCCGACTCGAGCCGCGCACGGACCGTGCCGCCACGCTGTCCCGGCATCGGCAGATGCCCGACGACCAGCACGATCGCGCACGCCAGGAGGGTCTCCCCGATGCGGCTGAGCGCGGCCTGTGGTTCGCCTCCGGTCATGACCAGTGCGAGGACGAGGACGGTGACGACGGCGGTCTGCGCGGCGAAGTGCCGTGCGGCGACGGGCACGAGGGCGCCGCTGACGGCGACGAGCGCGACGAGTCCTTCCGGCCGGGGCAGCACGGCGGCGAACCCGGCGAAGACGAGCGCCCCGAGCACGGTCCCGGCCGCCCGGCACAGCACCCGGGACGCGAGCGGTCCGAGGTCGGGCTTGACCAGGAAGACGGCGGTGGCGGGCAGCCAGTACCAGTGCTGGTGCGAGCCGTACCAGTGCCCGTGGCGCAGGACCTGGGCGACGGCGACGGCGGCTCCGAAGCACAGGCCGACGCGCAGCCCGTACTCCCGGCCGCCGGCGCCCAGGACGGTGCGGGCCACGGAGGCGAGGGGCCGGCTGCGGGTGTGCAGGTCCCGGCCGCTGCCCCGGTCGAAGGCCTCCGCGGCGTGCAGGAGGGCGTCGTCGAGGGCGCGCAGGGCGGGTTCGCTGCGTGCGGGGGCGGGCAGCGGCCCGGTGTGGGTGTTGCCGCGGACGGCCGCCGCGAGTCGCCGTGGGCCCTCGGCGGCCCGTGCGGGCACGGGGTGCTCCGCCCAGGCGAGCGCGGTCGCGGCCTCGCCGAGGGGCAGCGCGGCGGCGTACTGGGCGTGCAGTCGGCGTTCGGCCGCGGAGGAGGCGTGGCGTCGCAGCCGGGGTCCGGCGAGCGCGTCCTGCGCGTGGTCGAGGGCGGCGGTGAGCGCGGCCCGGCGTGCACCGGCGTGTTGGGTGCCGGCGGCCTCCAGCAGCGCGGCGACGGCGTCGTACACGTCGGCGACGGCCGCGCGCTCCCCGTCGAAGCGGAAGCCGAGGCGCACCTCTTTGGTGAGGGAGCCGGGCGTGGGCAGGAGCAGCCGCAGGGTGAGCAGCCATCCGGCGCCGGCGAGGAAGGCGAGGGCACTCTGCCACCCGGGGTCGGGCAGCGGCATGCCGGCCCCCACGGCGGTGGTCACCAGCAGCTGCGTCCCGGTTCCGGACGCGACCGTGCCGGCGGCGCTGATGCCCCCGGCCACCAGCCCGAGCCCGGTCAGCGCCAGGGTCAGCGGGACGGGGCCGAGGTGCTGTCCCGCGTACGTGCCGGCCAGCAGCCCGGCCGTTCCGGCGAGCGCGGGCACACCGATCCGCCTGACGGACGTGCGCCGACTGCCCGGCCGGTCGTTGATGCCGGCGAGCATGGCGGCGATGGCGGCGACGACGCCGAGGGACGTCCGCCCGGCGAGCAGGGCGGCGAGCAGCAACGGCCCGCCGGCCAGCGCACCCCGCGTCACCGCGCTCCAGGGCACGGGCCCGCGCTCGGCACTCAGGGCATGGGCGAGCCAGGGCGGAAGCGCGAAGAGGGCGGTGCGGGCGGTGCGGGGCACGGGCACGGGACGCGGGGCTCCTGTCGGCGGTCGAGGGCGGGGGTGAGCCTTCGGGCGACGGTGGCCGGGCTGTGACGTGTGCGGTCAAGGGTACGGGTCGTCTTTGATGGGCCGGAAACGGGCGTATTTCGGGGAGGTGACGGGGCCGGCCACGCGGGCGGTCGTCTCCTGGCCGGCGGAGGCGGTCTTCTCCTGTCCTGGCAGAGGCGCTCTTCTCCAGCCCTGGCGGAGGCGGTCTCCAGTCCTGGCGGGGCGGTCTTTCTCCTTCCTAACCGTGCCGGGCCGCGTCCATGGCAGCGCGGAGCAGCTCCTCGGCCCGCGTGAGCGCCTCCGTCAGGGACCGCGGGTCCGCCGTCGGACGCGTCAGGAGTGCGTCGATCCCGCCCAGCCCCGCCCGCTCGACGAGTCGCTTCTCGTTGGTGACCCACTGTCCGCGTGCCGCCAGCACCGCGTGGGCCGTCTGGGTGGCGGCGAGGGCGATCGCGCCGGCGACCTGGGTCAGCGCTCCCTTGGGGGCGTGGCCGGCCTTCGCGTAGTCGAGGCCGGCCATGGCGGTGCCGTACCAGCGCTCGGGGGCGGTGGCGCGGAGGGCGTCCGGGTAGGCGGGGCGGGGCAGTTCTCCGCGCAGCACCTCGTTGACGGCGAGCTCCGCGACCACCAGGTACGTCGGGATGCCCGCCAGGTGGAACATCAGCGGCTCCACACGGAAGCGGCCAGCCTCCGCTTCCGCCGTCTCGCGCTCGACCACGTCGAGGTCACGGTAGTGCACGTCGACCCGGCGCTCGTCGATCGTCAGCCAGGCGCCGCCGTTGAAGACGCCGCCGCCCCACTCTCCGATGCCGGAGACCTCCCCGGGCCAGCCCAGGGCGCGGAGATCGTCCGGGTCGAAGGCACCCCGGTAGTAGACGGCCAGGTCCCAGTCGCTGTCGGGCCGATGGGTGCCCTGGGCCCGGGATCCGCCGAGGGCGACGGCCCGGACCGTGGGCAGGGCGGCGAGCCGGTCGGCGGTCGTGCCGAGGAATTCCTGGTCCGTGAGGGAGGGCACTGCGACGGGCTCCTGAGGCGGGGTGTGGTCAGGGACGGGAGCGGGCGTACTTGTCGGTCGCCGCCACCAGTGCGATGTCGCCGTCGGCTCCGGCGTCGTGTCCCGCCTCGTCGACGACCACCAGTTCGCTGTCCGGCCAGGCGTGGTGGAGCCGCCAGACGATGCCGAGGAGGTTGCCGAAGTCGAGGCTGCCCTGCACCAGGGTGCCGGGGATGCCCTTGAGCAGGTGCGCGTCCCGCAGGACCACGCCCTCGTCGTTGCCCTCGCCGAGGAAGTGGTCGTTGCCCCAGTAGTGCGTGACGGTACGGGCGAAGCCCAGGCGGAACACGGGGTCCCGGAAACGTTCGACCGAGCCCGGCGGCGCGGGGATGATCGCCGTCTCCCAGTCGGTCCAGGCCCGCGCGGCGCGCTCCCGGACGTCCGGGTCGGGGGACTCCAGGAGCCGGTTGTAGGCGGTGGCGAGATTGCCGCCGCGTTCGCCGGCGGGCAGCTCCGCGAGGAACCGCTCGTGGGCCTCCGGGAAGATGCCGCCCAAACCGCGGGTGAGCAGGTCCACTTCGGGGTTCGAGCCGGTCGCGACTCCGGTCAGCACGAGTTCGGAGACGACGCCGGGATGGGTCTGCGCGTACCGCAGGCCCAGGATCGACCCCCACGACACGCCCCACACCAGCCACCGCTCGATGCCCAGGTGGGCGCGCAGCCGTTCCAGGTCCGCCATGACGTGGGTGGTGGTGTTCACGCTCATGTCGGTGGTGTGGTCGCTCGCGGGCGGCACCGACCGTCCGGCGCCCCGCTGGTCGAGCAGCACGATCCGGTAGGCGTCCGGGTCGAAGTAGCGTCTGAGGCCGGGGGTCGCCCGGGACCCGGGCCCGCCGTGCAGCACCACCGCGGGCTTGCCGTGCGGGTTGCCGCAGGTCTCCCAGTAGATGCGGTTGCCGTCCCCCACGTCGAGCATGCCGTGGTCGTACGGTTCGATCTCCGGATACCTGCCCATCGTGCCCATCGGAGCACCGTAACGCCGGGCGCCCCGGCCGTTCATCTCCTTTGTCTTGTGGGCAGCCCCGCCGCCCCTGCCGCGGTGCGCAGTACGTCGCGGAGCATCTCGGGGGTGAGCCGGCCGGTGAAGGTGTTGCGCTGGCTCACGTGGAAGCAGCCGAAGAGGTCCAGGTCGGGGCCGTCGGGGGCGTGCAGCGTGACCTTGGCCCCGTGGGCGAAGGCGGGGCGGGGCCGGGGCACTGTCCAGCCAGCCCGGTCGAACGCGGGCAGCGCGGCCTGCCAGCCGAAGGCGCCGAGGACGACCACGGCGCGCAGCGTCGGCCGCAGCAGCTCCAGCTCCTGGACGAGCCAGGGGCGGCAGGTGTCGCGCTCCGTGGGCGTGGGCTTGTTGGCGGGCGGTGCGCAGTGCACCGGCGAGGTGACGCGCACGCCGCGCAGCTCCAGACCGTCGTCGGCGCAGACCGCGGTGGGCTGGGAGGCGAGGCCGACGTCGTAGAGCGCCTGGTACAGCACGTCGCCGGAGCGGTCGCCGGTGAACATCCGGCCGGTGCGGTTGCCGCCGTGGGCCGCGGGGGCGAGCCCGACGATCAGCAGGCGCGCGTCCTGAGGGCCGAAGCCGGGCACCGGGCGGCCCCAGTACGTCCAGTCGGCGAAGGCCGCCCGCTTCGTACGGGCCACCTCCTCCCGCCAGGCGACCAGCCGCGGGCAGGCCCGGCATCCCGCGATCCGCTGATCGAGTCCGGCGAGGCCACTGGTGTCCATGTCCCCCACCGTAAGACCCCGGGGCGCCCGGAACGCGGCTCGGCGACGGCCGTGGCCGGGCCGGCCGGCACGGGATCCGCCGCCGCCCTTCCCCTCCC
The DNA here is from genome assembly GCF_040636935.1 of Streptomyces sp. NPDC032940. NCBI lineage: Bacteria > Bacillati > Actinomycetota > Actinomycetes > Kitasatosporales > Streptomycetaceae > Streptomyces > Streptomyces sp. NPDC032940. Next base: position 464,966 of record NZ_JBEZVJ010000002.1, on the reverse strand, counting down.
CGCATATCCGTTCCCCCGTGCCAGGGCCGGGCGGCTAAGGTCGGGGCATGGCTTGCGAGCATCACGAAGGCAGGGACCGCGAGGCGACTGCCGTACCGGACTCCCCCGAGGCGAAGGCCGCCGGCCAGGCGCCGGATCCGAAGACCGCCGCCGCGATCGCCGCCGCCGAGGCCGCCGGGCCGCAGAACGGCGAGAGCGTCCGGGTCGACAGCTGGATCTGGGCCGTGCGCCTGATCAAGACCCGCTCCCTCGGCGCGACCGCCTGCCGTGGCGGCCACGTCCGGGTGAACGGCGAGCGCGTGAAGCCCGCGTACTCCCTGCGAGTCGGCGACGAGGTGCGCCTGCGGCACGAGGGCAGGGAGCGGATCGTCGTCGTGAAGCGGCTGATCCGCAAGCGCGTCGGGGCACCCGTCGCCGCCCAGTGCTACATCGACAACTCCCCGCCGCCTCCGCCCCGTGAGGCCGCCGCCCCGGCCGGCATCCGCGACCGCGGCGCCGGACGCCCGACCAAGCGGGACCGCCGCGAGCTGGAACGTCTGCGCGGCATGGAGGGAACGGGCCGCCCGGACAGCCACTGAACCGCCGGGCCACGGAGACGGGAGGGGTCCCTCCTCCCTCTCTAGCCCTGCCCCGTCGGGACCGCCCGCACCCATGTCCTGTCCTCGGTGAGATACCGGTCCACCCGCAGTCCCGCCTCCGCCAGCGCCTCCTCGAACTGTTCCCGGGTGAGCGGCCGGGCCCGGAAGGTCTGCGTCCAGACGGCGTCCGGGAACTCGTACTCCACGTGGACCGAATTGACGCCGTCCCCGACCGGGTCCGCCGAGACGATCCGGACGGTGAAGCCGCCGGGGTCCGTCCGCTCGCGCGGCACGTCGGTGTGGTAGTCCTCGCCCTCCCGCTGGATCAGTACACAGCCGCCCTCCGCGACATGCCGGGCGCAGGCGCCCAGCAGCCCTCGTCTCACCTCGGCGTCCCCGGTGTGGACGAGGAACGAGGCCAGCATCACCGCGTCGAACCTCTCGCCCAGGTCGAGGTGCTCGATCGGGCCGCATATCGTCCGGGCCCCCCGCACGTGCTCCAGCATCTCGGCGGACTCGTCGACCGCCGTGACGGCGAACCCGCGCTCCAGCAGCGGCCGGGTCACGCGGCCCACCCCGCTGCCCAGCTCCAGGATGTGCGCGCCCGCGGGCACGGCCGCGGCCACGATGTCGGGCTCGGGGCCGACGGGCAGCCGTGAGTAGAGCTCGACCGCGCAGCCGTCCGGGGTGATTGCTCCCGGTCCTGTCCCCTGGTGTCCCTCTCGCATTTTCAGCTCCATGCCAGCCCAACGGACCGCACTCGCACAGCCGTTCCTCCCCGTGCCCGGTTCACCCGACCGAGTGACCGTCCGGCGGTCGCCGCCCCGGCCGGGCGCATTGTCCTGCGCGGCGCCGCGGGAGTACGTTTTGTGACGGGAGTGGTCCTGGCCATGCGTACAGGCAGTGAACCGACGACCGCGCGCAGTGCCCTGCGGGCGCGGTTCTGGCTGTGCGTGTGGGGAGAGGTCTGGGCGATCTTCGGGACGGCCGTCTTCGCCCTCACCGGACGGCCCGGCTGGGCCGCGGCCTTCGGGGTGCTGTGGCTGGTCATCACGGTCGATCTGACCGTGGTGCTGCGGCACATCCGCCAGGGGCCGCACTACCAGCCCGGTCCGGACGTCCCGCCGTACCGCCCGCCGGAGCAGCGCATCCGGAACGGCCCGCCGCCCCGGCCTCCGGGGAGGCCGGGACCGCCGCCGGGCGGCCCGTAGCGCGGATCAGGAGTCGAACCGCGCCTGTTGCAGGTACTCCGGGTTCGGATCCAGGGCGGCCGCCAGCCGGAAGTGGCGTCTGGCCTGGTCGGGGCAGCCCCGGCGTTCGAAGGTGCGGGCCAGCGCGAAGTGCGCGAACGCGTTGTCCGGCTCGCGCTCCAGGACGATCGTGAACTCCAGCTCGGCCGGCCTGAGCTGCGCCGCCGCGAAGAAGGCGCGGGCGCGCAGCAGTCGCGCCGCGGTGCTCTCCGGATGCGCGGCGATGACCTGGTCCAGGAGCTTCACCGCGCCCCGCGGATCACGCGCGGCGAGCAGTTGCTCGGCGGCGCGGAAGTCGATGACGTCCGTCTCCGGAGTGCGTCCGTTCGAACCGCTGGTCTCGGGCACGGCAGAGTCCTTCCCTCGCTGGAAGGGATCAACGCCCGCGCGCAGGCGGCTATTCCGGGGCCGTACGGGCCCTGCGGGCCAGCTCCGCCCACACGTCCTTCACGCGCTGCCGCAGCTCTTCCAGCGGTACGTCGTTGTCGATGACGACGTCGGCGATCTCCCGGCGCTGTTCCCGGGTCGCCTGGGCGGCCATGCGCGCGCGGGCGTCCTGCTCGGTCATGCCGCGCAGCCGCACCAGCCGGTCGAGCTGGGTCGCCGGGTCGGCGTCGACGACGATCACGACGTCGTACAGCGGTGCCAGGCCGTTCTCGGTGAGGAGCGGGACGTCGTGGACGACGACGGCGTCCTCGGCGGCGGCCTGCTCGAGTTCGCGCGAGCGGGCGCCGACCAGGGGGTGCACGATCGCGTTGAGCGCGGCCAGCTTTGCCGGGTCGGCGAACACGATCGCGCCCAGCCTCGGCCGGTCCAGGCCGCCGTCGTCGGCGAGCACCTCCTCGCCGAAGGCTTCCACGACCGCGGCGAGCCCCGGGGTCCCGGGCTCGACGACCTCGCGCGCGATCCGGTCCGCGTCGACCAGTACGGCCCCGCACTCGACGAGCAGCCGTGACACCTCGCTCTTGCCGGCGCCGATCCCACCGGTCAGGCCCACTGTCAGCATGGGCGGAAGCTTAGGGCCTGCCGGTGTCGGCGCCTCGGACGGGGCGCCGACGGACGACGGCCGCCGGAGGTCAGCCCTCGCCCTCCCGCTCGGCCAGGAACCGTTCGAACTCGCGGCCGATCTCGTCCGCCGACGGGATCTCGACCGGCTCGGCGAGCATGTTGCCCCGCGTCTGGGCGCCTGCGGCGGCGTCGTACTGGTGCTCCAGGCCCTGGACGAGCGCGGTGAGCTCCTCGTCGCCCTCCTGGATCTGCCGCTCGATCTCGGTCTGGGTGCGGTGGGCCTCCGTGCGCAGGGAGTGCGCGACACCCGGCAGGACCAGTCCGGTCGCCGCCGTGATCGCCTCCAGGACGGTCAGCGCCGCGTCCGGGTAGGCCGACCGGGCGATGTAGTGCGGCACGTGCGCGGCGACGCCCAGCACCTCGTGGCCGGCCTGCATGAGCCGGTACTCGACGAGCGCCTCCGCGCTGCCGGGGACCTGCGCCTCCTCGAAGGGACTGCGATGGCCCGGGACGAGGTCGGTGCGGTTGCCGTGCGGGGTGATGCCGACGGGCCGGGTGTGCGGGACGCCCATGGGGATGCCGTGGAAGTTGACCGCGAGGCGGACGCCGAGGCGCTCGACGATCTGCGCCACGGCGGCGGCGAAACGCTCCCACTCCACGTCCGGCTCGGGGCCCGACAGCAGCAGGAACGGCGCGCCGGTGGCGTCCTGGACGAGGCGCACCTCGATGGTGGGCTCCTCGTACGCCGTCCAGGTGTCGCGCTTGAAGGTCAGCAGCGGGCGGCGGGCCCGGTAGTCCACGAGCCGGTCGTGATCGAAGCGGGCGACGACCTGGTGGGGCAGTGAGTCGAGCAGTTGGTCGACGATCTGGTCGCCGGTCTCGCCGGCGTCGATGTATCCGTCGAAGTGGTAGAGCATGACCAGCCCGGCCGACTCCTGGGCGAGTGCCGTGTCGACCACGGCCAGGCCCTTCGGCTCCCACGTGTACAAACCCTGCGGATCCAGCACGGTGACCGCTCCCCTCCTCGTGTCCGAACGTCATAACGCCGGTGCGCGGGCGGGCATTCCCGGAGCGGACCGCTGTGATCTTGAGCGGGTGTGATGGTGAGCGTCGCGGAAACGCCGAGGGGCCGTACCTCGAAAGGTACGGCCCCTCAGTGTCAACGGTCAGGCCTCAGCGGCCCGCGATCAGCTCTGGCCGCCGGCCAGCTTCTCGCGGAGCGCGGCGAGGGCCTCGTCCGACGCGAGGGCGCCGGAGTTGTCGCCGCCCTCGGAGGAGTACGAGCCGCCACCGGACGCGGCCGGAGCCGCACCCGCGGTGTCGCCACCCTCGGCAGCGGCCTTCTCGTCCGCCTCGCGGGACTTGATGACCTGCGCCTGGTGCTGCTCGAAGCGCTGCTGCGCCTCGGCGTACTGGGTCTCCCACGCCTCGCGCTGGGTCTCGTAGCCCTCGAGCCAGTCGTTGGTCTCGGGGTCGAAGCCCTCGGGGTAGATGTAGTTGCCCTGGTCGTCGTAGGACGCGGCCATGCCGTACAGGGTCGGGTCGAACTCGACCGCCGACGGGTCGGCACCGAAGGCCTCGTTGGCCTGCTTCAGCGAGAGGCTGATGCGGCGACGCTCGAGGTCGATGTCGATGACCTTGACGAAGATCTCGTCGTTGACCTGGACGACCTGCTCCGGGATCTCCACGTGGCGCTCGGCCAGCTCGGAGATGTGGACCAGACCCTCGATGCCCTCGTCCACGCGGACGAACGCACCGAACGGCACCAGCTTCGTGACCTTGCCGGGCACGACCTGGCCGATCTGGTGGGTGCGGGCGAACTGCTGCCACGGGTCTTCCTGGGTCGCCTTCAGCGACAGGGAGACACGCTCGCGGTCCATGTCGACGTCGAGGACCTCGACGGTGACCTCCTGGCCGACCTCGACAACCTCGGACGGGTGGTCGATGTGCTTCCAGGACAGCTCGGAGACGTGGACCAGACCGTCGACGCCACCCAGGTCCACGAAGGCACCGAAGTTGACGATCGAGGAGACGACGCCGGAACGGACCTGACCCTTCTGGAGGGTGGTGAGGAACGTCTGGCGCACCTCGGACTGGGTCTGCTCCAGCCAGGCGCGGCGGGACAGGACCACGTTGTTGCGGTTCTTGTCCAGCTCGATGATCTTCGCCTCGAGCTCCTTGCCCACGTAGGGCTGGAGGTCGCGGACGCGGCGCATCTCGACCAGGGAGGCCGGGAGGAAGCCGCGGAGGCCGATGTCGAGGATGAGACCACCCTTGACGACCTCGATGACGGTACCGGTAACGATGCCGTCCTCTTCCTTGATCTTCTCGATGGTGCCCCAGGCACGCTCGTACTGGGCGCGCTTCTTCGAGAGGATCAGGCGGCCTTCCTTGTCCTCCTTCTGGAGGACGAGGGCCTCGATCTCGTCACCGACGGCGACGACCTCGTTGGGGTCGACGTCGTGCTTGATCGAGAGCTCGCGGCTCGGGATGACACCTTCGGTCTTGTAACCGATGTCGAGCAGGACCTCGTCCCGGTCGACCTTCACGATGACGCCGTCGACGATGTCGCCGTCGTTGAAGTACTTGATCGTCTCGTCGATCGCGGCGAGGAAGGCTTCCTCGTTACCGATGTCGTTGACCGCAACCTGCGGGGTGGTGGCGGTGGTCTCGGTGCTGCTCGTCATGTGGGAAAGGGCTCCGGTACGGACATTGAAGTCGTAGGTACTGCTTACGCCGGGAGCCCGTTTCGCTCTGATGAAGCCGGACAGCCAAGTAAGCGTCACCGAAATCCAGTGGCGACGCCTCGAGAACCGAGGGGACATACAACAGATGCGAGCGCGACCTGCTACGTCTGAGGTGCGCAGGCCCGCAGCGCAACTTGTAGCATACGGGGGCGGCCGGGCATGGTCAATGCGCGAAGCCGCCCACCCGGGGCGGAACGCCGCATACCCGGCACAAGAGCCGTCTCCCGAGGCCGCACGGAACCCGTCCGTCCCGTGCCCGACGCCCGGGACTGCCTGGCCGGAAGAGCCGCAGACTAGTACGAGGGAGCCGGTCATCCAAGAGCCCGTAACGTCCGAAGCCGCAGAGACCGAACCCGAGGCCACCCGGCGTGCCGCCGGGGTCACGGAGAGCGCCCGCGCCAATCGCGGCTGGTGGGACCGGAACGCGGACGAGTACCAGATCGAGCACGGCACCTTCCTCGGCGACGACCGTTTCGTGTGGTGCCCCGAGGGCCTGGACGAGGTGGAGGCCGAGCTGCTCGGCCCGACGGAGGAGCTGAAGGGCAAGGACGTCCTGGAGATCGGCGCCGGTGCCGCCCAGTGCGCGCGCTGGCTGGCCGGCCAGGGCGCCCGCCCGGTGGCCCTGGACCTCTCCCACCGCCAGCTCCAGCACGCGCTGCGCATCGGCGGGTCGTTCCCGCTGGTCTGCGCCGACGCCGCCGTGCTGCCCTTCGCGGACGGCTCCTTCGACCTGGCGTGCTCGGCGTACGGGGCGCTGCCGTTCGTCGCCGATCCGCGGCTGGTGCTGCGGGAGGTGCGCCGGGTGCTGCGGCCCGGGGGCCGCTTCGTCTTCTCCGTCACGCATCCGCTGCGCTGGGCGTTCCCGGACGAGCCGGGCCCCGAGGGCCTGTCGGTGTCCGCCTCCTACTTCGACCGCACGCCGTACGTCGAGCAGGACGAGGAGGGCGTCGCGGTGTACGTCGAGCACCACAGGACGCTCGGCGACCGGGTCCGGGACGTCGTGACGTCGGGGTTCCGGCTGGTGGACCTGGTGGAGCCGGAGTGGCCGGACTGGAACACCTCGGAGTGGGGCGGCTGGTCCCCGCTGCGCGGGCATCTGATCCCCGGGACGGCGATCTTCGTGTGCGAGCGCGACTGACGGACCGCCGCCGGGCACGCGCGCGTGGAGGGCGCTTTCGCGGGCGTACGACACTGGGGTCGTGATCCGTTACGACGACCTGGACGCACTGCCCGTACGCGGTGCCCTGCCCGCACTGCACGACGCCCTGGAGGGACACGGCACCGCGGTGCTGGTCGCGCCGCCCGGCACCGGCAAGACGACGCTGGTGCCGCTCGCGCTGGCCGGTCTGCTCGGCGAGGGCCCCGCGCGGCGCGTGGTCGTGGCCGAACCCCGGCGGATCGCCGCGCGGGCGGCGGCCCGGCGGATGGCGTGGCTGCTGGGCGAGAAGCCCGGGGCGAGCGTCGGGTACACCGTGCGCGGCGAGCGGGTGGTCGGGCGGCACACACGCGTGGAGGTCGTCACGACCGGTGTGCTGTTGCAGCGGCTCCAGCGGGACCAGGAGCTGACCGGCGTCGACTCGGTGGTGCTGGACGAGTGCCACGAGCGGCATCTCGACGCGGACACCACGGCGGCGTTCCTGTGGGACGTGCGGCAGGCGCTGCGGCCGGAGCTGCGGCTGGTGGCCGCGTCGGCGACGACCGACGCGGAGGGCTGGGCCCGCCTGCTGGGCGGGGCGCCGGTCGTCGAGGCGCACGGCGTGTCGTACCCGGTGGAGGTGGTGTGGGCGCCGCCGGCCCGCCCCGTACGGCCGCCGCACGGGATGCGGGTCGATCCGGCGCTGCTCGCGCACGTGGCGTCGGTGGTGCGCCGCGCGCTGGCCGAGCAGAACGGGGACGTGCTGTGCTTCCTGCCGGGCGTGGGGGAGATCGCCCGCGTGGCGGGGCAGCTGTCCGGGCTCGGTGACGTGGACGTGCTCCAGGTGCACGGACGGGCGCCGGCCGCCGTGCAGGACGCGGTGCTGTCCCCCGGGTCACGGCGCCGGGTGGTGCTGGCGACGTCGGTGGCGGAGTCGTCGCTGACGGTGCCGGGAGTGCGGGTGGTGGTGGACGCGGGGGTGGCCCGGGAGCCGCGGGTGGACCACGGACGCGGGCTGAGCGCGCTGACGACGGTACGGGCGTCGCGGGCGGCGGCACGGCAGCGTGCCGGACGGGCGGGGCGTGAGGCGCCTGGCACGGTGTACCGCTGCTGGGCGGAGGCCGAGGACTCCAGGCTGCCGCGCTTCCCGTCGCCGGAGATCAAAGTGGCCGACCTGACGGCGTTCGCCCTCCAGGCGGCGTGCTGGGGCGACCCGGACGCGTCCGGGCTGGCGCTGCTGGACCCCCCGCCGGACGGAGCGATGGCCGCGGCGCGGTCGGTGCTGACCGCGGTGGGCGCGGTGGACGCGGCCGGGCGGGCCACGGAGCGGGGCGTACGGCTGTCGCGGCTGGGGGTGCATCCCCGCCTGGGGCGGGCCCTGCTCGACGCGGGCGCCTCCGGTGCGGTGGCCGAGGTGGTGGCGTTGCTCAGCGAGGAGCCGCCGCGGGAGTACGGCGACGACCTGGCGTCCGCGCTGCGGGCGGCCCGGCGCGGGGGCGACGCCTACGGGACACGCTGGCGGGCGGAGGTGCGCCGCCTGCGCTCCGCCGCGGGGCAGGCGGGCGCGCGGGGCGACGGGACGGACGGCATCGTGGCGGCCCACGAGGCGTCTGCCGGCGATGCGGAGGACGGGGTGGCCGGGCTCGTGGCCGCGCTGGCGTTTCCCGAGCGGGTGGCCAGGAAGGACGGCGGTTCGTATCTGATGGCGTCCGGGACGCGGGCGGAGCTGCCGGAGGGGTCCGAGCTGCGCGGGGCTCCCTGGATCGCCGTGGCCGTGGCCGACCGGCCGGTGGGCAAGGGGCACGCGCGCGTGCGGCTGGGCGCCGTCGTCGACGAGGCCACGGCGCGGCGCGCGGCCGGCGCCCTGCTGACCGAGCGGGACGAGGTGCACTGGGCCGACGGCGACGTGGTGGCGCGGCGGGTCGAGCGGCTCGGGGCCGTCGAACTGTCGGTGGGCCCTCCGGCCGACGCCGCCCCCGGTCTCGTACGCGACGCACTGCTGGAGGGACTGCGGCGAGAGGGGCTCGGGCTGTTGCGCTGGCCGGACGGGGCGCGGACGCTGCGGCAGCGGCTCGCGTTCCTGCGGCTGCACGTGGGCGAGCCCTGGCCGGACGTCTGCGACGACGCGCTCCACGCGCGCGTGGACGAGTGGCTGGAGCCGGAACTCGGACGGGCCCGGCGGCGGGCCGACCTGGCGCGGATCGACGCGGGGCAGGCACTGGCGCGGTTGCTGCCCTGGGCGTCGGGTGAGGCGGCGCGGCTGGACGAACTCGCCCCGGAGCGGATCACCGTGCCCAGCGGCTCCAGGATCCGGATCGACTACGGCGATCCCGCGCGGCCCGTGCTCGCGGTGAAGGTGCAGGAGATGTTCGGGCTGGAGCGGTCGCCCGAGATCGCCGGGGTGCCGCTGCTCGTGCACCTCCTGTCCCCCGCCGGCCGGCCGGCGGCGGTCACGGCCGACCTGGCCTCCTTCTGGCGGGACGGCTACAAGGGCGTGCGGGCGGAGCTGCGCGGCCGGTATCCGAAGCATCCGTGGCCCGAGGACCCGGCCACGGCGGAGCCGACGCGGCACACGAAGGCGCGGCTCGGGCGGGAGTCCGCCTCCGGTTCGTGACCCTCCCGCCGTCGCACGGAAAGACGGCACACGGCACCCGGCACACGGCGCGGGGCGCGGGGGCGTCCCGCCGCCGCAGCGGTGGGACGCCCCCGGTGTCCGGTCCGGCGGATGTCTACGCGGAGGGCTCGGTCGACGGTTCGGCGGAAGGGCTCGGCGAGGCCTCCGGCGACGACCCGGTGGACGGCTCCGGAGACGGCTCCGGAGACGGCTCCGGCTCGGCCTCCGCCACCTTCAGCTGGACGTCGAGGGTGGCGCCGCCCGCGGTGGTCAGGCGCAGCACGAACGTGCCGGCGGTGCCGTCCGCGTAGAGCTTCGGCAGCGTCAGCAGGCCCTTGGCGTCGGTCGGCAGGCCCGTCAGGGTGCGGACGGCCCTGCCGTCGGCGTCCTTGAAGTAGGGGCCCTTGTCGTTCTCGGCCGGGTCGGTCGCCGACGTGATGAGCGTGGCGGTGACGGCGACCTTGTCCGCGACGGCGCCCTTGTACGTCGCCTTCACCTCGACCCGGTTCGCGAACTCGCCGCCCACGGTGCAAGTGAGCGCCGCGTCACCGGTGCGCGCGAGGGTGTCGGCGGCGCGCTCGGTGACCGTGGCCCGGTGGTCGAGACCGGCGACCGTGCGGCCGACGACGGTGGCCCGGACGGTGAACGCCCCGGTCTTCTCGCCCGCCTGGAGTGCGGGCGCCGTGGCCACGCCACCGCTGCCGGTGACGACGGTGGCGACGTTCTCCCCGCCGGCGAAGGTGGCGTCGGTGTCCCCGAGGATCGTGAAGCGGATGCGGACCTTGGTGACGGCCTCCCCCTTCTCCGTCTCCGCCCGGACGCCGATCCTCTCGGCGAACGTGTCGCCCGCCATGGCGGTGACGCCGGAGGCCCCCGCGTTCTCCAGGTGGTCCACCGTGTCGGTGGGGGTCGGCGGCGTGGTGGGCGGCGTGGTGGGCGGCGGCGTCGGGGTGGGGTTCGGTGAACCGGTGCCGGGCGGCGTGGGCTTGGCGGAGCCGTTCGAGCCGCCCGGGGACGGCGTCGACGTGCCCGGTGTCGACGGCACGGTGGACCGGCCCGGGGTGCCGCCGACGCCCGGCGACGGGCTCGGTCCGGTCACGCCGGAGCCGTCGTCGCTGCGGTCCACCGGCAGCGCGCCGGTGCCGTCCGGGACCTCGTGGGTGCCCTTGCGGTAGTACTCCAGCCAGGTCAGGACCGTGTGCAGGTACTCCTGCGAGTTGTTGTAGCTGAGGATCGCCCGGTTGAGGTCGGCCTGGACGGACAGGTCCCAGCCGTTGCGGCACAGGTAGTGGCCGGCGGCGAGGGCGGCGTCGTAGACGTTGTTGGGGTCCTTCTTGCCGTCGCCGTTGCCGTCGCGGCCCGCCCAGGCCCAGGTGGACGGGATGAACTGCATGGGGCCGACGGCGTTGTCGTAGGCGCTGTTGCCGTCGTAGACGCCGTCGTCGGTGTCCTTGATGAGCGCGAAGCCGTTGCCGTCGAGCTGCGGGCCGATGATGCGGCTGGTGGTGGTGCCGTTCGCGTCGACACGGCCGCCGCTTGCGTGACCGGACTCCACTCTGCCGATGGCGGCGAGGAGTTGCCACGGGACGTTGCAGCCGGGCTTGGCCCGGCGCAGCTCCGACTCGGCCTTCTTGTAGGCGTCGAGGACGGTCGCCGGGATGCCCGCCTCGGCGGGGCCCCGGGAGACGGGGGTGCCGACGGTGGGTGCGGGGCTCGGGCTGTTGAGCGGCGGCAGGTCCGTGTAGTACGGCGAGTTGCCGGTGGCGCTGTCGCCGGAGGGCGCGGAGGGCGAGGGCGTGCTGTCGGCGGTGGTCCGTCTGCCGTTGCCGTCCGCCGTCACGTCGGGAGCCTGGGACGCGGACAGGGCCGCGACCGCGACCGCCGCGACGGTGGTGGTGACCGCAGCCTTGCGGAGCCTCCTGTCGAACTGCGCCGCCATAGAGTGACCCCTCCCGTGGACGCCCGCGCGTCCGTCTCCGTCGTCCGTCTGCCTTCGGCTGTGGTGCTCGCGCCGTACCCGCCCCTGTTGTGACGATCGGCCCGAGCCGAGGGTTGCGCCGCAACTTTCCGAGCCCGACGGCCGTCTGTTCGATCAGTACGGCGCCGCAGGCGACCCTACGACAACTTGCTTTGCGTGGGCACCCGTTCGTGCCCGATATTCACCAGTTGGCCATATGAGGAGCGGCGTTGCCTTTCACCCTCAGTCATGCGGCGGCCGTGCTGCCGGCGGTGCGCGGCGACGGCTCCGGGCGGGGGCGTCTGGTGCCGGCGGTGCTGGTCGCGGGGTCGTTCTCGCCCGACATGACCTATTACGCGGCGAGTCTGGTGTCCGGGGCGATGGAGTTCGGGGACGTGACGCACTCGTTCGCCGGGGTCTTCTCGGTCGACGTGCTCGTCGCCTGGGCGTTGGTGGGGCTGTGGTTGCTGGTCCGTGAGCCCTTGGTGGCCTTGCTGCCACGGGCCCGGCAGGGGCGCGTCGCCGCCCTGCTGCGCTGCGGGGCGCCACGGGCGCGCGTACGGCCGTCCCTGGTCGCGTGGTGGTACGTGTCGGCGGTGCTGGGTGCGCTGACGCACGTGGTGTGGGACGCGTTCACGCATCTCGACCGGTGGGGGATGCGGGTGTTCCCCGTGCTGGGGCGGGAGGTCGCGGGCTCCCCGTTGTACTGGTACGCGCAGTACGGCGGTTCGGCGGTGGCCGCGGTGGTGATCGCCGTGTTCGTGGCGCGGGCGCTCGGCCGGCCCGCCCCGGCCGGGCCGCTGGGGGTTCCCGTGCTGTCGGCGCGGGACCGTTGGCGGGCCGGGGCGGTGCTCGGCGGCTGTGTGCTGGCCGGGGTGGTGCAGCGTACGACCCGGTGGTGGGACCACTGGGGGTCGGTGGCGAAGCCCTGGGAGGTCGTCCCGACCGTGTGTTTCGGGGCGGGGGCGGGGCTGGTGCCGGGGCTGCTGCTGTGCGCCGTGGCGATCAGGGCGTGGCGTCCGGCCCCGGGCCCGGGAAGCCCGGGAGGCGTCGGTACGGAGCCGGGCCGCCGGGTCGCGCGCTGAGGGTGTCGGCGGTCGCGACGAACACGGTGAACGTATGGGCGGGGCGTGACTGCGGCAGCAGGGTGAGGGCGAGCGTGAGGTAGCCGCGCGCCAGGTCGGCCCACAGCCGCCAGGCGGGCGTCTCGCGGGGAGTCGCGGCGGCCGGGTCCCGGCGGTCGAGTCTGCGGCGGAGGTCCGCCGCGGTGCGGCGCAGGGCCGTCGCGAGGGTGGTGGGGGTGCGGCCGGTACTTGCGCCCGGTGCGAAGACCGGGACGGGGAGGAGTGGCACGCGGGCGGGTCGGTCTGTGCTTGCCCGTGCCGGTGTCGTCCGGTGGTGGAGCATGCGTATACCCATGCCCGCATCCTCAGGGGAGACGGGGCGCGGGGGCTTTTCCGCGGGGGCCACCTGAGTGACGGGCCCTCCGGGGGCCGGCGGGGCGACGGGCGGACGCCCGGCCGGCCACCGACGGCGCCGAGGCGCCGGGGCGGTGCGACGGCACCGGGCCGCCGGGGCGGATGCCGACTGCACCGGGCCGCCGGGGCGGGGGCGCCGGGTGCCGGATCGCCGAAGGCGAAGGCGCGGGGCCGACGGCGCGGGGGTGACGGCCTCAGGCCGCCAGTGGACTGCCGGCCCGCCACCACAAGGGTCCCGCACCGCGGTGGCCCGGCAGCGCGGCGTCCGCCGCGGCTCCGGGCCCCGCTGCCCCGCTGCACCGCTGGACCGCTGGACCGCTGGACCGCTGGACCGCCGCCGGAGGCTAGTGCGCTGCCGATTCCCAGTTCGAGCCCGAGCCCACCGAGACGCCCAGGGGGACCCTGAGGTCGACGGCGCTCGCCATTTCGCGGCGGACCAGTTCCTCCGCGGTGGCGCGCTCGCCCGGGGCGATCTCCAGGACGATTTCGTCGTGGACCTGGAGCAGCATGCGGGACGCGAGACCGGCCTCGCGCAGCGCCTTGTCCACATTGAGCATGGCGATCTTGACGATGTCGGCCGCCGTGCCCTGGATCGGCGCGTTCAACGCCATCCGCTCGGCCGCCTCGCGGCGCTGGCGGTTGTCGCTGTTGAGGTCGGGCAGATAGCGGCGGCGACCGAAGAGCGTGGCCGTGTAACCGGTGGCCCTGGCCTCGTCGACGACCCGGCGCAGATAGTCCCGGACCCCGCCGAACCGCTCGAAGTAGGCGTCCATCAGACCCCGGGCCTCGGCCGCCTCGATGTTCAGCTGCTGGGAGAGGCCGAAGGCCGACAGGCCGTACGCCAGGCCGTAGGACATGGCCTTGATCTTGCGGCGCATCTCCGCGTCCACCGCGGACTGCTCGACGGAGAACACCTGCGCGGCGGCCGTGGTGTGCAGGTCCTCGCCGGAGGTGAACGCCTCGATCAGGCCCGCGTCCTCGGACAGGTGGGCCATCACGCGCAGTTCGATCTGGCTGTAGTCCGCGGTCATCAGGGACTCGAAGCCCTCTCCGACGACGAAGCCGCGGCGGATCGCCCGGCCCTCGTCGGTGCGGACCGGGATGTTCTGCAGATTCGGGTCGGTCGAGGAGAGGCGGCCCGTCGCGGCGACCGTCTGGTTGAACGTGGTGTGGATGCGGCCGTCCGCGGCGATCGTCTTGATCAGTCCCTCGACGGTGACGCGCAGCTTGGCCTGCTCACGGTGCCGGAGCATGATCACCGGCAGCTCGTTCTCCGTCTGCGTCGCCAGCCAGGCCAGGGCGTCGGCGTCCGTCGTGTAGCCGGTCTTCGTCTTCTTCGTCTTGGGCAGGTTCAGCTCGCCGAAGAGGACTTCCTGGAGCTGCTTGGGCGAGCCCAGGTTGAACTCGCGTCCGGCCGCCGCGTGGGCCTCCTTCACGGCCTGCTGGACCGCGCCCGCGAACATCTGCTCCATGGCCTGGAGGTGTTCCCGGTCGGCCGCGATGCCGTGCCGCTCCATGCGGGCCAGCAGCTCGGACGTCGGCAGTTCCATGTCGCGCAGCAGATCCGCGGCGCCGACCTCCTCCAGGCGGCTTGTGAAGACCTCGCCCAGGTCGAGGATGGCGCGGGCCTGCACCATGAGCGCCTCGGCCTCGGCGGCCTCGTCCGCGCCGAAGGCCAGCTGTCCGTCGGCCGCGGCGGCGGGGGCCAGCTCGCGGTGCAGATACTCCAGGGAGAGCGCGTCCAGGTCGAAGGAGCGGCGGCCGGGCTTGACCAGGTACGCGGCGAGCGCGGTGTCCATGCCCACGCCGGCGACGCGCCAGCCGTGCTCGGCGAAGACGCGCATGGCGCCCTTGGCGTTGTGGAAGACCTTCGGCCGGTCCGGGTCGGCGAGCCAGGCCGTGAACGCCGCCTCGTCGGCCTCGTCGGTCTCCGTCGGGTCGAACCACGCGGCCTTGCCGTCGGACGCGGCGAGCGCGACCTCGGCGACCGAGCCGGTGCCCAGCGCCCAGGTGTCGACCGTGGCGACGCCGAGGGGCTGGTCGCCGTGCTCGGCGAGCCAGCCGGCCACCTCGCCCGTGCCCAGCACCGTGCCGTCCAGCTCCACGCCGTCCGCCACGACCGGCGTCGCCTCGGCCTCCTCGGCCCCGGGGTCGACGGCGAACAGACGCTCGCGCAGGGACGGGTTGCGGATCTCCAGGGTGTCCAGGATCATCGCGACGCCCTTGCGGTCGTACGCCGGCCGCTCCAGGTCGGTGACCGTCTTCGGCAGCGCGACCCGCCGCTCCAGCTCGGTGAGCCGGCGGTTGAGCTTCACGGACTCCAGGTGGTCGCGCAGATTCTGCCCGGCCTTGCCCTTGACCTCGTCGACGCGCTCGACCAGCTCCGCGAAGGACCCGAACTGGTTGATCCACTTCGCGGCCGTCTTCTCGCCGACGCCGGGGATGCCCGGCAGGTTGTCCGACGGGTCGCCGCGCAGGGCCGCGAAGTCGGGGTACTGGGCGGGCGTCAGCCCGTACTTCTCGACGACCTTCTCCGGGGTGAACCGGGTGAGCTCGGAGACGCCCTTGGTCGGATACAGCACCGTGGTGTGCTCGCTGACCAGCTGGAACGAGTCCCGGTCGCCGGTGACGATGAGCACCTCGAAGCCCTCGGCCTCGGCCTGCGTGGCGAGCGTGGCGATGACGTCGTCCGCCTCGAAGCCCTCGACGGCGAAGCGGGTCACGTGCATCGCGTCGAGCAGCTCGCCGATCAGCTCGACCTGGCCCTTGAACTCGTCCGGGGTCTTGGAGCGGTTCGCCTTGTACTCCGTGAACTCCTCGGAGCGCCAGGTCTTGCGGGAGACGTCGAACGCCACCGCGAAGTGCGTGGGCGCCTCGTCACGCAGCGTGTTGGCCAGCATCGACGCGAAACCGTAGATCGCGTTGGTCGGCTGGCCCGTCGCGGTCGTGAAGTTCTCCGCGGGCAGCGCGAAGAACGCGCGGTACGCCAGCGAGTGCCCGTCCATGAGCATCAGGCGCGGGCGGCTGCCGCCGGGTGTGCTGTCGGTCTTCTTCGATGCTGTCTCTGCCACGCCCCCGATCCTGCCACGTGGCACTGACAGCCGGTCCCGTCGTCACCGTCGCCACGCTCCCGTCGTCACCGTCGGCACGGTCCTGTCATGGGCGTCGGTACGGGTCCGGCGCGTACCCGGCCAGAGGTCCAGCGCGTACCCGGCCAGAGGTCCAGCGCGTACCCGGCCAGAGGTCCGGCGCATTACCCGGGCACGGCTCCAGCGCGTACCCGGCCAGAGGTCCGGCGCATACCCGGCCAGGGGTCCGGCGCATACCCGGCCAGGGGTCCGGCGCATACCCGGCCAGGGGTCCGGCGCGTACCCGTTCGGGCCTCGCCCGCGGGACGCGCCCGCCCGGCCCGTCCCCTCCATCGCCGCAACCACCGCTCGCGGACTGCCGGTCGCCCGCCCTGTCTCGCTGTCACAGGGGCGTGCGAGGATCGGAGACATACCTCACACCTGCATGCGAAGGAGCGCGCGATGGCCACGAAGCCGCCCAAGGGTGATCCGGTTCAGGACGCGCCGCAGGTCACCGGGCCCCGGCACGCGGCGGCGGGCATGACGGCGATCGGTCACTCCCTGCGTGTCGCGCAGCGGCAGATGGGTGTGCGGCGGACGGCGCTGACGCTGCTGAGCGTCAACCAGAAGGACGGCTTCGACTGCCCGGGCTGCGCCTGGCCGGAGCCGGACCACCGGCACGCGGCGGAGTTCTGCGAGAACGGCGCGAAGGCCGTGGCCGAGGAGGCCACCCTGCGCCGGGTCACCCCGGAGTTCTTCGCCGCCCACTCCGTGGCCGACCTCGCGACCCGCAGCGGCTACTGGCTCGGCCAGCAGGGCCGGCTCACGCATCCCGTGTATCTCCCGGAGGGCGGCGAGCACTACGAGCCGGTCACCTGGGAGCGGGCCTTCGACATCGTCGCGGAGGAGATCGCCGCCCTGGACTCGCCCGACGAGGCCGTCTTCTACACCTCGGGGCGCACCAGCAACGAGGCGGCGTTCCTCTACCAGCTCTTCGCGCGCGAGCTGGGCACCAACAACCTGCCGGACTGCTCCAACATGTGCCACGAGTCGTCCGGTTCGGCCCTGTCGGAGACGATCGGCATCGGCAAGGGCAGCGTCCTGCTGGATGACCTGTACAAGTCGGACCTGATCATCGTGGCCGGCCAGAACCCGGGCACCAACCACCCGCGCATGCTCTCGGCCCTGGAGAAGGCCAAGGCGAACGGGGCGAAGATCATCAGCGTCAATCCGCTGCCCGAGGCGGGCCTGGAGCGCTTCAAGAATCCGCAGACGCCGAAGGGGCTCACCACCGGCGCCGCGCTCACCGACCTCTTCCTCCAGATCCGCCTCGGCGGCGACCAGGCCCTCTTCCGGCTCCTCAACAAGCTGATCCTGGAGACCGAGGGCGCGGTCGACGAGGCGTTCGTGCGGGAACACACGCACGGCTTCGAGGAGTTCGCCGAGGCGGCGCGGGCCGCCGGCTGGGACGAGACGCTCGCGGCGACGGGGCTCACGCGCGCGGAGATCGAGGAGACGCTGCGTCTGGTCCTCGCCTCGCGGCGCACCATCGTGTGCTGGGCGATGGGCCTGACCCAGCACAAGCACTCGGTGCCCACCATCCGCGAGGTGGTGAACTTCCTCCTGCTGCGCGGCAACATCGGCCGCCCGGGCGCGGGTGTCTGCCCGGTGCGCGGCCACTCCAACGTGCAGGGCGACCGCACGATGGGCATCTTCGAACGCCCCGCGCCCGCGTTCCTGGACGCCCTGGAGAAGGAGTTCGGCTTCGCCCCGCCCCGCGAACACGGCTACGACGTCGTACGGGCCATCCGCGCGCTGCGCGACGGCGAGGCGAAGGTCTTCTTCGCCATGGGCGGCAACTTCGTCTCGGCCTCTCCCGACACGGAGGTCACCGAGGCGGCGATGCGCAGCGCCCGCCTCACCGTGCACGTGTCGACGAAACTGAACCGCTCGCACGCCGTCACGGGGGCACGAGCCCTGATCCTGCCGACGCTGGGCCGTACCGAGCGCGATCTCCAGGAGGGCGGCGAGCAGTTCGTCACCGTCGAGGACTCGATGGGCTTGGTGCACGCCTCACGCGGACGCCTCGAGCCCGCGAGCCGGCATCTGCTGTCCGAGCCGGCCATCGTGTGCCGGCTGGCGCGCCGGGTGCTCGGCGAGGACAGCAGGGTGCCCTGGGAGGAGTTCGAGAAGGACTACGCGACGATCCGCGACCGCATCGCCCGGGTGATCCCCGGGTTCGAGGATTTCAACGCGCGCGTGGCGCGGCCGGGCGGCTTCGCCCTCCCCCACGCGCCGCGCGACGAGCGCCGCTTCCCGACGGCCACCGGCAAGGCCAACTTCACCGCCGCGCCCGTCGAGTACCCCGAGCTGCCCGAGGGCCGGCTGCTGCTGCAGACGTTGCGCTCGCACGACCAGTACAACACCACGATCTACGGCCTGGACGACCGCTACCGCGGCATCAGGAACGGCCGCCGGGTGGTCCTCGTCCACCCCGAGGACGCCGAGAGGCTGAAGGTACGGGACGGCTCGTACGTCGACCTCGTCGGCGAGTGGGCGGACGGCGTGGAGCGCCGGGCGCCGGGCTTCCGCGTCGTGCACTACCCGACGGCCCGGGGCTGTGCCGCGGCCTACTACCCGGAGACCAACGTCCTGGTGCCGCTGGACGCCACCGCGGACACCAGCAACACCCCGGCCAGCAAGTCGGTCGTCGTGCGTCTGGAACAATCGACGACCGACTGAGCGTTCGCTCAGGCGCGCCGACAGGCGGATCGACCCGACGGATCGCAATGAACGGAGCCAGGCCCATGGGCGAGCAGCAGCAGGTGCAGTTCCCGCAGGAGATCATCGACGAGTACGCCGCCCTGGGCATCGACCTCCCCGTACTGTTCTCCGCGGGCCACCTGGGGGAGCGGATGGGCGTCCGGATCCTGGAGGCGGCGCCGGAGCGGGTCGTCGGCACCATGCCGGTGGAGGGCAACACCCAGCCGTACGGGCTGCTGCACGGCGGCGCCTCGGCGGTGCTGGCCGAGACGCTGGGGTCGGTGGGCTCGATGCTCCACGGCGGCCACTCCAAGATCGCCGTCGGTGTCGACCTGAACTGCACCCACCACCGCGGGGTCCGCTCCGGCCTGGTGACCGGCGTGGCCACGCCCGTGCACCGGGGCCGGTCGACGGCGACGTACGAGATCGTGATCACCGACGAGCAGGAGCGGCGGGTGTGCACCGCCCGCCTGACCTGCCTGCTGCGCGACGCTGCCCCCGGCAGCGCCGTCCAGGCGGGCACGGCGGGCTGAACCCCCGGCGACGGCGTCATTGCCCCCGCCGTCCCCGCGCCTTAGCGTCGGGGCATGGAGCGGGGAGGAGTCCCTCGGCCGGATGCCGCCACGGGCGGCGTCCGGCGTGACGCCACGGTCGCCGTGCGGCCCGTATGCCCGGGTCGAGTCGTCGGCGCCATGCGTGACGTGACCGGCCGTCAGGCTTCAGCCCGGCGCGCCGGAAGCCACTGCGGCGCCGGCAAGGGCCGACGGCCGTGAGCGGCACCGGGCCCGTCGAGCCGGGCGAGGGCACCCACGCATGGGCACCCCCGCAATCCCGCCACCCCGCCCGGCGTCCCGGACGCCTGCGCCGGCACCTGGACCCGCGTCACGAGCGCCGCCGCCGGGCGGTCCACGCGGCGGTCGCGGCCCTCGTCGTCCTGGCGGGCGGCGTCTGGCTGTACGCCGGCCGCCCGCGGGAGCACCCCGCTCCCCCGCCGCCACCCCCGCCCTTCCCCTCGCAGGCGGTCGACCTCGTCTATCTGGACCCGGTGGCCGCCCCCGGCAACGCCCCGACCAGCGATTTCAGCTTCGCGGTGCTGTTGAGCGTGCACTCCGGACCACCCGTCACGGTGACCCGGGTGGCCCAGCCCTACGCCGGACTTTCGGCGACCTCGACCCCCGCGGCACCTTTCCAGACAAAGTCGCATTCCGCCCTCAAGATCATCGTCACTCTGCGGGTGACGGAATGCGAAAAAGCACCACGGAACCCCGGACTCCCTTTCCTGGATGTAACGCTGCGTAATACGCGCGCAATAGAGGAGCACAGTTTCATCCTCGGCCCGCGCTATGCGCAGCACCTCTCCGAGGCCCTCCAGGTCGCCTGTGGCAACGATTCCCGGTAATCACCAAAACGCCTTACACGCCTGAACCCGCCGGGCCGGTCCTGCGGGTTCTCACCATGTGGACAGAGCAAATCGGCCTGAATTCCGCCCTTCTTCCCCGCCAGCACCGCTCTGCATTACCGCGTGTCATAACAAGAGCGTCACAGCATGAGTCAGACCCTCCTCCACGTTCCCCACACACGCTTAGAGTCACGGCCAGTCACCGCGCCGTCGGATTGTCACTTCGGCCCAGCGCTCGACTCGGCCGTCTCCACGGGGAAACGGCTGTGCCAGGGAAAGGACTGATCGTGCGTCAACGTTCGCTCATCGCCATCACCGCCGCTCTGGCGGCGGGAGCGCTCACCCTCACCGCCTGCGGTTCGCGCGACGACGACGGCGGCTCCGACTCCGGGAACGGCGGCAGCGGTGGCGGCACCACCGTCGTCATCGGTGTCGACGCCCCGCTGACCGGCGACCTGTCCGCGCTCGGGCTCGGTATCAAGAACTCGGTGGACCTCGCGGCCAAGACCGCCAACAAGCAGAAGACCGTCGAGGGCATCACCTTCAAGGTCGAGGCCCTCGACGACCAGGGCCAGCCCTCCGTGGGCCAGCAGAACGCGACCAAGTTCGTCGCCGACAAGGACGTCCTCGGCGTCGTCGGCCCGCTGAACTCCTCCGTCGGCGAGTCGATGCAGAAGGTCTTCGACACGGCCAAGCTGGTCGAGGTCTCCCCGGCCAACACCAACCCGTCGCTCACCCAGGGCGTGGACTGGCAGACCAAGAAGGTCCGGACCTACAAGTCGTACTTCCGCACCGCGACCACGGACGCCGTCCAGGGCCCGTTCGCCGCGCAGTACGTCTACAACGACTCCAAGAAGAAGAAGGTCTTCGTCATCGACGACAAGAAGACCTACGGCGCCGGCCTCGCCGGCACCTTCACCGAGGAGTTCAAGCAGCTCGGCGGCCAGGTGGTCGGCACCGAGCACATCAACCCGGACACCAAGGACTTCAACGCGGTCGCCACCAAGGTCAAGAACTCCGGCGCCGACGTCGTCTACTACGGCGGCGAATACCCGCAGGCCGGTCCGCTGAGCAAGCAGATCAAGGAAGCCGGCGCCAAGATCCCGGTGGTCGGCGGTGACGGCATCTACAGCGCCGACTTCATCAAGCTCGCCGGCGCCAGCGGCACCGGTGACCTCGCGACCTCCGTCGGCGCCCCGGTCGAGGAACTCCCCTCCGCCAAGGAGTTCGTCGCCAACTACAAGGCCGAGGGTTACAAGGAGGCCTACGAGGCCTACGGCGGCTACTCCTACGACTCCGCCTGGGCGATCATCGAGGCCGTCAAGAAGGTCGTCGCCGACAACGGCGGAAAGCTCCCCGACGACGCCCGCGCCAAGGTCGTGGACGCCATGCAGAACGTCTCCTTCGACGGTGTGACCGGCAAGGTCTCCTTCGACGAGTTCGGTGACGCCACCAACAAGCAGCTCACCGTGTACGCCGTCGAGAACGGTGCGTGGAAGGCCGTGAAGTCCGGCACCTACACCGGCTGACCCACCCCGCACCACACCACTGCCCACGAGCCGCGCGGGGCGCTGTTCCACAGGCGCCCCGCGCGGACTCGCATCCGGGCCACATCCGTCGAACATCCGAAAGTCTCGGAGGACATGCGGTGAACGAACTGCCGCAGCAGCTGGTCAACGGCCTGCTACTGGGATCCATGTACGGGCTGATCGCCATCGGCTACACAATGGTCTACGGCATTGTCCAGCTCATCAACTTCGCCCACGGTGAGATCTTCATGGTCGGCGCCTTCGGGGCGCTCACGGTCCACCTGTACATCCTGCCCGACGGCACCAGCATGTGGATCGCGCTGCCGCTGATGCTGATCGGCGCCATGGTGGTCTCCGTCGCCGTCGCGATCGGGGCGGAACGGTTCGCCTACCGCCCGCTGCGCGGCGCTCCCCGCCTCGCGCCGCTGATCACCGCCATCGGCCTCTCCCTCGCCCTCCAGCAGGCGGTGTGGGCGCTGTACCCGAACGCCAAGTCGAAGCTCCCCTTCCCGCAGATCGAGGGCGGCCCCTTCCACATCGGCAGCGCCACCATCCAGACCGGCGACATCTTCCTGCTCATCGCCGCTCCCGTCAGCATGGCGATCCTCGCCTTCTTCGTGATGCGCACCCGCACCGGCCGGGGCATGCAGGCGACCGCGCAGGACCCGGACACGGCCAAGCTGATGGGCATCAACACGGACCGCATCATCGTGGTCGCGTTCGCCCTCGGCGCCGTCTTCGCCGCCGTCGGAGCCGTCGCCAACGGCCTCAAGTACGGCCAGATCGACTTCAAGATGGGCTTCATCCTCGGTCTGAAGGCCTTCACCGCGGCGGTGCTGGGCGGTATCGGCAACATCTACGGCGCCATGATCGGCGGCGTCGTCCTCGGCGTCGCCGAGACCCTGGCCACCGCCTACATCGCCGACATCCCCGGCCTGGACAAGTTCGGCAGCCAGTCCTGGGCCGACGTCTGGGCGTTCATCCTCCTCATCCTCGTGCTGCTGTTCAGGCCGCAGGGCCTGCTCGGCGAACGCGTTGCGGACAGGGCGTGACACCGATGACCACACAGACCACCGCTTCGAAGACCCCGGACACCCCCACCACGGGTGCGCCCGCCGGCCTCATCGGGATACCCCCGCACGTCGGACGTGCCCTCGCCACCGGCGGCGGCGTCCTCAGCGTCCTGTCCACCTTCCTCGCCTGGACCTGGACCGCCGCCTTCCCCGGCGACCTCACCGTCTACGGCTACCCGGGCGGCCTCCAGGTCCTGGTGCTGATCGGCGGCGCCCTCACCGCCCTCCTCGGCCTCGCCTCGTACGGCGTCAAGGGCCTGGGCTGGCTCGCCCCCGCGGGCGCCGACGCGGCCGTCAAGCTCGCCGCGCTCGCGACCTTCGTCACCGCCTGGTACACGGTCATCGCGATCAGCGCGCAGCTCGGCGGCGTGGTGAACCTGGAGCCCGGCGGCTACGTCGTCGCGGCCGCCACCCTGATCGCGCTGCTCGGCTCGCTCGCCCTGCCGTTCGAGCGCCCCGCACCGGACCCGATCGACCCGGACGACACCGGCTGGGAGCAGTTCAAGCACTCCGCCGCCCAGAACTGGCAGACCGTCAGGGCCGCCTTCGCCTCCGGCGCCCCGCGCCCGGTGCGCGCGCTGCCCTCGTACGCCGAGATCCTGATCATCGTCGCCGTCCTCGCCGTCGCCCTGCTCGTGTTCACGTACGGCATCGGCACCGAGTACGACGAGCTGTTCGTCGGCTTCCTGATCATGTCCGGTCTCGGTTTCGCGGCGCTCAACAAGTCGGGCCTGATCGCCCACGTCACACAGATCACCGCCCGGCACCAGAACATCACCGTCTGCGGCGCCTTCGTCGCGGCGGCCTGCTTCCCCTTCACCCAGACCGACGACCAGTACGCCACTCTCGGCGTCTACATCCTCATCTTCGCCACGGTCGCCCTGGGCCTGAACATCGTCGTCGGCCTCGCCGGCCTGCTCGACCTCGGCTACGTCGCCTTCCTCGGCGTCGGCGCCTACGCGGCCGCGCTGGTCTCCGGCTCGCCCAGCTCGCCCTTCGGCGTGCACTTCCCCTTCTGGGCGGCCGTGCTCGTCGGTGCCGTCGCCTCCCTGGTCTTCGGCGTCCTCATCGGCGCCCCGACCCTGCGGCTGCGCGGCGACTACCTCGCCATCGTCACCCTGGGCTTCGGTGAGATCTTCCGGATCGCGGCCAACAACACGGACGGCACCTCGGGCCCGGACCTCACCAACGGCTCCAACGGCGTCTCGTCCATCCCGGACCTGAAGATCCTCGGCTGGGACCTCGGCGTCCAGCACGACATCGCCGGCTTCACCATCGGCCGGTTCGCCAACTACTTCTTCCTGATGCTCCTCATCACGGCCGTCGTCGTCCTCGTCTTCCGGCGCAGCGGCGACTCCCGCATCGGCCGCGCCTGGGTCGCCATCCGCGAGGACGAGACCGCCGCGCTCGCCATGGGCATCAACGGCTTCCGCGTCAAGCTCGTCGCGTTCGCCGTCGGCGCCACCCTCGCCGGCCTCGCGGGCACCGTGCAGGCGCACGTCACCTACACCGTCACCCCCGAGCAGTACCTCTTCGCCGGCACCACCCCGCCCAACTCCGCCTTCCTGCTCGCCGCGGTCGTGCTCGGCGGCATGGGCACCATCGCCGGTCCGCTCATCGGCGCCGCACTGCTCTTCCTGATTCCCAACAAGCTCCAGTTCCTCGGCGACTACCAGCTCCTCGCCTTCGGACTCGCACTCGTGCTGCTGATGCGCTTCCGCCCCGAGGGCCTCATCCCCAACCGGCGCCGCCAGCTGGAGTTCCACGAAGAGGCCGACGCGCCCACAGTCCTGAGCAAGACAGGGGCCTGACCACCATGACCACCGACACCACCACCAAGGACACCACCCCGGGCGCCCCCGCCCCCGGCACCCCCGTCCTCGACGCACGCGGCGTCACCATGCGCTTCGGCGGCCTGACCGCCGTCCGCGGCGTCGACCTCACCGTCAACAGCGGCGAGATCGTCGGTCTCATCGGCCCCAACGGCGCCGGCAAGACCACCTTCTTCAACTGTCTGACCGGCCTGTACATCCCGACCGAGGGCGAGGTCCGCTACAAGGACAAGGTCCTGCCGCCCAAGTCCTTCAAGGTCACCGCCGCCGGCATCGCCCGCACCTTCCAGAACATCCGGCTGTTCTCCAACATGACGGTCCTGGAGAATGTCCTCGTGGGCCGCCACACCCGCACCAAGGAAGGCTTCTGGTCGGCCGTCCTGCGCGGCCCCGGCTTCCACAAGGCGGAGGCCAAGTCCCGCGAACGCGCCCTGGAGCTGCTGGAGTTCGTCGGCCTCGCCGACAAGGCCGAGCACCTCGCCCGCAACCTCCCCTACGGCGAGCAGCGCAAGCTGGAGATCGCCCGCGCCCTCGCCAGCGAACCGGGCCTGCTGCTCCTGGACGAGCCCACGGCCGGCATGAACCCCCAGGAGACCCGGGCCACCGAGGAACTCGTCTTCGCCATCCGCGACAAGGGCATCGCCGTCCTCGTCATCGAGCACGACATGCGCTTCATCTTCAACCTGTGCGACCGCGTCGCCGTCCTCGTCCAGGGCGAGAAGCTCGTCGAGGGCGACAGCGCCACCGTCCAGGGCGACGAACGCGTCGTCGCCGCCTACCTCGGCGAGCCCCTCGAGAACGACCCCGGCGCGGCGGAAGCCGCCGAGGTGGAGGCCGCCGAGGAGGCCGCGCAGGCCGACACCACCACGGACACCTCGGCCGGCAAGGAGAACGACCGATGACCGCACTGCTCGAGGTCGAGGACCTCCGCGTCGCCTACGGCAAGATCGAGGCCGTCAAGGGCATCTCGTTCAAGGTCGACGCGGGCGAGGTGGTCACCCTCATCGGCACCAACGGCGCCGGCAAGACCACCACCCTGCGCACCCTGTCCGGGCTCCTCAAGCCGGTCGGCGGCCAGATCAAGTTCGGCGGCAAGTCCCTCAAGAAGGTCCCCGCCCACCAGATCGTCTCCCTCGGGCTCGCCCACTCCCCCGAGGGCCGGCACATCTTCCCCCGCATGTCGATCGAGGACAACCTCCGCCTCGGCGCGTTCCTCCGCGACGACAAGCCGGGCATCGAGAAGGACATCCAGCGCGCCTACGACCTGTTCCCGATCCTCGGCGAACGGCGCAAGCAGGCCGCGGGCACCCTCTCCGGCGGTGAGCAGCAGATGCTCGCCATGGGGCGCGCCCTCATGTCCCAGCCGAAGCTGCTCATGCTGGACGAGCCCTCCATGGGTCTGTCCCCGATCATGATGCAGAAGATCATGTCGACCATCGCCGAGCTGAAGGCCCAGGGCACCACCATCCTGCTCGTCGAGCAGAACGCCCAGGCCGCGCTGTCCCTGGCGGACCACGGCCACGTCATGGAGGTCGGCAACATCGTCCTGTCCGGCACCGGCCAGGACCTCCTCCACGACGAGTCGGTCCGCAAGGCGTACCTCGGCGAGGACTGAGCCGGCACCGCACGACCCGAGAAGACCGCCACCGCATCGAGGTGGCGGTCTTCCCGCATCCGCGAACGTCACCGCCTCGACGAACTCCCGGACAGCGTCCCGGACCTCCCGGCTCTCGGCACCGGCCTCGTCCGGCACCCTGCCGGGACTCCCGCCCCCGGGGCCACTACGGCATGTGCCCTTCCTCGAGCACCTCTTCGGCCTCCTCCAGCGCCTCGGCCGCCGCCTTGCGCAGCTCACCCTCGAGCGTCGCGGCGGCGGATCGCAGGAAGTCGGCCACCTCGCCGGAGGAGTCGGCGAGCTGGGGGATCAGATAGCAGACCTCGCGGAAGTACTCGGCGTCCGACCCGTCCGCGTGCCCCAGCAGCTGGGGCAACGCCGCGAGGATCTCGCTCCTGCAGTACTCCGTGACGTCGACGGACCCGTCCTCCAGCCCGGCGCGCACACCGGCGTTCCGGGCGTTCAGGATCGACTCGAGGAGGCTGACCGCCTGCGGCGTGAGCGGCGTGCCCGAGCGGGCCAGGCGCGTCAGCGCGTCGACGCAGGGCGCGGCGGCGCTGTACAGATGCCCCTGGTTGGCGACCTCGCAGTACAGCAGCCGGCCGGCGCGGGACCGCTCGTCGGCGTCCGGCCCGACGAGGCGCTCGAGCTGCGCCGGAAGCTCGGCCGCCGGAACGCTCAGGCTCTCCAGGGAATCCCAGTCCCAGGTCCGCGAAAAGATCACTGCAGGTCACTCTCCCACGTCGTTCCCGGTGCGAACTGCTCACGCAGCGTGCGGCCTTCGCACCGCACACACACCGCTTCCGGCACCCGTTTCAGAGGCCTCAGAGGCACGCTGTAGATGATATCTTCCGGCTTCGCACCCTTACGGACGAGTTCGTCGCGGACCAGATCCTCCGCACAGAAGTCACCGGCCCCGGTCTTCTTCAGGCCCACCGCGACCTCGCCGGTACGCACATCGACACCAGCCGACCCCATGGCGTACTCCCGGATCTTGCTCCGGGACATCGTCTCGTGCATCTCGTCCAGCTTGTCGGAGAGCGCCTGGTTGGCCTTCTGCGACGCCTCGTCGTAGTTGAGCCGCCGAGGATACGGCGAGAGCCCGAGCGGGTCCCCGGCGCTGTACGGGTTGTCGACGTACGTCACCGGGTTCGGCGCCGGATCGATCCCCAGCGGATCGGGGGCCGTGTACCGCCCGGTCTCCGGGTCGTAGTGACGGAAGAGGTTGTAGTGCAGCCCTGTCTCGGGGTCGTAGTACTGACCCGGGAAACGCAGCGGGGTGTAGGCCGTGCTGGACCGCGCCCAGGCGGTGGTGCCCCACAGCGTGCTGCGGGTGCGCCAGACGATCTCGCCGGACTCGTCGATCAGTTCGGTCGGGGAGCCGATCAGATCGGTGGCGATGGCGAAGAAGCGCCGGTCGACCTCCTCCTGCCGGGCGTCCGGCGTCAGGATGCGTTCCGTCTGGGCGATGGGCACGAGTCCGCGGTGGTCCCAGGTGAGGACGACCGGGTTCGGCAGGTCCTCGGCGACCGTGGTCTGTTCGCACAGGGTCATGCCGTCCCAGCTGAACCGGACCTCCTCGGCCACCGTTCCACCGTCGGCCGCCAGCCGCTGTTTGGCGGTGCGCCGGCCCAGCGGGTCGTAGCGGTAGCGCCACCGCGTACCGTCCGGGGTGGTCACCGCGGCGAGGCGGTCCTCGGCGTCCCACTCGTAGCGCCAGGTGTCGGGCCTGCGCGACAGACGGGTCTTCTGACGGAGCACGACCCGGCCGAGGGCGTCGTGCTCGAAACGGACGTTGCCGGCCCGGGCGATCGTCGTGCCCGAGTAGGCGCGTGGGCCGGTGGCCTCGTGACCCGGGTGCGAGGAGGGCCAGGACGCCTCGGTCTGGTTGCCGGACGCGTCATAGGCGTACCGCTCGGTCCAGCCCCGCGCATGTACGGCCGTGACCCTGCCGAGCGGGTCGAGGTCGAAGGTACGGGTGCCCGACAGCCGGTCCTCGACCGAGGTGAGATGACCGTCGGCGCGATAGGCGTAGACCCGGCTGTTGAGGACGCGGTCACCGGTCGTGAGGTGCTGGGCCGCCAGCCGCCCGGCCTCGTCCCAGGCCGAGGAGAGGGAGAGGAAGCCCCCGAAGACACGCTCCAGTTCCCGCCCGGCCGCGTCGTGGGCGAACGAGATCTCCTGCGCCCCGGCCCTCACCCGCTCCGGACGCCCGGCGGCGTCATAGGCGTACGTGGTGACCTGGCCGCTCGGCGTGACCCGGCGCACCCGCCGGCCGGCGGCGTCGTAGGAGAGGTCCACGGCCCTGCCGTCGACGAGTTCCGTCTTCAGCAGGCCACGCCGGTCGTAGCGGCGGACCAGCTCGCCGTCCGGACCCGACGCCTGGACCAGGCGCCCGGCACGGTCGTGAAGGTAGGAGCAGACCCGTCCCCCGGCGTCCTTACGGACCATCCGCCCGCATTCGTCGTACGCGTACGCGATGGTGCCGCCGACGTGGTCGGCGCGGGTGACGAGCTGCCCCGCGGCGTCCAGACCGTAGGCGACCGTGCGTCCGTCGAAGTCCGTCTCGGACACCAGCCGCCCGGCGGCGTCGTACTCATAACTCCAGGTCAGCCCCTGCGGTGCGGTCACCCGGGTCAGGCGCAGCGCGGCGTCGTGCGCGAACTCGTAGCGGGCGCCGTCCGGTCCGGTGCGCGCCGCGAGCAGGTCGAAATGGGTGTACTCGAACCGGGACACACCGCCGGCCGGATCGGTCCGGGACAGGCAGTTGCCCTCGCCGTCGTACGTCCACGACTCGCTGGAACCATCCGGTCCGGTGCGGGACGCGAGCAGACCGTCGGGAGTCCACGAGAGGCGGGTGACGCCGCCGGCCGGGTCCGTGACCCGCACCTCCCGGCCGAACGCGTCCCGTTCGATCCGAGTGACACCACCGGCCGGATCGGTGATCTCCACAGGGCGCCCGGCGGCGTCGCACCGCACGGTCGTCGTGGCACCCAGCGGGTCGGTGACGGAGACCAGACGGCCCGCCTCGTCGTGGACGAGGCGTGTGGTGTTCCCGGCCGGGTCGGTGACAGCGGTCCGGTTGCCCCGCTCGTCGAACTCCTGCGTCCACCGCGCCCCGTCCGGCCCGCGAAGCTCCGTCGGCAGACCCAACGCCCCGCGCACAGCCCGCAGTTCACCACCGTCGGGCTGCGTCACAGTCACCGGCCGGCCGGCATCGTCGTACGCGAAGGCGGTCGTCCGGCCGAGCGGATCCGTACGGGACGACAGGTTGCCGCGGGCGTCGTAGGCGTGGCGGGTGGTGTTCCCCAGCGGATCGGTGGTGGCGATCACCCGGCAACGGCCGTCGATGCGCTGCCGCGTCACCGCACCGTCCGCGGTGGTCAACGTCGTCGTGCGGTGACCGGTCTCCGGGTCCGGTTCCGTGTACGTCAGCGTGATCTTGACGTGCCCCGCCTCGCCGCCCTCGGCGACCACACGGTCACGGTCGTCGTACGTGTAGTCGTACCGGCTCCCGTTGGAGTCGATCCAGGCGGTGACGCGACGGCGCTCGTCGTAGACGAACCTGGTCGTGGCCCCGGACGGCTTGGTGACCTCGGTCAGGTTGCCGTCCTCGTAGCCGTACGACATCAGAGGGTGCACCGTGCCGTCCTGCCCCACCAGGGACAGCCCCGTGATCCGGCCGTCCGCGCACGTCACCCGCACCTCGTGCCCCGCCGAGTGGACCAGCGCCAGCGGCAGACCGCCCTCGGAGCGGTCGATGTCGACGGAGTGACCGTTGCGTTCGGTGATGCGGGACAGCCAGCAGGTGGCGTCACCGCCCGGCTCCGTACCCGCCGGGGCGGGGAAGCGGCGCACCACGCCGCTCTCGGGATCGGTGACCGTGTAGTCGCCGCCGGTGTCCCGCGCCAGCACCGTCCGCGCCGTGCCCGACTGCGGGCGGGTCGGCGCACCGGGCACGGGGTGGGGGTACGTGATCAGCAGGCCGTCGGCCGTCACGTGGACGACGCCCACCGGGTCGACCAGCAGGCGCTCGTCGACCGTGGAGGACCACGACAGGCCCAGGAACCTGCCCGACGTCAGCCCCGACTCCGTACGCCGCGTGAACGCCAGCGGCAGGATGCCCGGGATCACGACGTCCGTCTGCGGCAGGAACATCCGCCCCGACGCCAGGTCCACCGGGTCCGTGTCGTCCGTGACACGCTCACCGTCGACACGGTTGTGCGTCCCGTCCGGCGCGTCGTCCACCAGCCGCCGCAGCCGCGCCGCGTCCGCCGCCTCCTCGGCGACCCGCACGCCCTTGACCGCCGCACCGCCACCCCCGGTCGCCGCCGTCAACGCGAGATCCGGGATCAGCCGGCCGAACCCCTCCGCCGGGTCCTTCATGAAGTCGGTGACCATCTGCTTGCCCGTACCGACCGGGTCGTTGGCCGCCACCACCAGCCCCGCCGCCAGACTGTTCAGCGACGTCGCGTACTCCGCCGGATGCGTGATGTTGTACGGATCCGTCGGATTGACGCTGCGGACGAAGTTCACGATCCCCGCGGTGCCCTTGATGATCCCGCCGCCGACGTGATCACCGATGATCTGCGCCTCCTGCAGACCACCGGCGAGCTGATCCGCGTACGACGGCTTCTCCGGCGCCTTGTCACGCGCCGCACGCACCGCGCTGCGCGCCGTCTCCGCGGCGGTGTTGCGCTGCTTGCGCGCCTCCGCCAGCAGGTCCTGCGCCTCCTGCATCAGCTTCTTGCCGGGATCCTCGAAGGTCTGCGCCGGACGCGGCGGCAGCGTCGACGGGTCCCGCTTGTCCGCATCCTGCGCGTTGTACCGCTCGACGGCCTTGTTGTAGTCGTCGACCTTCTTGCGGTGGGCGTCCGCCGCCTCCTCGGATGCCTTGGTGCCCTCCTTCCACTTGTCGATCGCGGTCTGCGCCTGCCCCTGCGCCCACTCCACCGTGCCCGCGAACGCCTCCAGCGCGCCGGCCGCCTCCTCGCACGCGTCGGCGCCCTTGAACCACTTCGGCGGCTGGTTCCCCACCACCTTCCGCAGCGTCTCGGCCGCCTTGCCCTTCAACTCCGCGGAATCCAGCCCCTTCAGACCGTCACCCACGCTGTCGAACGACGACTGGAACCCCCGCAGCCGCTCAGCGGTCGACCGGATCTTCGACGCACTGCCGTAGATCAGCTTCGTCTTGTCCTCGGTCTGCCCGAGATCCATCTCGTCGACCTCGGCACCCATCCGGTTCGCCACCGAACGGGACTGCTCCCGCACCCAGTCCGCACCGGACTCCCAACCGACGTCCTCCAGCCGGTCCGCCGTCCAGTTACCGGCGTCCTCGACCCGGTTGCCGACCCACTCGACACCGTCCTCGACGGCGTTCTCCACCGAGTCCGGAGTGATGTCACTGATGAAACCGCCGATACCCACGCTCAGCTCCCCCCGGACTCACCCTGCTGCGCCTGCTGCTGCGCCCGCTCCTCCGGCGACGGACCGAACGCGTCGTCCAGGGCCTGGTCGAACTGCTCGTCCGAGATCCCGAGCGCCCGGTTCATCAGGTCCGCCCGGAGCCCGCCCTCGCCCTCGGTCAGCACCGTGCGGCCGGTGTCCTTCCAGGTCTGCGAGATGTCCTGCCCCGCCTGCTGGAACGACTCCGGACTCCAGTCCGGATCCAGATAGTCCGGCGTGAACACATCGCCCCAGCCCTGCTGGGTGATCTCCTCCTCCGACGCGTGCGGATTACCGCCCATCACCGAGTTCACCCCGATCTTCAGCGCGCCCTCGACATACTGGTCGTGCTCCCACTGCGTGCCCGCCGCCAGGCCCAGCCGGTTGGCGATCTCGCTCGCGTCGTGGACCAGGGCCCGCACACCCCACTCCCAGCGCTCGCAGAAATCCTCGAAGTCCGTCGACAGACCGTGGTGCCCGGCCTCCATGCCGGTCATCGCCAGCTCGGAGAAGCCCTTGCCCATCACCGAGCCCGTGGTGTCACCGATCTCACCGAGCTGGTCGATCGTGCCGCCAAGACCCTTGGTGAACTTCGCGACCGCCGCCTTGTCGAACTGCAGGTCGGGACCGTCCCCGCTCACGCCCGCACCCCCTCACCCGCGTCCACGGCCACCCCGTCCGGCACGATGCCCACGACCGGCGGGAAGAACATCGACCCGTCCTCCGTCGCGATGTCCACCGCCAGCCCCGCCGGCTCACCCAGCGACGGCACGACCTCGTCGACGATGCGGGCACCCAACAGCACGGCGTACTCCACGGGCCGGCCACCCGGCGCGTGCAGCAGGGCGAACCGCGCCAGCGCGGCCTCGTCGGTGAACGCGCACACCCACCGCACCCCACCCGAACGCACACTCCACAGACCGCCGTCGGCCAGCGGAACCAGCAACGTCGCTCTCCGCATCTCGCCCACCAGCGCCCGCGGATCACCGACCCCCGCCCGCCGCTCGGCGATACGCCCGGCGAGCACCGTCCCTGCCTGCTCCACGGCTCCTCCCCCGTTCCCCGGCGCCTGGCGGCACCCTAGAACAGGACGCCACCCGACGGACGGACGGTTCTGTGGAGGGACCGTGCGGACAACACGACGAGGCCCGCGCCCCCTGCCGCACAGGGAACACGGGCCACTCGAGCGTGCTCGGGCGTCAGCCCTTGGCCGCCTTCTTCTCCTCGGCGTCCTGGATGACCGCCTCGGCCACCTGCTGCATCGACATCCGCCGGTCCATCGACGTCTTCTGGATCCACCGGAACGCCGCCGGCTCCGTCAGCCCGTACTGCGTCTGCAGCACCGACTTCGCCCTGTCCACCAGCTTCCGCGTCTCCAGCCGCTGCGAGAGGTCCGCGACCTCCTTCTCCAGCTCCTTCAGCTCCGTGAACCGCGAGACGGCCATCTCGATCGCCGGAACGACGTCGCTCTTGCTGAACGGCTTCACCAGATACGCCATCGCCCCGGCGTCCCGCGCCCGCTCCACGAGGTCGCGCTGCGAGAACGCCGTCAGCATCAGCACCGGCGCGATGCTCTCCTCGGCGATCTTCTCGGCCGCGGAGATGCCGTCCAGCTTGGGCATCTTCACATCGAGGATCACGAGATCGGGCCGGTGCTCCCGGGCCAGCTCCACGGCCTGCTCCCCGTCACCGGCCTCACCGACGACGGAGTACCCCTCCTCCTCCAGCATCTCTTTGAGATCCAGCCGGATGAGCGCCTCGTCCTCGGCGATGACGACACGGGTCGTCAGCGGAGGCACGTGCGACTTGTCGTCTTCGGGCACGTCAGCGGGCTGGGGCGACTCGGGGGCGGTCACGTGGGGCTCCTCGTTCGGGGCAGGGATACTGCTGACAAGAGCCTACCTAGCTGCGGTATGGTGGACAGGCAGCGGGTCGGATGAAATCTTCGATTCGCAGGAGCTCCGGTAGTCCAATCGGTAGAGACGATACCCTCAAAAGGTATTCAGTGTGGGTTCGAATCCCACCCGGGGCACTTTTCCTCACTTTCAAAGGTCGCATTTCGAAGCGGATGTCCACGTTCCCGTGAACATCCGCTTTTCGCTGCTCACAACCACGGTCAGCGACGCAGAGTGGCCTCATGTACGACGTCAGCACACGCAAGCGAGCATTGGCATTGGTGGCACAAGGGCGCAGCCTCAACTCGGTGAGCCGAGAAACGGACATTTCACGCTCTGCAATCCGCTCCTGGCAGGATCGCCTGGCGCCCTTGCCCCGCATCGCACCCCAAGACCCGGGGCCGCCTGCCGATAACGAGGCGTACGCCTACCTCCTGGGTCTCTATCTCGGAGACGGATGCATCAGCGCCCACCCACGCAGTGGCTATTACCTCAGGATCGCATGTGCGGACGCATGGCCGGGATTGATCCAGGAGTGCGCGGATGCCATCGTCAAGGTGCGCCCCGCCGTCCGCGTGTACCACGCCCAGAAGCAGGGATGCGTGGCCGTGACCAGCTACTCCCAGCACTGGCCGACCATTTTTCCCCAGCACGGCCCAGGCAGGAAGCACGAGCGCGAGATCGCCCTGGCGCCCTGGCAACAGGCGATCGTCGACGCTCACCCCTGGGAGTTCATCCGTGGGCTGATCCATTCCGACGGCTGTCGCATCACCAACTGGACGACCCGGCTGGTCGGTGGTGAACGCAAGCGCTACGAATACCCTCGGTACTTCTTCACCAACACGTCGACCGACATCATCCGGCTCCTC
This sequence comes from Streptomyces sp. NPDC032940, assembly GCF_040636935.1. Taxonomy (NCBI): domain Bacteria; kingdom Bacillati; phylum Actinomycetota; class Actinomycetes; order Kitasatosporales; family Streptomycetaceae; genus Streptomyces; species Streptomyces sp. NPDC032940. The sequence goes on along the minus strand of NZ_JBEZVJ010000002.1, from coordinate 430,711 downwards.
ACCGCCGCCCTCGACCGGGTGGGCGTCGAGTGGAAGACGCTCAACCAGAACCGCGCCGCCGTGACGATCTCCGTCGCCCGCAAAGCCTCCGTCGCCCTCATGGACGCCCACATCGGGCCCAAGTACTGACACGCCTTACCGGGGACTGTCGTCCTCGCCGATGTGGTGGACGCGGACGAGGTTGGTGGTGCCCGAGACCCCGGGCGGGGAGCCGGCCGTGATGATCACCACGTCGCCCTTCCGGCAGCGGCCGTACTCCGTGAGGAGTTCGTCGACCTGGTCGACCATCGCGTCCGTGGAGTCCACGTGCGGGCCCAGGAAGGTCTCCACGCCCCAGGTCAGGTTGAGCTGGGAGCGGGTCGCCGGTTCCGGGGTGAAGGCGAGGAGCGGGATGGGTGAGCGGTAGCGGGAGAGGCGGCGGGCGGTGTCGCCCGACTGGGTGAAGGCGACCAGGTACTTCGCGCCGAGGAAGTCGCCGATCTCCGCGGCCGCGCGGGCGACGGCGCCGCCCTGGGTGCGGGGCTTGTTGCGGTCGGTCAGCGGCGGCAGGCCCTTGGCGAGGATGTCCTCCTCAGCCGCCTCGACGATGCGGGCCATGGTGCGCACGGTGTCGGTCGCGTGCTTGCCGACGCTGGTCTCGCCGGAGAGCATCACGGCGTCCGTGCCGTCGATGACGGCGTTGGCGACGTCGGAGGCCTCGGCGCGGGTCGGGCGGGCGTTGTCGATCATGGAGTCGAGCATCTGTGTGGCGACGATGACCGGCTTGGCGTTGCGCTTCGCCAGCTTGATCGCGCGCTTCTGGACGATCGGCACCTGCTCGAGGGGCATCTCGACGCCGAGGTCGCCCCGGGCGACCATGATGCCGTCGAAGGCGGCGACGATGTCCTCGATGTTCTCGACGGCCTGGGGCTTCTCGACCTTGGCGATGACGGGGAGGCGGCGGCCCTCCTCGTCCATGATGCGGTGGACGTCGAGGATGTCGCGGCCGCTGCGGACGAAGGAGAGGGCGACGACGTCGAAGCCGGCGTGCAGGGCCCAGCGCAGGTCGTCCTCGTCCTTCTTGGAGAGGGCGGGGACGGAGACGGCGACGCCTGGGAGGTTGAGGCCCTTGTGGTCGGAGACCATGCCGCCCTCGACGACGGTGGTGCGTACGCGGGGGCCGTCGACGTCGGTGACCTCGAGGCAGACCTTGCCGTCGTCGACGAGGATGCGTTCGCCGGGGGTGACGTCGTCGGCGAGGCCGGCGTAGGTGGTGCCGCAGGTGTGGCGGTCGCCGGCGACGCCTTCCTCGACGGTGATGGTGAAGGCGTCCCCGCGTTCAAGGAGTACGGGGCCTTCGGCGAAGTGGCCGAGCCGGATCTTCGGGCCCTGAAGGTCGGCGAGGGTGCCGACGCTGTGGCCGGTCTCGTCGGAGGCCTTGCGGACCCGGTGGTAGCGCTCTTCGTGCTCGGCGTGGGTGCCGTGACTGAAATTGAAGCGGGCGACGTCCATTCCTGCGTCGACCAGGCTCTTGATCTGGTCGTACGAATCGGTGGCGGGCCCAAGTGTGCAGACGATCTTTGCTCGGCGCATGGGTCGAGCCTATGACCTACCGCCGGGTAGGGAATTGGCCACACATGACGACTCAACAACCTCTGAGTAAAGGGTCATTGACAAGTGTTGAATTGTGCAGGGGCTCGCTCCGATGAGCGTGAAATCCGCTTCTCACTCTTGACATGAGCCCTGCTCACGACGGAATCTACGCGCGTTGTTGATGATGTGTCGGGTCACCGAGGAGAACCAGCCATGCCGTTGAACCGCCGGAAGTTCCTGAGCAGGTCCGCCGTGACGGGGGCGGGGGTGGCGCTGGCCGGCGCGGTGGCGGCTCCGGCGGCCGAGGCGTCGCCCTCCGCGCACCGGGGCCACAAGAAGCCGAAGCGGTACGCGCTGACGGTGCTCGGCACGACCGACCTGCACGGGCACGTCTTCAACTGGGACTACTTCAAGGACGCGGAGTACACGGACGCCGCGGGCAACGCCCAGGGCCTGGCCCGGATCTCGACACTGGTGAACCGGATCCGCGAGGAGCGGGGCCGGGACAACACGCTGCTGCTGGACGCGGGCGACACCATCCAGGGCACGCCGCTGACGTACTACTACGCGAAGGTGGACCCGATCACCGCCAAGGGCGGCCCGGTGCACCCGATGGCGCAGGCGATGAACGCGATCGGCTATGACGCGGTGGCGCTCGGCAACCACGAGTTCAACTACGGCATCGAGACGCTGCGCAAGTTCGAGGAGCAGTGCGACTTCCCGCTGCTGGGCGCGAACGCGGTGGACGCCAAGACGCTGAAGCCGGCCTTCCCGCCGTACTTCATGAAGACGTTCCGGGTGAAGGGCGCGCCGCCGGTGAAGGTGGCGGTGCTGGGGCTGACCAACCCGGGGATCGCGATCTGGGACAAGGCGTACGTGCAGGGGAAGCTGGCGTTCCCGGGTCTGGAGGAGCAGGCGGCGAAGTGGGTGCCGAAGCTGCGGTCGATGGGCGCGGACGTGGTGGTCGTCTCGGCGCACTCCGGCTCCTCGGGTACGTCCTCGTACGGTGATCAGGTGCCGTACGTGGAGAACGCGGCGGCGAATGTGGCGCGGCAGGTGCCGGGCATCGACGCGATCCTCGTGGGCCACGCGCACGTGGAGATCCCGGAGCTGAAGGTCGTCAACGAGAAGACGGGGAAGACGGTCGTGCTGTCGGAGCCGCTGTGCTTCGCCGAGCGGCTGACCGTGTTCGACGTCGATCTGTTCTTCGAGCGGGGCCGGTGGCACGTCGAGTCGGTGCGGGCGTCGCTGCGTGACTCCGGCACGGTGGAGGACGATCCGCGGATCGGCAGGCTGCTGGCGGACGAGCACGCGAAGGTCGTGGCGTACGTCAACCAGGTCGTCGGGACGGCCACGGAGACGCTGACGACGGTGGAGGCGCGGTACAAGGACGCGCCGATCATCGATCTGATCACCAAGGTGCAGGAGGACGTCGTCCGCCAGGCGCTGGCGGGCACGGAGTACGCGTCGCTGCCGGTGCTGGCGCAGGCGTCGCCGTTCTCGCGGACCTCGGAGATCCCGGCCGGCGACGTGACGATCCGGGACCTGTCGAGTCTGTACGTGTACGACAACACGCTGGTGGCGAAGCTGATGACGGGGGCGCAGCTGCGGGCGTACCTGGAGTTCTCGGCGGAGTACTTCGTGCAGACGGCGGCGGGTGCGCCGGTGGACGTGGAGAAGCTGACGAACGCGAACGGCCGCCCGGACTACAACTACGACTACGTGTCGGGGCTGACGTACGAGATCGACATCGCGCAGGCGGCCGGTTCGCGGATCAGGAACCTGGCCTACCAGGGTGCTCCGCTGGACGACGCGCGGCAGTTCGTGCTGGCGGTGAACAACTACCGGGCCAACGGCGGCGGCGCGTTCCCGCACGTGGCGTCGGCGAAGGAGCTGTGGTCGGAGTCGACGGAGATCCGTACGCGGATCGCCGAGTGGGTGACGGCGAAGGGTGTGCTGGACCCGAAGGACTTCGCGTCGGTGGACTGGTCGTTGACGCGGGACGGCACGCCGGTGTTCTGATGCGCTGAGGGTGTGCGCGGCCTCAGATCCCGTCCGCCAGTGGGGTGAGTTCCCGGTACTGGCGTGCGGTCGGGATCTGGGGCCGTCGTGTGTGCAGGCCGAAGGTGGTGAATGCGGTCCTGGCCGGCAGGGGGTAGGGCTCCTGGCCGGTGAGGTCGTTGAGGATGGTGGCGCTGCGCCAGGCGGCGAGGCCGAGGTCGGGTGCGCCGACGCCGTGGGTGTGGGTCTCGGCGTTCTGGACGTAGACGCGGCCGGTGACGCGGGGGTCGAGGACGAGGCGGAAGCGTTCGTCGATGCGGGGGCGTTCGCGGTTGTCGCGGCGCATGTAGGGGTCGAGGCCGGCGAGGATGCGGTCGAGGGGGCGTTCGCGGTAGCCGGTGGCGAGGACCACGGCGCCGGTGGTGAGGCGGGAGCGGGTGTTCTGCCGGGTGTGTTCCAGGTGGAGTTCGATCCGGCCGGCGGCGAGGCGGCCGGCGGTGCGGACGCGGACGCCGGGGGTGAGGACGGTGTCGGGCCAGCCGCCGTCGAGGGTGCGGCGGTAGAGCTCGTCGTGGATGTCGGCGCTGGTGTCGGCGTCGATGCCTTTGTGGAGCTGCCACTGGGCGGCGACGAGCCGGTCGCGGACGGCTTCGGGCAGGCTGTGGAAGTAGCGGGTGTGGTCGGGGGTGAAGTGCTCCAGGCCGAGCTTGGAGTACTCCATGGGGGCGAAGGCCTCGGTGCGGCCGAGCCAGTGGAGGCGTTCGCGGCCGGCGGGACGGTGGCGGAGCAGGTCGAGGAAGATCTCCGCGCCGGACTGGCCGGTGCCGATGACGGTGATGTGTTCGGCGGCGAGGAGTGTGTCGCGGTGGGCCAGGTAGTCGGCGGAGTGGACGACGGGTACGCCGGGGGCGTCGACGAGGGGCCGCAGCGGGTCGGGGACGTGGGGTTCGGTGCCGATGCCGAGGACGATGTTGCGGGTGTGGGTGCGGCCGAGGGCCTCGGCTTCTCCGTCGGTGTCGAGTCGGGTGTGGTCGACCTCGAAGAGCCGGCGTTCGGGGTTCCAGCGCACGGCGTCGACCTGGTGGTGGAAGCGGAGGGCGGGGAGGTGTTCGGCGACCCAGCGGCAGTAGGCGTCGTACTCGGCTCGCTGGATGTGGAAACGCTCGGTGAAGTAGAAGGGGAAGAGGCGTTCGCGGGCGCGTAGGTGGTTGAGGAAGGTCCAGGGGCTGGCGGGATCGACCAGGGTGACGAGGTCGGCGAGGAAGGGGACCTGGATGCGGGTGCCGTCGATGAGCTGGCCGGGGTGCCAGTGGAAGGCGGGGCGCTGGTCGTAGAAGACGGCGTCCAGTGCGGTGAGGGGGTCGGCGAGGGCGGCGAGGGAGAGGTTGAAGGGGCCGATGCCGATGCCGACGAGGTCGCGGGGGGTGTCGGGGGTGTTCATCGCGGGGGGTGTCCTTCCACGGAGAGGGCGCGGGGACGGCGATTACAGGGTGGCCGCGTGGATGTGTCCGCGCCCGGAAAGCCCGGGGATCAGAACCCGAAAGGGGGTACTTCCGTGGAGGTGGGTGTGGCGGTGCGGCCGGCCTCCGCGTGGTCCGGGGGCCGGCCGGGTGCCGGGGGGTCAGCCGGTCTGGCTGTCGCGTACGCGCAGGGCGCGGGCGAGGTCGTCGAGCTGGTCGACGAGCTTGCGGCGCAGGGCGGGGATCGGGTCGGCGTCGGTGAGGCACTCCTGGCCGAGGCGCAGGGTGCCGGCGTCGACGGCGTGCACGGGGAAGGCCCAGCGGCCGGCGGCCTCGGCGATGGCGGGGCCGCGGCGGGCGGCGACGGCGACGGCCTCGGCGTAGTAGCGGGGGACGTAGCCGGCGACGAGGTCGGCCTGTTCGGGCTGCCAGAAGCCGCGGGCGGTGGCGGTGAACAGGTAGTTCGAGAGGTCGTCGGTGGTGAACATGGCCTCCCAGGCGCGGCTCTTGGCCTCGGCGTCGGGCAGTGCGGCGCGGCAGCGGGCGGCGCCTTCCTGGCCGGTGGCACTGGGGTCGCGTTCGAGTTCGGCGGCGATGGCGGGCTCGTCGACGGCGCCGAGGACGGCGAGTCGGGTGAGGATGCGCCAGCGCAGCTCGGGGTCGAGTTCGGGGCCGCCGGGGACGGTGCCGTCGGCGAGCCAGGCGGCGATGGTGTCGGGGTGGGCCGCGGCGTCGATGTAGTGGCGTACGGCGATCAGGCGCAGGCCGGGGTGGTCGCCGTCCTCGGTGCGGCGGATGAGGTCGCGGCACAGGTCGGAGAGGGTGGCGAGGGCGGCGGGGCGCTGCTCGGGGGTGAGGTAGCGGTCGGCGACCTGGGCGGCGGCGAAGGCGAGGACGCCCGAGACGAGGGCGAGGTCGGTCTCGTGCGGGAGGTGGGTGCGGGCGGTGTCGAGGTAGGCGCCGGCGGGGAGGTCGCCGTCGCGGACGGCGTCGCGCAGGGCGTTCCAGACGACGGCGCGGGTGAGGGGGTCGGGGAGGCCGGAGAGGCCCTCGCGCAGGGCCTTGAAGGACTCGGTGTCGAAGCGGATCTTGGCGTAGCTCAGGTCGCCGTCGTTCAGGACGATCAGGGCGGGAAGCTTGCCGATGGGCCGCGGTTCGCTCTGGGGTACGTCGAGGTCGACGCGTTCGCGCAGGGTGAGGCGGCCCTCGTCGGTGAGGTCCCGGTCGTAGAGGCCGACGGCGATGCGGTGGGGGCGGGTGCCGTCGCGGCCGACGGTGAGCGCGCGGTCGCCGTTGTCGCCGGTGAGGTGCGGGGTGAGGGTGTCGACGCCGGTGGTGCGCAGCCAGGCGTCGGCCCAGGCGTGGACGTCGCGTTCGGTGGCGGAGGCGAGGGAGTCGATGAAGTCGGCGAGGGTGGCGTTGGCGAACTTGTGCCGGTCGAAGTGGGTGTTGATGCCGGCGAGGAAGTCCTTCTCGCCGAGCCAGGTGACGAGCTGGCGCAGGGCGGAGGCGCCCTTGGCGTAGGAGATGCCGTCGAAGTTGAGGAGTGCGGAGGCGGTGTCGTCGACGTTCTCGGGGGCGACGGGGTGGGTGGAGGGGCGCTGGTCGGCGTCGTAGCCCCAGGGCTTGCGGGTGACGCCGAAGTCGGTCCAGGTGCCGGTGAAGCGGGTGGCCTCGGCGCAGGTCTGGTAGCCCATGTACTCGGCGAAGGACTCGTTCAGCCAGATGTCGTCCCACCACTTGAGGGTGACGAGGTCGCCGAACCACATGTGGGCCATCTCGTGGGCGATGACCATGGCGCGGGTCTGGCGTTCGGTGTCGGTGACGGCGGAGCGGAAGACGAACTCGTCGCGGAAGGTGACCAGGCCAGGGTTCTCCATGGCGCCCGCGTTGAACTCGGGGACGAACGCCTGGTCGTAGGAGTCGAAGGGGTAGGGCTCCGTGAACTTCTCGTGGTAGCGGTCGAAGCAGGCCCGGGTGACGTCGAGGATCTCGTCGGTGTCGGCGTCGAGGTGGGGGGCGAGCGAGCGGCGGCAGTGGATGCCGAAGGGCAGGCCGCGGTGTTCGGTGCGCACGGAGTGCCAGGGGCCGGCGGCGACGGCGACGAGGTAGGTGGAGATCAGCGGGGTGGTGGCGGCCTTCCAGCGGCCGTCCCCGGTGTGCTCGGTGATGCCGTTGGCGAGGACGGTCCACCCCTCGGGGGCGGTGACGGTGAGGTCGAAGACGGCCTTGAGGTCGGGCTGGTCGAAGGCGGCGAAGACGCGCTGCACGTCGTCCATGAACAGCTGGGTGTAGACGTAGGTCTCGTCGTCGGCGGGGTCGGTGAAGCGGTGCATGCCCTCGCCGGTGCGGGAGTAGCGCATGGCCGCGTCGACGCGGAGTTCGTGCTCGCCGGGGGCGAGGTTCTTCAGCGGCAGGCGGTTCTCGTCCAGGGTGTCCGGGTCGAGGGGCTGTCCGTCGAGGGTGACGCTGCGCAGCTCGGCGGGCTTGACCTCGACGAAGGTGTCCGTGGTGCCCGTCTCGGCGCGGACGGTGAACCGGATGACGGTGCGGGAGTCGAAGGTCTCGTCGCCACGGGTCAGATCGAGGTCGATCGCGTAGTGGTGGACGTCGAGGAGCTGGGCACGGGTCTGCGCTTCGTCGCGCGTCAGTACGGACATGCACGACATGCTGCCTGATGCGGTGGGCGGGGCACAGGGGCGGATCGGTACGCGGGGTTTGTCCGGTCCGCGCCGGGGTGTGTACGGGGCGGGGGTGGGCGCCGGCTGCGAGGCGCCCGGGGGGTGTGGGCCGCGGGTGGGGCGCGTGGCCCGGCGCTGGCGGGGTGCCTCCCCCGGAGGGGGACCCCCAGCGCCCACCCGTGCCGCCGTGGGGGTACCTCCCGGGCCGTTCAGGCACTGGGGGAGGCACGACTGCCCGCAGCTGCCGCGGCGGTCCGACGTCAGTCGGTCCCGTTGTCCGTGTCCTCCGCGATGCGCTCGTGGTGGTGGATGACCTCCGCGATGATGAAGTTGAGGAACTTCTCCGCGAACGCCGGGTCGAGTTTGGCGCTCTCGGCGAGGGCCCGCAGGCGGGCGATCTGCTTGGCCTCGCGGGCGGGGTCGGCGGGCGGCAGCTGGTGGCGGGCCTTGAGGTGGCCGACCTGCTGGGTGCATTTGAAGCGCTCGGCGAGCATGTGGACGACGGCCGCGTCGATGTTGTCGATGCTGTCCCGCAGCCGGGCGAGCTCCTCGCGGACGGCCTGGTCGGCGGCACCGGTACCGGTGTTGCTGGTGGTCATGGCCGATCACCCTACGGGCGGCCCGCCGGGCGCCGCACACCGTCTCATGCCGTGGGCGGCGCGGCGCCCCGGCGCGGCTCGTACAGTGGACGCAGGCTGAGGCGTCTTGGGGGTACGGGCGTGGCGAACGGCGGTCCGGTCGAGCACGGCTACCCGCATCTGGAGACGGTGCGGGCCGCCGTCACGGCACTGTACAAGCGCCTGTCGTACGACACCGTCCAGACCTTCTCGGCCAGTGTGGCCCCGGCGGACGTGGCGTTCTGCGACACGGACGACCTGTATCTGGGGGCGCAGCGGGTGGCGCGCGAGCTGGTGCGTCACTACCGGCTGCCGGACGCCCGGATGATCATCTCCTTCCGGGAGATGACGCATGCCGCCAGTGTCGAGCTGGCGGCGGGTCCGGAGTACTTCGTGGAGCTGAACGACCGGTTCCGCACGCATCGGCGGGACATCGGCGCGGCCCTGGCGCACGAGGTGATGCATGTGTATCTGCATCGTCTGGACCTCTCCTTCCCGGGGACGCGGGACAACGAGATCCTCACGGACACGGCGGCGGCGTATCTGGGCGCGGGGTGGCTGCTGCTGGACGCGTACCGGGAGGACGCGGTGTCGTCGCAGAAGCTGGGGTATCTGACGCCGGAGGAGTTCGGGTATGTGCTCGCCAAGCGGGCGCTGCTGTTCGGGGAGGACCCGGAGGTGTGGTTCACCAGTCCGCAGGCCTGCACGGCGTACGCCAAGGGGATGGCGCGGGCCCGCCGGGACGAGCAGCAGCCGCCGCTGACGGGGGCGGGGTGGGCGGGGCGCCGGCGCTATGCCCGGGACCGGCGGCACGCGCTGGACCCGCATACCGCTCCGGTGACGGACGCCCCGTACGCGTTCCTGCCCGATGCGCGGGGGCCGTTGCGGGTGGCGTTCCCCTGTCCGACGTGCCACCAGCGGATCAGGGTGCCGGTGCGGGGGCGGGTGCGGGCACGGTGCGGGCTGTGTCGGACGGTGCTGGAGTGCGACACGTAGGCGGACGGCGGCGGACGGCGGCTGCTTCAATGCCCGCATGACGGAGACGATCAGGGAGCCCTGGGGGCTCAGTGTTTTCGGTGCGGGCAGTGTGCGGGTGGAACCGCAGCTGGTGCGGGTGCGGTTGGCGGTGGATGTGCTGACGCCGTCGCCGGATCGTTCCTTCGAGGAGGCGGGGGCGGCGGTGGCGCGGCTGCGGGAGGTGCTGCGCCGGCACGGGGTGGCGGACACCGCGGTCTCCGGTTCCCGGCTCCGGCTCAGCTCGGAGTACAGCGGCTACAACGGGGAGCGCACCCTGCTCGGTTACCGCTGCCAGGCGTCGTACACGGTGGAGTCCGAGGCGCTGGACGGCCTTCAGCGGCTGCTCGTGGAGGCGGTCGACGCGGGCGCGCACGGGATCGAGCGGGTGGAGTTCGACGTGCACGACAAGGCGGCGCTGCGCGACGAGGCCCGGCGCCGGGCCGTGGCCGCCGCCCGCCGGAAGGCCGAGGTGTACGCGGAGGCGGCGGACGTGCGGCTGGGTCCGGTGGTGCACATCCAGGACGTGGACGCCGAGTCGGCGGTGCAGCGGTACCGCGGCCACGGCGCCGGGGGCGGCGCCTCGGCCGGTGATCTGGCGCCGGGAACGGTGGAGGTCTCGGCGGCCGTGGTGCTGGGCTATTCGCTCAGGCGCTGAGCCGTACGGACCCCGCCTCTCAGGGGCGGCACAGTGTTTCGATATTTTGTTCGCCGCCGTCCCCACCGGCTCACCGTCCGTCCGTCCCGAGGAGCCGGCCGTGGATTCCGAGTCCACCGTCACGACCTGCTACCGCCATCCCGCGGTGGAGTGTCATGTCCGCTGCACCCGCTGCGAGCGCCGCATCTGCCCCGACTGTATGCACGAGGCGGCGGTGGGCCACCACTGTCCGGAGTGCCTGAAGGAGGGCGCGCGGTCGGTGCGGCAGGCGCGGACGATCGTCGGCGGCCGGGTCTCGGCGACGCCCCTCGTGACGTATGTGCTGATCGGGCTGAACGTCCTCGCGTATCTGGCGGAAGTGGTGCGGCCCGCGATCGTGGACCGGTTCTCCATGGTCGGTGCGCGGCTCGTCGGGCCGGACGGGGGCCACTACGTCTACCAGAGCGTGTTCCCGGAGGGCTTCCGCGCCGAGGGCGTCGTCGCCGGTGAGTGGGAGCGCATGCTCACCGGCGCCTTCCTCCACCTGGAGCCCACCGAGGGCACGTTCGGCGTCCTGCACATCGTGATGAACATGGCCGCGCTGTGGCAGCTGGGCCGGGTGGTGGAACCGATGCTCGGCCGGGTCCGGTACGCCGTCCTGTATCTGCTGTCGGCGCTCGGCGGTTCCGTCCTCGAGCTGCTCCTCGCCGACCCCGCCCAGCCCTCGGTCGGTGCGTCGGGCGCGGTCTTCGGTCTCGGGGCCGCGTACTACGTCCTGGCGCGGCGGCTGGGCGCGGACACGGCGCCCGTCAACCGTTTCATGGCGTTCCTGCTGCTGTGGCTGCTGATCTCGGCGGGGCTCACCTCGTGGCAGGGCCATCTGGGCGGGCTGCTGGCGGGTGCGGTGGTGGCCGTGGGCCTCGCGTACGCGCCCCGGGACGGGCGCCGGACGCTGGTGCAGGCGGGCGCGTGTGCGGGTCTGGTGGTGCTGCTCGCGGTGGCGGCGGCGGTCAAGGTGTCGGAATTGTCAGGCGGAGGTATTCCCCAGTGAAACGTGCCGGTGTGCTGCTCCTCGCGGCCGTCCCCGTGGTCGCCACGGGGGTGTACTTCCTCATGCCGACGGACGGGGCCGACGCCCCGGTGGTTCCGCCCACGGCCACCACCCAGTCCTCCCGCGAGGACGCCAAGGACCGGGCCGAGCAGGAGCGGGAGGCGGACGACGAGCTGATAGCCGACCTGCCGCCGGGGCTCGCGGCCCCGGCGAAGAAGGAGCTGGCCCAGCAGCTGGTGTCCAGCGCCGAGAACTCGACCACGAACTGGCGCAGCGCCTACGGCAGCATCAGCGACCCCGGGCAGGGCGACGGCTACACGGCGGGGATCATCGGTTTCTGCACCGGCACCCACGATCTGCTCACCCTGGTCGAGCACTACACCGAGGACCACCCGGACAACGGCCTGGCGCAGTATCTGCCGGCGCTGCGCGCGGTCGACGGCACGGACTCGCACGAGGGCCTCGACCCCGGCTTCACGGCCGCGTGGGAGGCGGAGGCGAAGCTGCCCGCGTTCCGCAAGGCGCAGGAGGAGGAGCGCGACCGGGTCTACTTCCAGCCGTCGGTGCGGCTGGCCAAGCTGGACGGGCTCGGCACGCTGGGCCAGTTCGTGTACTTCGACGCGATGGTCTTCCACGGCCCCGACAGCGACGCGGACGGCTTCTACAGCCTGCGCGAGCGCGCGATGAGGAAGGCGAAGACGCCGGCCGAGGGCGGCTCCGAGAAGGCGTACCTGGACGCGTTCCTCGACATCCGGCACGAGGCGATGCTGGCCAAGCGGCCGGGCATCGACACCTCCCGCGTGGACACGGCCCAGCGCCGGTTCCTGGCGGCCGGGAACATGGACCTGAAGACGCCACTGGTGTGGGAGATGTACGGCGACACCTACAAGCTGCCCTGAGCACGCGGCAGCCGAGCATGCGACGGCGCCTGCCCGTTCGTCCGGTCGGGGACAGGGCAGGCGCCGTCAGTGTTCCGCACGCCTTTGTGCGGGACGACTGTGTGGTCGCCGTCAGACCGCCAGTGCGCGGTCGGTCGGGCGGATCGGGGCCGGCAGGTCGCTGGCCCCGGTCAGGAAGCGGTCCGCGCCGCGCGCGGCGGAGCGGCCCTCGGCGATCGCCCAGACGATGAGCGACTGGCCGCGGCCGGCGTCACCGGCGACGAACACACCCGGCACATTGGTCTGGAAGTCGGCGTCCCGGGCGATGTTACCGCGTTCGTCGAGCTCCAGGCCGAACTGGTCGACGAGGCCGTTCTCCCGGTCCGTGCCGGTGAAGCCCATGGCGAGGGTGACCAGCTGGGCGGGGATCTTGCGCTCGGTGCCCGGCTTCGGGGTCAGCTTGCCCTCGACGAACTCGACCTCGCTCATGTGCAGCCACTGGACGTTGCCGTCCTCGTCGCCCTCGAAGTGGGTCGTGGAGACCGCGTAGACGCGCTCGCCGCCCTCCTCGTGGGCGCTGGTGACCTTGTAGAGCATCGGGAAGGTCGGCCAGGGCTGGGTGACCGGGTTCCGCTCCTCGCCCGGCCGGGGCATGATCTCCAGCTGGGTGACGGATGCCGCGCCCTGGCGGTGGGCGGTGCCCACGCAGTCGGCGCCGGTGTCGCCGCCGCCGATGACGACGACGTGCTTGCCCTCGGCGGAGATGGGTGCGGTGACGTAGTCGCCCTCCTGGACCTTGTTGGCCAGGGGGAGGTACTCCATCGCCTGGTGGATGCCCTTGAGTTCGCGGCCGGGCACAGGCAGGTCGCGGGCGGTGGTGGCGCCCGCGGCGATGACGACGGCGTCGTAGCGCTTCTTCAGGTCGGTCGCCTTGAGGTCGCGGCCGATCTCGACGCCGGTGCGGAAGCGGGTGCCCTCCGCGCGCATCTGCTCTATGCGGCGGTTGATGTGCCGCTTCTCCATCTTGAACTCGGGGATGCCGTAGCGCAGCAGGCCGCCGATGCGGTCCGCGCGCTCGTACACGGCGACGGTGTGGCCGGCCCGGGTCAGCTGCTGGGCGGCGGCCAGGCCCGCGGGGCCCGAGCCGATGACGGCGACGGTCTTGCCGGACAGGCGCTCGGGGATCTGCGGGGCGACGTCCCCGGTCTCCCACGCCTTGTCGATGATGGAGACCTCGACGTTCTTGATGGTGACCGGCGGCTGGTTGATGCCGAGCACGCACGCGGACTCGCACGGCGCCGGGCACAGGCGGCCGGTGAACTCCGGGAAGTTGTTGGTGGCGTGCAGGCGCTCCTGCGCCGCCGACCAGTCCTCGCGGTAGGCGTAGTCGTTCCACTCGGGGATCAGGTTCCCGAGCGGACAGCCGTTGTGGCAGAACGGGATGCCGCAGTCCATGCACCGGCTGGCCTGCTTGCTGATGATCGGCAGCAGGGAGCCGGGGACGTAGACCTCGTTCCAGTCCTTGACGCGCTCCTGGACGGGCCGGGTCTTGGCGACCTCGCGGCCGTGGTTCAGGAAGCCCTTGGGATCAGCCATTGGTCGCCGCCTCCATCATCTTCTCGGTGATCTCGGTCTCGGAGAGACCGGCTCGCTCGGCGGCGTCCTTGGCGGCGAGCACTGCCTTGTACGTACGGGGGATGATCTTGCTGAAGCGCTCCACGGCGGCCAGCCAGTCGGCGAGCAGCTTCTCGGCGACCGTGGACCCGGTCTCCTCGGCGTGGCGGCGCACCACGTCGTGCAGCCACTCCTTGTCCGTGTCGTCCAGGGCCTCGACGGCGTCGAGGTTGCCGACGTTGACGTTGTCCCGGTCGAGGTCGATCACGTAGGCGACGCCGCCGGACATGCCGGCCGCGAAGTTGCGCCCGGTCTCGCCGAGGACGACCGCGTGGCCGCCGGTCATGTACTCGCAGCCGTGGTCGCCCACGCCCTCGGAGACGACCAGCGCGCCGGAGTTGCGGACGCAGAAGCGCTCGCCGACCTTGCCGCGCAGGAACATCTCTCCGCCGGTGGCGCCGTAGCCGATGGTGTTGCCGGCGATGGTGGAGTACTCGGCGAGGTGGTCGGCGCCCCGGTCGGGGCGGACGACGATACGGCCGCCGGAGAGGCCCTTGCCGACGTAGTCGTTGGCGTCGCCCTCCAGGCGCAGCGTGATGCCGCGCGGGACGAAGGCGCCGAAGGACTGGCCGGCGGAGCCGGTGAAGGTGATGTCGACGGTGTCGTCGGGCAGGCCCGCGCCGCCGAACTTCTTCGTCACCTCGTGGCCGAGCATGGTGCCGACCGTGCGGTTGATGTTGCGGATGGCGACCTGGGCGCGCACCGGCGCGGCGTCGGTGGCGTCCGTGGCACCGAGCGCGTCCGAGGCGAGCTTGATCAGCTCGTTGTCCAGGGCCTTCTCGAGGCCGTGGTCCTGGCCGACGGCCTGGTGGCGCACGGCGCCCTCGGGCAGCTCGGGCACGTGGAAGAGCGGGGCCAGGTCCAGGCCCTGCGCCTTCCAGTGGTTCACGGCGCGGGTGACGTCGAGGGTCTCGGCGTGGCCGACGGCCTCCTCGATGGAGCGGAAGCCCAGCTCGGCGAGGATCTCGCGGACCTCTTCGGCGATGAACTTGAAGAAGTTCACGACGTACTCGGCCTTGCCGGAGAACCGGTCGCGCAGCACCGGGTTCTGGGTGGCGATGCCGACCGGGCAGGTGTCCAGGTGGCAGACGCGCATCATGACGCAGCCGGAGACGACCAGCGGCGCGGTCGCGAAGCCGAACTCCTCGGCGCCGAGCAGCGCGGCGATGACGACGTCGCGGCCGGTCTTGAGCTGGCCGTCGGTCTGGACGACGATGCGGTCGCGCAGGCCGTTGAGCAGCAGGGTCTGCTGGGTCTCGGCGAGGCCGAGCTCCCAGGGGCCGCCCGCGTGCTTGAGCGAGGTCAGCGGCGAGGCGCCCGTGCCGCCGTCGTGGCCGGAGATCAGCACGACGTCCGCGTGGGCCTTGGAGACGCCCGCGGCGACGGTGCCGACGCCGACCTCGGAGACCAGCTTGACGTGGATGCGCGCCTGGGGGTTGGCGTTCTTCAGGTCGTGGATGAGCTGGGCGAGGTCCTCGATGGAGTAGATGTCGTGGTGCGGCGGCGGGGAGATGAGGCCCACGCCGGGCGTCGAGTGACGCGTCTTGGCGACCCACGGGTAGACCTTGTGGCCGGGCAGCTGGCCGCCCTCACCGGGCTTGGCGCCCTGGGCCATCTTGATCTGGATGTCGTCCGCGTTGACCAGGTACTCGCTGGTGACGCCGAAGCGGCCGGAGGCGACCTGCTTGATCGAGGAGCGGCGCGCCGGGTCGTACAGGCGCTCCGGGTCCTCGCCGCCCTCACCGGTGTTGGACTTGCCGCCCAGCTGGTTCATGGCGATGGCGAGCGTCTCGTGCGCCTCCTGGGAGATGGAGCCGTACGACATGGCGCCGGTGGAGAAGCGCTTGACGATCTCGGAGACGGGCTCGACCTCGTCGACGGAGATCGGCTGCCGGTCGCTCTTGAAGCCGAACAGGCCGCGCAGCGTCATCAGCCGCTCGGACTGCTCGTTCACGCGCTCGGTGTACTTCTTGAAGATCTCGTACTTGCCCGCGCGGGTGGAGTGCTGGAGGCGGAAGACCGTCTCCGGGTCGAACAGGTGGGGCTCGCCCTCGCGGCGCCACTGGTACTCGCCGCCGATCTCCAGCGCCCGGTGCGCGGGCGCGATGCCGCTGGCCGGGTAGGCCTTGGCGTGGCGGGCGGCGACCTCCTTGGCGACGACGTCGATGCCGACGCCGCCGATCTTGGTGGCGGTGCCGTTGAAGTACTTCTCCACGAAGGCCTCGTCGAGACCGACGGCCTCGAAGACCTGGGCGCCGCGGTAGGAGGCGACGGTGGAGATGCCCATCTTCGACATGACCTTGAGGACGCCCTTGCCGAGGGCGTAGATCAGGTTGCGGATGGCCTGCTCGGGCTCGGCACCCGGCAGGAAGGTTCCGGCGCGGACCAGGTCCTCGACGGACTCCATCGCCAGGTACGGGTTGACGGCGGCGGCGCCGTAGCCGATGAGCAGCGCGACGTGGTGGACCTCGCGGACGTCGCCGGCCTCGACCAGCAGGCCCACCTGGGTGCGCTGCTTGGTGCGGATGAGGTGGTGGTGGACGGCCGCGGTGAGCAGCAGCGACGGGATCGGGGCGTGCTCGGCGTCCGAGTGGCGGTCGGAGAGGACGATCAGCCGGGCGCCGTTCTCGATGGCGGCGTCGGCCTCGGCGCAGATCTCCTCTATGCGCGCGGCCAGCGCGTCGCCGCCGCCGTGCACCCGGTACAGACCGGAGAGGGTCGCGGCCTTGAAGCCGGGCATGTCGCCGTCGGCGTTGATGTGGATGAGCTTGGCCAGCTCGTCGTTGTCGATGACCGGGAAGGGCAGCAGGACGCTGCGGCAGGAGGCGGCCGTCGGGTCCAGCAGGTTGCCCTGGGGGCCGAGCGAGGAGCGCAGGGAGGTGACCAGTTCCTCGCGGATCGCGTCCAGCGGCGGGTTGGTGACCTGGGCGAAGAGCTGCGTGAAGTAGTCGAAGAGCAGCCGGGGGCGCTCGGACAGCGCGGCGATCGGCGAGTCGGTGCCCATGGAGCCGATCGGCTCGGCGCCGGCCTTGGCCATCGGCGCGAGGATGACGCGCAGCTCCTCCTCGGTGTACCCGAAGGTCTGCTGGCGGCGGGTGACCGAGGCGTGGGTGTGCACGATGTGCTCGCGCTCGGGCAGGTCGGACAGCTCGATCTCGCCGGCTTCGACCCATTCGGCGTACGGCTGCTCCGCCGCGAGGGCGGCCTTGATCTCGTCGTCCTCGATGATGCGGTGCTCGGCGGTGTCCACGAGGAACATGCGGCCGGGCTGGAGGCGGCCCTTGCGGACGACCTTGGCCGGGTCGATGTCGAGGACGCCGACCTCGGAGCCGAGGACGACGAGGCCGTCGTCGGTGACCCAGTAGCGGCCGGGACGCAGGCCGTTGCGGTCGAGGACCGCGCCGACCTGGGTGCCGTCGGTGAAGGTGACGCAGGCGGGGCCGTCCCAGGGCTCCATCATCGTGGAGTGGAACTGGTAGAAGGCGCGCCGGTCCGGGTCCATGGAGTCGTGGTTCTCCCACGCCTCCGGGATCATCATCAGCACGGAGTGCGGCAGCGAGCGCCCGCCGAGGTGCAGCAGCTCCAGGACCTCGTCGAAGGATGCGGAGTCCGAGGCGTCCGGCGTACAGATCGGGAAGAGCCGCTCCAGGTCCGAGGAGGAGCCGAAGACGTCGGAGACGAGCTGGGACTCGCGGGCGACCATCCAGTTGCGGTTGCCCTTGACCGTGTTGATCTCGCCGTTGTGCGCGACGAAGCGGTACGGGTGGGCGAGCGGCCACGACGGGAAGGTGTTCGTGGAGAACCGGGAGTGCACGAGCGCGATCGCGGACGCGAAGCGGCGGTCGGACAGGTCCGGGAAGAAGGGCTCCAGCTGGCCGGTGGTCAGCATGCCCTTGTAGACGATGGTCCGCGCGGACAGCGACGGGAAGTAGACGCCCACCTCGCGCTCGGCGCGCTTGCGCAGCGCGAAGGCGCGGCGGTCGAGGGCGATGCCCTGGGAGACCCCGTCGGTCACGAAGATCTGACGGAAGGCCGGCATGGTCGAACGGGCGGTGGCGCCGAGCAGCTGCGGGGCGACGGGGACCTCGCGCCAGCCGAGGACGGTGAGGCCCTCCTCGGCGGCGATCGTCTCGATCCGCGCGGCGGCGTCCTCGGTGCCGTCGACCGGCAGAAAGGCGATGCCGACGGCGTACGCCCCGGCCTCGGGCAGTTCGAATCCGGCCACCTCGCGGAAGAAGGCGTCCGGCACCTGGGAGAGGATGCCCGCACCGTCGCCCGAGTCGGGCTCGGAGCCGGTGGCGCCGCGGTGCTCGAGGTTGCGCAGCACGGTGAGTGCCTGGTCGACCAGGGTGTGGGACGCCTCGCCCGTGAGGGTGGCGACGAAGCCGACGCCGCAGGCGTCGTGCTCGTTGCGGGGGTCGTACATACCCTGCGCAGCAGGGCGAGCATCCATGAAGGACCAGTTCTGGCCATTCGCGGAATGCTGGGACGGCTGGCGCGGCGTACGCATCGGCTCTCCCGTCGTCGTCAGGTGGCATGGGGCAAAGTGCCGAGGGACGACGTTGGCCCTCTGCTGGAGTGCAAAATTTGATGCAGGTTACATGATGGAGCGGTTCTCGTTGACCGGGATAATCCGTTCCACCATGCGGACATCGCAGGGGTCCGGACAGGGGTATCCGGTCCCGGCGACGGAAGCTGTGGGGACCGGAGCGGACAGGTCGGTGTCCGTCGGTCCAGGGGGCGGAGGGGGCGTCGTCGCCCACCCCGCGCGTGCACGGCAGGCGTCGTTGCCCACAGCGCTTACGGCTCATGCCCGGTGGTCACGCACTCGAAACCAGCGAGTAACGACTACTTATGCGGCCTGACGCATAAGTTCGAGCCGGGCTATCCTACGGCCGTTCCGAACAGGCCGCCCAGGACGTACGTCACACCGGCCGCCGCACCGCCCAGCGCGAGCTGCCGCAGCCCGCTGAACCACCAGCTGCGCGCCGTCACCCTGGCCACCACCGCGCCGCACAGGAACAGGCCGGCCAGCGCCAGCAGCACGGCGGGCCACAGCGCACTGGCGCCGAGCAGGAAGGGCAGGACGGGCAGCAGGGCGCCGACGGCGAACGAACCGAAGGACGACACGGCCGCGACCAGCGGCGACGGCAGGTCGCCGGGGTCGATGCCCAGCTCCTCGCGGGCATGGATCTCCAGGGCCTGCTCCGGGTCGCGGGACAGCTGCCGGGCGACCTCGCGGGCGAGCTCCGGCTCGACGCCCCGCGCCTCGTAGAGGGCGGCCAGCTCGGCCTCCTCGTCCTTCGGGAACCTCTTCAGCTCCCGGCGCTCGACGGCCAGCTCGGCCTCGACGAGCTCGCGCTGCGAGGCGACGGAGGTGTACTCGCCGGCCGCCATGGAGAAGGCGCCGGCGGCGAGGCCCGCGAGACCGCTGAGCACGACGGTCTGCTGACCGGCCGCACCGCCGGCGACGCCGGTGATCAGGGCGAGGTTGGAGACCAGCCCGTCCATCGCGCCGAAGACGGCGGGGCGCAGCCAGCCGCCGTTCACGTCGCGGTGTGTGTGGTTGTCACGATGCGCCACATGCAGCGCCGCCTCGGTCTCGATGATGGCCACGGATGATCCCCCACGAATCTGTTTGGACGGGTTCTACTTTTCGACAACGCCAAATGTACGGCGGTCATTTCCGTCTCGCCAGCAAGGAAAGGCTGGGCTTACCTGCACTTTTACGCTCGGACGCTCATCCGTGATCATGCTCGCCCATATGTCGACCGGGTGACGCTGGGGCGTGTGAGGCTGCGCCGCGAGCCGCACCGGGGACAGTTCCGCAAAGGGCTGTGCGCCTCTTCGGGCGCCGCCTGAGAGGAGAGGCCGCATGGCATCCACCGCCTGCATTCCCTCGGTCCCCGCCCCGGGGGACGCCGCCGGGCTCCGCGAACGGGCGCGCGGCGCACTGCTCGGTCTGGCCGTCGGGGACGCCCTCGGGGCACCGGCGGAGAACCTGAAGCCCTCCGAGATCCGCGCCCGCTGGGGCCGCATCACGGGATACGTGGCGGAGCGGCCGTCCGGCACGGACGACACGGAGTACGCGATCTTCTCGGGGCTGCTGCTGGCCCGGCACGGCTCTGCCCTCACCCCGGCCCATGTGGAGGCGGCCTGGCACGAGTGGATCGCGGACCGGGAGGAGGGGCCCTTCCGGGGTGCGGGCTTCAGCGAGCGCGGCACGCTGGAGAACCTGCGCCGCGGGCTGGCCGCCCCCGTCTCCGCCCAGCACCGCCACGCCTGGAGCGACGGACTGGCCATGCGGGCCGCACCGCACGGCGTCTTCGCGGCCGGCCGTCCCGCCGAGGCGGCCCGGCTGGTGGCGATCGACGGCTCGGTCAGCCACGACGGCGAGGGCATCTACGGTGGCCAGGCGGTGGCCGCGGGGGTCGCGGCGGCGATGACGGGGGCGCCGGCCGTCGCGGTGGTGGCCTCGGCGCTGGCGGTGGTGCCGGACGACTCCTGGACGGCCCGCTGTCTGCGCCGCGCGATGACGGCGGCCCACCTCGGCGAACGCGCGGTGCGCTCCGCGGTGGTCATCGGCGGTTACCCCTGGACGGACCTCGCCCCCGAGGCGGTCGCCCTCGCCTTCGGGGCCTTCGCGGCGGCCGACGGGGACTTCACGGACGCGGTGCTGACGGCCGTGAACATGGGCCGCGACGCGGACACCACGGCGGCGGTGGCGGGCGCGCTGGCCGGGGCGAGCCGGGGCCTCTCGGCCATCCCGCCCGAGTGGGCCGCGGCCATCGGCCCGGCGCGCGGCACCTGCCTGCCGGCGATGAGCGGCCACCACGTACTGGACATCGCGGACCTCCTGGTACCGGCCGCGCGCCCGCCGGACAGCGGGGCCGCCGCCCCACCCGCACGAGTCGACGCGGGCCCTCCGGAGCGCGCCGCCACCGGCCGGCCCACCCGGGGCGACCCCGCCGAGCGGCCGTCACGAGGGGGCGGCACGGACCGGCGCACGGGGAGCGGCGCCGCCGGCGAGCACGCCGGCGCGGTGGGGGTGTGGCCGTGACCCGCTCCCGTTCGGCCGGCGAGGAACCGGCCACCACGGCGTACGTCGCCACCTCGGACGATGTGGACCAGCCCACCGCCGGCAGCCCGCACCGCCCCGAACCCCAGGCCCTCACCACGGCCGCCGGCACCGGCCGGACCAGCCCTCCAGCGCCCACCCGTCCCGGCGCGCCGCGGCCGGCCCCGCCCGCCCCCGAACGCACCGGCCCGGCGGCGCCCGCCGATCTGCGGCGGGTCGAGGGGCTGCTGCTCGGGCTCGCCGCCGGGGACGCGGCGGGGTGGCCCGCCGCCCGGCACCGGGCGGCGCGGATGCCCGAGTGGACGCGGCGTCTCACCCGCGAGCTGGACACGTTCGCCGAGCAGAACGCGACCACCACCCTCCCCGTCCCCATCGCGCTGAACCAGAACCCGGAGCCCCTGCGCCTCGGCCCGTCGGACGACGCCGAGTGGGCGGCGTTCGCGGCGGAGGCCCTGCTGCGCGCCGGGGACGACGGCGCGCTCGGCGACCTGAGCCGGGAGCGCCGGACCCGCGCCGCGATCGACCTCACCTGGAACGCCGCCGCCAGCGAGGTCGCCGCCGCGGCGGACCGCGCCCCCGAGGTCGAGTCGGCGGTGCTGCCGCTGCGCGCCCGCATCTCGGTGCGGGCCGGTCTCGGCAACCTCGCCACCGGCCTGCGCCCGCCCGCCACCGGCCACGACAACCCGCACTACTTCGACGACGCCGCCTGCGTCCGGGCCTGCGTCCTCGCCGTCGCCCACCCCGGCGCCCCGCGCCTCGCCGCCGACCTCGCCGAGTTCGACGCCCGCTACACCCAGGACGGCGACGGCGTGCACGGCGCCCGGGCCATGGCGGCGGCACTGGCCTGTGCCCTCGGCGGCGGCGACGTGGGGGCCTGCGTGGACGCCGCGCTGGCCGAACTCCCCGAGGAGACCGAGATCGGCCGCAACGCCCGGCAGGCGCTCGCCCTCACCACCGAGGCGGAGAGCGCGTTCGCCCTGGTGCCGCTGCTGGAGCACCAGATCGTCGACCACGTCTACAGCTACGGCGTCGCCGCCGCCGAGACCGTCCCGGTCGCCCTCGCCCTGGCCCGGGCCGCCCGGGGCCGGATCGCCGAGGCCGTGCCGGCGGCGGCCTGCCTCTCCCGGGTAGCCGACTCCGCCCCCGCCCTGGCGGGCGCCCTCACCGGCGCGCTGGGCGGCGGCGCCTCGATCCCCGCGCCCTGGCGCGAGGCCTGCCGCACACTGCCGGGCTGTGTGCTGCCCCGGCTCACCGGCACGGACCTGGTGGAACTCGCCGGGCTCCTGCACGCCACGCAACGGCCCCGACCCGAAGGAGGACGCACACCATGACAGCCCGCACCTCGCAGCACGGCACGGCGAGCCTGGAGGAACGCGTCACCGGCGCCCTCGTCGGCGCGGCCGTCGGCGACGCGCTCGGCGGCCCGGTCGAGGGCTACTCCCCCGAGCAGATCCTCGAACGCCACGGCGGCCGGATCCACGGCGTCGTCGGCCCCTGGAACGGCGACGCCTGGCGCACCGCCCGCCCCATCGCGCCGTACCACAAGGGCGACGGCCACGTCACCGACGACACCCTGATGACCCACGCGCTGGTCCGGGTCTACGCCACGGTCCGCGGCCATCTCGACGCCTACGCGGTCGCCGAGCACCTGGTCCCGGACCTGATGACGCACCCGCGCTGGATCCCGGAGCTGGAGGCGGAGGCGCTCCCGCTCCAGCGGATCTTCCTCGCGGAGAAGTGGCTGGTGGCCAGGATCCACTACGGCCACGTCGACCCGCGCGAGGCCGGCACCGGCAACATCGTCAACTGCGGCGCGGCGATGTACATGGCCCCGGTCGGCCTGGTCAACGCCGCCGCTCCGGCTGCCGCCTACGCCGAGGCGCTGGACGTCGCGGGCGCCCACCAGTCGTCGTACGGCCGTGAGGCGGCCGGGGTCTTCGCGGCGGCCGTCGCCGCGGCCTGCGCTCCCGGCGCCACCCCGGACACGGTGCTGTCGGCTTGTCTCTCCCTGGCGAAGGACGGCACCCGGGCGGCGATCGAGGCGGTCGGCGAGGTGGCCTCGCGGTACTCGGAGTTCGAGCCGGCGCTCGCGCCGCTGCGGGAGGCGGTCGCGCCGTACGACACGGTCGGGCCCGACTACCGGCGCCCCTCCCTCGGCGCCCGTCGCCCGTCCCGGCTGCACGCGATCGAGGAGCTCCCGGTCGCGCTGGGCATGCTGCTGGTGTCCGGCGGCGACTACCGTCACGCGGTGCTCGGCGCGGTCAACTACGGCCGCGACTGCGACTCCATCGCCACCATGGCGGGCGCGCTGGCCGGGGCGCTGGGCTCCCCCGTCCCCGAGGACTGGGCGAAGACGGTCGCGGAGGCGAGCCGCCTGGACCTGTGGGAGCCGGCGACGACACTGACCGAGGTGGCCCGTGAGGTCTTCGCGCGGGACGTCGAGCGGCGCCGCGCCCACGAGCGGGCGTTCACCGCGATCGGAGGCGCGGGATGCTCCGACTGACCTGGGTCCAGCCGGAGGACCTGATCGGCCACGAACTCCGCCAGGCCGCGCTGGACGGCCGGGACGCGTCGGCGGTCGCCGCCCGCTGGCGCGCGGCGGGCGGCCGCGACGCCCCCGACCGGGCGGGCGCGTCCCCCGAGCCGGCCTCCCCGGCCCTGCGTCTGCTGGCGGAGGAGCTGCTGGACGAGTTGGCCGCCCTGCCGAGTGCCTCGGCGGCCGACGAACCGACGGAGCTGGACGCCGTCAGGGCCAGGTGCCCGCGGTGGCCCGCGCCGCGCGCCACCGCGCCCCCGGCCGCGTACACCGAGCGCCTGGAGGCCGCCTGGCTGGGCCGGGCCGCCGGCTGCCTGCTCGGCAAGCCCGTCGAGAAGCTCCCCCTGACCGGCATCCGCCGCCTCGCACAGGCCGCCGGGAACTGGCCGCCGGCCTCGTACTTCACGGCCCGCGGCGTCCCCGACGAGGTGCTCGCCGCACATCCCTGGAACCGCCGCTCCGCGGCCACCTCCCTCGCCGAGAACATCGACGGCATGCCCGAGGACGACGACCTCAACTTCCCTCTCCTGGGCCTCCTGCTCCTCCGGCGCCACGGCCGCGCCTTCACCACCGCCGACGTCGCCCGCGTCTGGCTCGACGAGCTGCCCGCCGGCCGTGTCTTCACCGCCGAGCGCGTCGCCTACCGCAATCTGCTCGCCGGCCTCGAACCTCCGGCCACGGCAAGCCACCGCAATCCCTTCCGCGAGTGGATCGGCGCCCTGATCCGCGCCGACGTGCACGGCTGGACCCACCCCGGCGACCCGGCCGGCGCCGCAGCGCAGGCGCATCGCGACGCGGTCCTCACCCACACCGCGAGCGGCGTCCACGCGGCGATGTTCGCGGCGGCCGTGATCGCCGACGCCGCCACCGGCACCCACGACGTCCACGCCTGCCTGCGCACCGGCCTCTCGGTCGTCCCGCCCGGCTCGCGCCTCGCCGGGGCCGTCCGCCACGCCGTCCGGCTCGCCGGGACGTACGACGACTTCGACACGGTCGTGGACGAGCTGCACGCCACCCACTCCCCCGCCCACCACTGGGTCCACGCCGTCCCCAACACCGCGCTGATCGCCGCCGCCCTCACCCACGCGGACGGCGACTTCGCCGGCTCGGTCTGCCGGGCCGTGTCGGGGGGCTGGGACACCGACTCCAACGGAGCCACCGCCGGCAGCGTCGCCGGCCTGCTCGCCGGTTCCCCGGCCGCCCTGCCCGAGCAGTGGACGGCGCCGCTGAAGAACCGCCTGGCCACGTCGGTGGGCGACTTCGACGGCATCGGCTTCGACACCCTCGCCCACCTCACCCACACGGAGGCCACCCGCTCATGCCCCGGCCCGTCGTGACTCCCCCCGCGCCCCTGCCCGTGCCGGCCCCCCTGGCGGGCCTGCGCGTCCTCGATCTCGCCACCCTCTTCGCGGGCCCGCTCGCCGCCACCCTGCTCGGCGACTTCGGCGCCGACGTCGTCAAGGTCGAGCACCCCACCCGCCCCGACCCCTCCCGGGGTCACGGCCCGTCGAAGGACGGCATCGGCCTGTGGTGGAAGCTGCTGGGCCGCAACAAACGCACCCTCACCCTCGACCTGTCCAAGCCCGGCGGCCGGACCACCCTGCTCCGCCTCGCGGCGACCGCTGACGTGATCATCGAGAACTTCCGCCCGGGCACCCTGGAGAAGTGGGATCTGGGCTGGGACGAGCTGTCCGCGGTCAATCCGCGCCTGGTCCTCGCCCGGGTCACGGCCTTCGGTCAGTTCGGCCCCTATGCGCGCCGCCCCGGCTTCGGCACCCTCGCCGAGGCCATGAGCGGCTTCGCGGCGATGACCGGCGAGCCGGACGCCCCGCCGACCCTGCCTCCGTTCGGGCTGGCCGACTCGATCGCCGCGCTGGCGACCGCGTACGCCGTGATGACGGCCCTGTCCGCCCGTGACCTCACCGGCGAGGGCCAGGTCGTGGACATGGCGATCATCGAGCCCATCCTGACCGTGCTGGGCCCGCAGCCGATCTGGTACGACCAGCTCGGCCACGTCCAGCCGCGCACCGGGAACCGCTCCCAGAACAACGCCCCACGCAACACGTACCGCACCGCCGACGGCACCTGGGTCGCGGTCTCCACCTCCGCGCAGTCGGTCGCCGAACGCGTGATGCATCTGGTGGGCCGCCCGGAGCTGATCGACGAGCCGTGGTTCGCGACGGGCGCCGACCGGGCCCGGCACGCGGACGTGCTGGACGCGGCGGTCGGCGACTGGATCGCCCGGCACACCCGTGCCGACGTGCTCGCCGCCTTCGAGAAGGCGGAGGCGGCCGTCGCCCCGGTACAGGACGTGCGGGACGTGATGGCGGACCCTCAGTACCAGGCCCTCGACACGGTCACCACGGTCGACGATCCCGAGCTGGGGCCGCTGCGCATGCAGAACGTGCTGTTCCGGCTCTCCGTCACCCCCGGCGCGATCCGCTGGGCCGGCCGGCCGCACGGCGCGGACACCGAGGAGGTGCTGACCGAGCTGGGGCTGACCCAGGCGGACGTGAAGGAGCTGCGCGAGGCGGGTGTCGTATGACGGCCCCCGCACTGACCTGGCTGTACGCCCCCGGGGACCGGCCCCGGGTGGTCGCCAAGGCGCTGGCCGCCGGGGCCGACGTGGTGGTGATCGACCTGGAGGACGCGGTCGCCCCCGACCGCAAGGAGTACGCCCGCGCCTGCACCGCCGAGCTGCTCACCGACCCGCAGCCGGTGCCGGTGCACGTGCGGGTGAACGCCCTGGACGGACCGCTGGCCGCCGCGGACCTGGCGGCGGTGGCCGCGCTGCCGGGGCTGGCCGGGCTGCGGCTGCCCAAGGTGACGTCCCCGGGGCAGATCGCCGCCGTCGCCGAGGCGACCGGCGGGCCGCCGCTGTACGCGCTGCTGGAGACGGCCCTGGGAGTGGAACGGGCGTACGCGATCGCCGCCGCCCACCCGTCGCTGCGCGGCATCGCCCTCGGCGAGGCGGATCTCAGCGCCGACCTCGGCGTACGGGGTGACGCGGGCCTGGACTGGTCGCGGGCCCGCGTGGTGGTGGCCGCGCGGGCGGCGGGGCTGGCGCCGCCGTCGCAGACGGTGCATCCGGACACCCGGGACCTGGAGGGTCTCGCGGCGTCCTGCGCGCACGGCCGTGCCCTGGGTTTCCTCGGCCGCGCCGCGATCCACCCGCGTCAGCTGCCGATCATCGAGCGGGCCTACCTGCCGACCGAGCGGGAGCTGGAGGAGGCGGAGACCATCGTCAAGGCGGCCACCGCGCAGCCGGGGGCCCAGGCGCTGCCGGACGGGCGGTTCATCGACGCGGCGGTGGTGGCGACGGCCCGCCGGACGCTGTCCCTGGCCCGGCGTCCCGTCCTCGCCTGAGACACGCCGAGGGCGCCCGGATCCTCCCCGGGCGCCCTCGGTGACGTACGGCGGGCCGTCAGCCCTTGCTGGCCGAGTCGGCGCCGTTCTTCACGTCCTTCACGGCGTCCTCGCCGTCCTTGCCCTCCTCGGAAGGCCCGGCAGCCTCGGTGCCCTTGGCGTCCTCGGGAGTCCCGGCATCCTTCTTCGCGTCGTCCCCGGCGTCCGTGCCGGAGTCCTCGGCACCCGGCTCCACCACGGCCTCCCGGCCCGGCCGCAGCCGCGCCGAGACCACCATGTAGACGACGGCGAGCAGGAACACGAAGAGCGCGGTCCAGTTGTTCAGCCTGAGGCCCAGGATGTGATGGGCGTCGTCGACGCGCATGTACTCGATCCAGAAGCGGCCGGCGCAGTACGCGGCGACGTACAGCGCGAACGCCCGGCCGTGGCCGAGCTTGAAGCGGCGGTCGGCCCAGATGACGAGCAGCGCGACGCCGATGCACCACAGCGACTCGTACAGGAACGTCGGGTGGTACGTGCCCGGCACCCGCCCGTCGGCCGAGGAGGTGATCTTCAGCGCCCAGGGCAGGTCGGTGGGCCGTCCGTACAGCTCCTGGTTGAACCAGTTGCCCCAGCGGCCCAGCGCCTGGGCGAGGGCGATGCCGGGGGCGACGGCGTCGGCGTACGCGGGCATCGGGATGCCCCGGCGCCGGGCGCCGATCCAGGCGCCGAGCGCGCCGAGCGCGATCGCGCCCCAGATGCCGAGGCCGCCCTCCCAGATCTTGAAGGCGTCCACCCAGTCGCGGCCCTCGCTGAAGTACAGCTCGTAGTCCGTGATCACGTGGTAGAGCCGGCCGCCGATCAGGCCGAAGGGAACGGCCCAGACCGCGATGTCGGCCACCGTGCCGG
This sequence comes from Streptomyces sp. NPDC032940, assembly GCF_040636935.1. Classification (NCBI taxonomy): domain Bacteria; kingdom Bacillati; phylum Actinomycetota; class Actinomycetes; order Kitasatosporales; family Streptomycetaceae; genus Streptomyces; species Streptomyces sp. NPDC032940. The sequence goes on along the minus strand of NZ_JBEZVJ010000002.1, from coordinate 403,258 downwards.
CCCGCCCGCCCCGGGCGATCCAGCGCTTGTTGCCGAGCCAGACGGCAACGAAGACGCCGATGATGATGCAGAACGCATAGCCGCGCAGCGGGATGGGACCGAGGTGCAGCACCCCGCGCGACGGGCTGGGAATGAAGGCAAGTTCCATGGCAGGGTCGACGCTACCGTGTGGGACGGGTGCCGCGTCGACCAGCCCGGCTACGGGTCCGTAACGGGCGGGTGCCCGCGGCGGCCTATCGGTCGGCGTCCTGGACGAGCTGCTTCAGCTTGGCCGGGGTCATCGAGTCCTCCTTGTAGATGTTCCTGCCGTCCAGCAGCACGGTCGGCGTGCCGCTGAAGCCGCCGGCGAGGAAGGCCTTGTTGGACTTCTCGACCCAGCTGTCGTGCGTGCCGTCCTTCACACACTTCTGGAAGGCGGGGGTGTCCAGGCCGTCCACCTTGCCGGCCAGCCCGATCAGCTTGCCGTTGTCGGCGAAGGCGTCGTCGGTCTCCTCGGGCTGGTTGTCGTAGAGCACGTCGTGGTACGCCGGGAACTTGCCGGCGTCCTGGGCGCAGGCCGCGGCGTTGGCCGCCTTGCGGGAGCCGCTGCCGCCCATGTTGCCGTCGATGATCGTCGCCAGGTGGTACTCGACCTTGAGCTGTCCGGCGGCGGTGAGCTCGTGGATGGTGTCGCGGTACGCCAGCTCGAAGGCCTTGCAGGCCGGGCAGCGGAAGTCCTCCCAGACGGTGAGCGTCGACTTGGCGCTCTCCTTGCCGACGGGGATGGCGAGGCTGTCCTTGCCCAAGGCTCCCGAGGGGGCCACGACCGGGCCGGCCGACTCGCTTCCGTCGTCCTTCCCCGCGTTCGCGGCGACCACGCCGATCACCGCGGCCAGGCCCAGCACGCAGACCACGGACGCGCCCACGATCAGCGCGCGCCGGCGCTTGTCCCTGGACTTCTGCTTCTCGCGCTGGGCCGCCAGCTTCTCGCGGGCGGTGCGCTTTCCGTCTCGGTTCTTCTCGCTCACACCCCGCAGAACGAACCGGGGAGGCGCACAGCGCCTCCCCGGTCGCAGGTCCACCCGTACGGGGGACCCTCTGTCACATGCCTGCCGTCACGCCCGGCCGCGCACGCCCTTCGCGAGGTCGGCGGCGAGCGCGCGGACGCCCTCCAGGCCGGCCGCGTCGTCGGGGGCGTCCAGCATCCGCTTGACGAAGGCGGAGCCGACGATCACGCCGTCGGCGAAGCCGGCCACCTCGGCGGCCTGCGCGGCGTTGGAGACGCCGAGGCCGACGCAGACCGGGGTGTCGGTGGTGGCGCGGGTGCGCCGCACCAGCTCCTCGGCCTGCGCGCCGACCGACTCGCGGGTCCCGGTGACGCCCATGAGGGAGGCGGCGTAGACGAAGCCGCTGCCGGCCGCGGTGATCTCGGCCAGCCGTGCGTCCTTGCTGCTGGGCGCGACCACGAAGACGGTGGCGAGCCCGTGCTTGTCGGCGTGCTCCCGCCACAGCGCGGACTCCTGCACGGGCAGGTCGGGCAGGATGCACCCGGCGCCGCCCGCCTCGGCCAGCTCGGCGGTGAAGCGCTCGACCCCGTAGCGGTCGATGGGGTTCCAGTACGTCATGACGAGGATCGGCTTGCCGGTGGCCTCGTGCGCCTCGCGGACCGTGCGCATCACGTCGGCGATCTTCACGCCGCCGCGCAGGGCGATGTCGTCGGCGGTCTGGATGACCGGGCCGTCGAGCACCGGGTCGCTGTGGGGCAGGCCCACCTCGACGACGTCGGCGCCGCCGTCGAGCGCGGCCTTCACCGCCGCGATTCCGCCGTCCACGGTCGGAAAGCCGGCCGGCAGGTAGGCGATGAGGGCGGCACGGCCCTCGGCCTTCGCCGCGGCGAGGGTGTCGTTCAGCAGCCGCACGTTCCCGCTCACTTGGCGTCCCCCTCGATCTCGGCGGTGCCGGAGGCGTCCTCGGCGACCTCGGCGTCGGTGTCGTACAGCCCGAAGTAGCGGGCGGCGGTGTCCATGTCCTTGTCGCCGCGGCCGGACAGGTTGACCACGATCAGCCCGTCCTTGCCCAGTTCCCTGCCGACCTCGATGGCGCCGGCCAGCGCGTGGGCGGACTCGATGGCCGGGATGATGCCCTCGGTGCGCGACAGCAGACGCAGGGCCTGCATGGCGGCGTCGTCGGTGACCGCGCGGTACTCGCCGCGGCCGGAGTCCTTGAGGTAGGCGTGCTCGGGCCCGATGCCCGGGTAGTCCAGGCCGGCCGAGATCGAGTAGGGCTCGGTGATCTGACCCTCGTCGTCCTGCAGGACGTAGGAGCGGGAGCCGTGCAGGATGCCGGGCTCGCCCGCGGTCAGGGTGGCCGCGTGCTCGCCGGTCTCGATGCCGTGTCCCGCGGGCTCGCAGCCGATGAGGCGGACGTCCGGGTCGGGGATGAAGGCGTGGAAGAGGCCGATGGCGTTGGAGCCGCCGCCGACGCAGGCGACCGCCGCGTCGGGGAGGCGTCCCGCCTGCTCCAGGATCTGGCGGCGGGCCTCGACGCCGATGACGCGGTGGAAGTCGCGGACCATCGCCGGGAAGGGGTGGGGGCCGGCGACCGTGCCGAACAGGTAGTGGGTGCGGTCGACGTTGGCGACCCAGTCGCGGAACGCCTCGTTGATGGCGTCCTTGAGGGTGCGGCTGCCGGACTTCACCGCGATGACCTCGGCGCCGAGCATGCGCATGCGGGCCACGTTGAGGGCCTGGCGCCGGGTGTCGATCTCGCCCATGTAGATGGTGCAGTCGAGGCCGAACAGCGCGCAAGCCGTGGCCGTCGCCACGCCGTGCTGGCCCGCGCCGGTCTCGGCGATCACGCGGGTCTTGCCCATCCGCTTGGTGAGCAGGGCCTGGCCGAGCACGTTGTTGATCTTGTGCGAGCCGGTGTGGTTGAGGTCCTCGCGCTTGAGGAAGATCCGCGCTCCGCCGGCGTGCTCGGCGAAGCGGGGGACCTCCGTGAGGGAGGACGGGCGGCCGGTGTAGTGGACGAGGAGGTCGTCCAGCTCTTTGGCGAACTCCGGGTCGGACTTGGCCTTGTCGTACTCGACGGCGACCTCGTCGACCGCGGCGACGAGGGCCTCCGGGATGAACTTGCCGCCGAAGGCGCCGAAGTAGCCCTCGGCGGAGGGGACTTGACCCTCCGGGTCGGGGATGAAGAAGGTGCTGGGCATGCGTGTACCTCACGGTGAGTGTCTGGTGGTGACTGATCGCCGTGGGGGCGGGGACCTATCTGTCGGCCGCGGGCCGTGTGTGGTTGCTCGCGCAGCTCCCCGCGCCCCTTGCGGGGCGCCGGTGCCATCGCATGCCGTTCACCTGTCCCGGCTCGTCCCCGATGACATACCTCACCCGGCGGCCGTGGACCCGGCGGGCGGGCGCGCGGCAGCCTCGGGGCCGGCAGCCGCGCGCGAGGCGGGCGTACCGGTCCACGGGGGTCATGGTGCGAGTCATCGGGGTCAGCCTAGCGGGGGGTCAGCCGCGGCCGTGGCGGAGTGCCGGGTGTTCGCCCGCGGCGACCAGGTCGGAGACGGCGGTCTTCGGGTCGCGGCCGGTGACCAGGGACTCGCCGACCAGGACGGCGTCGGCGCCCTCGTTGGCGTAGGCGATGAGGTCGTGCGGGCCGCGGACGCCGGACTCGGCGACCTTGACGATGTGCGCGGGGATCTCCGGGGCGACCCGCTCGAAGGTGCCGCGGTCGACCTCGAGGGTCTTCAGGTTGCGCGCGTTGACGCCGATGACCTTGGCGCCCGCGTCCACCGCACGCTCGACCTCGTCCTCGTCGTGCACCTCGACCAGCGGGGTGAGTCCGATGGACTCGGCGCGCTCGATCAGCGACTCCAGGGCCGGCTGGTCGAGGGCCGCGACGATCAGCAGCACGAGGTCGGCGCCGTGCGCCCGGGCCTCCCACAGTTGGTACGACGTGACGATGAAGTCCTTGCGCAGCACGGGGATGTCCACGCGCGCGCGGACGGAGTCCAGGTCGGCCAGCGAGCCGCCGAAGCGGCGCTGCTCGGTGAGGACGGAGATGACGGCCGCGCCGCCCGCCTCGTAGTCCGCGGCGAGTCCGGCCGGGTCGGCGATGGCGGCCAGCGCGCCCTTGGAGGGGCTGGAGCGCTTCACCTCGCAGATGACCTTGACGCCGTCGCCCCGCAGGGCGCTCACACCGTCCTTGGCGGGGCGAGCCTTGGCCGCGCGCTCCTTGAGCTCGTCGAGGCTGACGCGCGCCTGCCGTTCCGCGAGGTCGGCACGGACTCCGTCGATGATCTCGTCGAGCACACTCACGCGAGCGGCCCCCTTTCAGACGGCGAAACCGATGGTCACTCCGATGGTATCCGCAGCGGGGCGGCCGTCCCGCATCCGGTCGACGCCGGTCCCACTACCTGGACGTTCACCGCATGATCAAGGGTGGAGCCAGCCGCCGAACGGCAGGTTCCGGACAACGGTGAAGACCAGCAGCAACGTGCCCAGGGTCCACAGGTGCACCGGGCCCAGGTCGAGTCTGACGGGGCGGCCGCGCACCGTGCGGACCACCCAGACGGTCCACAGCACGGCGAAGCCCAGATAGCCGAGTACGGCCGGCGCGTTGGCGTGCAGCGCGGTGAGCACGTCTCCGTGGACGAACGCGTGGGCGCTGCGCAGGCCCCCGCAGCCGGGGCAGTAGAGGCCGGTGAGGCGGAGCAGGGGGCAGACGGGGTAGTGGCCGGGCTCGTTGGGGTCCACGCTTCCCACGTAGGCGAAGGCGCCCACGACCGCCGCCAGCACCCCGGCCGGCACGGCCATGCGGGCGGTCACGGCCCGTGCGTCCGTGGCGGGCAGGGGCCTCGTCGGGGCCGGTGTGCGGCTGTCGGCGTCCACGCCCCGCATTCTGCCCGGCACGGGCCGTACACGCACGTGAGGGGCGGTCCCGGCACCAGGTGCCGGTCCACCCCTCAGGGAGTACTGCGCGACCGCGGACGGGTCAGCCCTTGGCGCCGGCCGGCGCCCGGTTGTCGGCGACCTGGTGCACCGGGTGGCTCTCCTTCGGCTGGCCGAGGCCCATCGAGCGCATGATGAAGCCCACGACGCCGCCGAGGAGCACGACCGCCATGCCGACCCAGAAGCCCACCGGCTGGGCCGCCACCATGAACACGCCCGCGATGCAGAAACCGATGAAGGTGATGATGACACCCGCCCAGGCGGCCGGGGTGTGACCGTGGCTGCTGCCCGCCATTGCTTGCTCCTCGTTGCTGTGTACGTGTCTGAGCTGGACGCTCGCGCCCATTGTCCCGCACGGGCGCGCGCGCCGTGACCGGGGGTGCGCTCCACGCGCGCGTGGCGTGCGAGCCGGACGCCCCGGTGGTGCGTGGCGCGGGTACGAGTGCCCCCGCCCGCGCGGCCGAACCGCGTGGTCGGGCCGGGTCAGGCGCCCGTCGGGTCCTCGCCCCGGTCCAGGGCCTTCCACAGGTCCTCGGGGCGGTCGGGGTCCACGGTCCGGGCGGTGCGGCGCGGACGGGGGGTGCCGTCGCGTTCGTAGCGGCCGGACATGGCGGGCCACAGCTTGCCGTAGCGCAGGGCGAGCAGCCCGGCCAGCAGGATCAGCACGCCGCCGGCGGCCGCGACGTAGGGCCAGGCGGTGTGGGAGAGGGCGTCCACGGTGGCCGAGGTGTCGCCGGCCGCCTTGGCGGCCTTCTCGTCCAGCGCGGAGCTGTCGGAGGCGCCGGCCAGGGCCGCGGCGACGGTGCCCGCGCCGCTCAGCGCGAGCACGGCGGCCACGGCGAAGCGGCCGGTGCGGCGGACGGCGAAGACGGCGACGAGCGCGGCGAGGCCCACTATCGCGAGGGCCGCGGGGACGCCCGTGACGTCGCTGCCCTTGGCGGTCAGGGGGAACGCGCCGCCGGCCACGGTCGCGGTGCCCTCCGACCAGTCCTGCCGGGTGGCGAGCAGGGCGACGGCCGCGCCGAGCGCGCCGCACAGCAGGGCGGCGGCGAGGCTCCGGCGGCCGGCCCGGGCGGGTCCTGCGGCGGGGGTGCGGGGGTGAGGAACAGCTGTCACGTACTCCACTATCGCCCGAACCCCGGGCGAACCGTCACCCGGGGTTCGGAATCCGTGGCGTGAGAAGGGCCCTATCGCCCCAGTCGGTTGGCCGTGTGCACCGCGCGGAGCACCGCCGCCGCCTTGTTGCGGCACTCGGTGTCCTCGGCGACGGGGTCGGAGTCGGCGACGATCCCGGCGCCCGCCTGCACATACGCGGTGCCGTCGCGCAGCAGTGCGGTGCGGATGGCGATGGCGGTGTCGGAGTCGCCCGCGAAGTCGAGGTAGCCGACGCAGCCGCCGTACAGGCCGCGGCGGGAGGGTTCGAGTTCGTCGATGATCTGCAGGGCGCGCGGCTTGGGGGCGCCGGAGAGGGTGCCGGCCGGGAAGCAGGCGGTGAGGACGTCGAAGGCGGTGCGGCCCTCGGCGACCCGTCCGGTGACCGTCGAGACGATGTGCATGACGTGCGAGTAGCGCTCGACGGACATGAAGTCGACGACCTCGACGGAGCCGGGTTCGCAGACGCGTCCGAGGTCGTTGCGGCCGAGGTCGACCAGCATCAGGTGCTCGGCGCGCTCCTTGGGGTCGGCGAGCAGTTCCTCGGCCAGGGCCTGGTCCTCCTGCGGGGTGGCGCCGCGGGGCCGGGTGCCGGCGATGGGGTGGACCATGGCCCGCCCGTCCTCGACCTTGACGAGCGCCTCGGGGGACGAGCCGACGACGTCGAAGCCGTCGAGGCGCAGCAGGTACATGTACGGGGACGGGTTGGTGGCCCGCAGCACCCGGTACACGTCCAGGGCGCTCGCCGTGCACGGTGTCTCGAAGCGCTGGGAGGGGACGACCTGGAAGGCCTCGCCCGCGCGGATGCGCTCCTTGATGTCCTCGACGGCGTCCTGGAAGTCGGGGCCGCCCCACAGCGCGGTGTACTCGGGCAGCTCGGAGGGCGGCAGCGCGGCGGGAGGCTGGGCCACCGCGCGGGTGAGGTCGGCCTCCATGGCGTCCAGGCGGGCGATCGCGTCGGCGTAGGCCTCGTCGACGCCGGTCTCCAGGTCGTTGTGGTTGATCGCGTTGGCGATCAGCAGGACCGAGCCCTCCCAGTGGTCCATGACGGCGAGGTCGCTGGTGAGCAGCATCGTCAGCTCGGGGAGCCTCAGGTCGTCGCGCTCCCCCGGGCCGACCTTCTCCAGGCGGCGGACGATGTCGTAGCCGAGGTAGCCGACCATGCCGCCTGTGAAGGGCGGCAGGCCCAGGTCGTGGGCGAGGTCGCGGGGGGTGTGCAGGGCCTCGACCGTGGCGCGCAGGGCGGCGAGCGGGTCGCCGTCGGTGGGGACGCCGACGGGCGGGGTGCCCTGCCAGTGGGCCCGGCCGTCCCTCTCGGTGAGCGTGGCGGCGCTGCGGACGCCGACGAAGGAGTACCGGGACCAGGACCGGCCTCCCCCAGTGCTGAACGCCTGGGAGGTACCCCCATCCGCGGACTCCAGCAGGAACGTCCCGGGGCGCTCGGCGGCGAGCTTGCGGTAGAGGGCGACCGGGGTGTCGCCGTCGGCGAGGAGCTTGCGGCTGACCGGGATCACCCGGCGGTCGGCGGCCAGCTTGCGGAAGGTGTCGAGGTCCATGGCGTCCTTGTCGTCCATGTGGGCAGACCCTACTGAGCCGCGCCGGGCGCCTCGGCACCCGTGCCGTCCGCGAGCAGGACGTCGGCGTCGAAGCAGGTGCGGGCGCCGGTGTGGCAGGCGGCGCCGACCTGGTCGACCTTGACCAGGACGGTGTCGGCGTCGCAGTCCAGGGCGACGGACTTGACCCACTGGAAGTGCCCCGACGTGTCGCCCTTGACCCAGTACTCGCGACGGCTGCGCGACCAGTAGGTGCAGCGGCCCGTGGTCAGCGTGCGGTGCAGCGCCTCGTCGTCCATCCAGCCGAGCATCAGCACCTCCCCGGTGTCGTACTGCTGGGCGATGGCGGGCAGGAGGCCGTCGGCGCTGCGCTTGAGGCGCGCGGCGATCTCCGGGGCGAGGGGGCTGGGGCGCCCGGTGGAGCTGCTGGTCATGACGCCCATTGTGCCGCGCGCCCGGGACACGCCCCGGCGCCGTCCACTGGGCGGACCCGGGGGGCGGCCGTAGGCTGGCGGACATGTCGACATTCGCGAAGCGTGAACGACTTCTGCTGGCCGACCTGTTGGAGACGGCGGGGCCGGACGCCCCCACCCTGTGCGACGACTGGCGGACCCGGGATCTCGCCGCGCACGTGGTGGTCCGCGAGCGCCGGCCGGACGCCGCGGGCGGCACCCTGATCAAGCAGTTGGCGTCCTATCGGGGCCGGGTGCTGGACGAATACGCGGCGAAGCCCTACGAGGAGCTGATCCAGCTGATCCGCACCGGCCCGCCCCGGTTCTCGCCGTTCCAGCTCAAGCAGGTCGACGAGGCGGCGAACACGGTGGAGTTCTACGTCCACGCGGAGGACGTCCGCCGCGCCCAGCCGGACTGGTCGCCGCGCGAGCTGGACACGGTGTTCCAGGACGCCCTGTGGTCCCGGCTGGAGCGCGTCGCCCGGCTGCTGGGGCGGGGCGTCCCGACGGGTCTGGTGCTGCGCCGCCCCGACGGCCGGACGGTGGTCGCCCACCGGGGCACGCCGGTGGTGACGGCGACGGGCGAACCGTCGGAGCTGCTGCTGTTCGCCTTCGGCCGGCAGAGCGCGGCGAAGGTGGAGCTGGAGGGCGAACAGGACGCGATCACCAGGCTGAGCGAGACGAAGCAGCTGGGCATCTGAGGTCAGCGGGGCAGTTCGGCGCGGCGCAGGTCGCGGACGCACAGGGCGACGACGCCGCCGAGGCCGCACACGGCCGCGCTGACCACGAAGACCGGGCCGGTGCCCCAGGCGCCGGCGGCCGCCGCGGACAGCGGCATGCTCAGCGGTGCGATGCCCAGGCTGACCAGGCCGGCGACCGCGGTGACGCGGCCGAGGTAGGCGGGATCGGCCTGGGTCTGGAGCAGGGCGCCGCACAGTGCGCCGCTGAGCCCGGCGAGCAGTCCGACGAGCAGGGCGACCGCGACGGCCGCGACCACGCCGGGTACGAAGGCGAGGGCGCCGATGGCGACACAGCCCGCGAGGATCGCGCAGCCGGCGGTCCGTCCGGCGTGGCCCACGCGTCCCCGTACGGCGAGCAGGAGTGAGGCGGCGCCCGCGCCGGTGCCGAAGCCGGCGAGCACCCAGCCCATTCCCGCCGCCCCCCAGCCGCGTTCGTCGGCCAGCAGGGTGAGGCCGACGTTCAGCGGTCCGACGAAGCCGAGGTCCCCGAGGGCGATGGCCAGCATCAGCGGGGCGAGGACGCGGTGGGAGCGGATGTAGGAGAGTCCGTCACGGAGGTCGCGCCAGGGCGTACCGGCCACCGCCCCGGCCGGGTCGTCCGTCGGCACCGGGCGGACCCGGACCGAGATCAGCAGCGGCACCGAGACGGCGATCAGCGCTCCGGCCAGCGTGAAGGCGGCCGTCGCGCCGCCCGTCGCCACGGCGATACCGCCGAGCGGGGCGCCGACGACGCTCGCGCAGCGGATGGCGAGTCCCCGCATGCCCTGCACCCGGGCGAGCTGGTCCTTGCCGGTGATCCTGGCGGGCAGGGCGCCCACGGCGGGCATGAACACGGCGTCGACGGCGCCGAAGACCAGCGCGAGCAGGGCGAGCAGCCACAGGCTCGGGGAGGTCAGGAACATCACGGCCGCCACCGCGAGCACGGCCGCGCAGCGCACGGCGTCGCTGCCGATGACCACCCGGCGCGGTCCGAGCCGGTCGGCGACCACTCCCCCGCCCAGCATGAGCAGGGCCCGGGGCAGCGCGCTCACCGCCATCACGATGCCCGCCTCGGAGGGTGTGCCGGTGCGGACGGCGGCCCAGGACAGCGCGATGTAGTAGACGCTGTCGCCGATCATCGAGGACGTGTAGGCGCCGAGCCAGCGCAGGACGTTGGGGTCGCGGTGGGCCGGGCGGCCGGCGGCTTCGGCGAGCGGGGGCACGGTGGTGGCGGTCATCGCGGGGCTGGTCCTCTCAGACACGGAACGGGAACCCGTACACGTGGAGCGCGACGTTCTCGCGGCCCTCGGTGTCGCCGGCGGCCTCGGCGGCCCGGCCCTTCTCGTCGTACTTCCTCGCCAGGGCGAGCAGTTCCTCGCGCAGTTCGTCCAGCTCGGCGGGGGTCAGCCGCAGCAGGGCCTCGGTGTCGGGCGCGGCGGAGTTCCACTCGGGGCCCCAGGTGGGGCGTTCGTCCAGGTAGCGGCGGTACATGTCGGCGCGCTGGTCGTGGAAGAGCCGGGTCGCCGCGAGGTGGGCCGCCGCCCGCTCGGGGGCGTCGCGGAAGTTCTCGTCGCGGATGGTCACGCCGTCGGACGCGGGCTGCCACCACCGCTCCCTGCCGTCCGCGCTCTGCGGTTCGGCCTGCTCGACCAGTCCGTGCTCGGCGAGCTTGCGCAGGTGGTAGCTGACCAGGGAGACGGCCTCGTCCGCCTGCTCGGCGAGCTGCGAGGCGGTCGCCGTGCGCGCCACGCACAGTCCTCGGTAGAGCTGCATGCGCAGGGGGTGGGCCAGGGCCTTGAGGGTGCCCAGGTCGGTGATGGGGTGGTTCTCCTGGCTCGGCATGCCGTCAGGCTAAATCGCGAAAGGAAAGTTGCGCAATATTTGTTGCGCAACTTTCCTTTCGCTTTATCCGGGGGTGCCCCGACGCGTTACCGGACGGGGTGGCCCGCCTCGCGCAGGGTGTCCTTCACCTGACCGATGCGCAGGTCGCCGAAGTGGAAGACGGAGGCCGCCAGGACCGCGTCCGCGCCGGCCGCGACGGCCGGAGGGAAGTCGGCGAGGCGGCCGGCGCCGCCGGAGGCGATCACCGGGACCGAGACGTGCTTGCGGACGGCCGCGATCATCTCGAGGTCGTAGCCGTCCTTCGTGCCGTCCGCGTCCATCGAGTTGAGCAGGATCTCGCCCGCGCCCAGCTCGGCCGCCCGGTGCGCCCACTCGACCGCGTCGATGCCGGTGCCGCGCCGGCCGCCGTGGGTGGTCACCTCGAAGGTGCCGGCCTCGCCGCGGCGGGCGTCGACCGACAGCACGAGGACCTGGCGGCCGAAGCGCTCGGCGATCTCGCGGATCAGGTCGGGGCGGGCGATGGCGGCGGTGTTGACGCCCACCTTGTCCGCGCCGGCCCGCAGCAGCTTGTCCACGTCGTCGGCGGTGCGCACGCCGCCGCCGACGGTCAGCGGGATGAACACCTGCTCGGCGGTGCGGCGCACCACGTCGTAGGTCGTCTCGCGGTTGCCCGACGAGGCGGTGATGTCCAGGAACGTCAGCTCGTCGGCGCCCTCGGCGTCGTACACCTTGGCCATCTCGACGGGGTCGCCCGCGTCGCGCAGGTTCTGGAAGTTGACGCCCTTGACGACCCGGCCGTCGTCCACGTCCAGGCAGGGGATGACTCGGACCGCCAGGGTCATGAATCCACGGCTCCTCTATACGCTTCCACTTCGACTGACACCAGGACCCGCGAGTCGATGAAACCCTCCACGACCAGCAGGGTCGTGGCCGGGCGCACGGAGTCGAAGAGCTCCTTGTGGGCCCGGCCCGCCGCGTCCACGTCGCGCGAGTGTGCCAGGTACACACGGGTGCGGATCACGGAATCGACGGCGAGACCGAACTCGCCGATCGCCTCGACCGCGGTGGTGAAAGCCACCTTGGTCTGTTCGTACGGGTCTCCGTCGCCGTACAGCACGTCGCCCCTGAACGCGGTCGTGCCGGCCACGATGACACGGTCGCCCGCCGCGACGGCCCGTGCGAAACCGAAGGACTCTTCCCAGGGACTTCCGCTCTGCACGCGCCGTACGGCTTCGGACGTCATGTCGACACAGCCTCCAGGGCCTCTTCGAGGGTGAACGCCTTCGCGTACAGGGCCTTCCCGACGATGGCGCCCTCGACACCGGCCGGCACGAGACCGGCGATCGCGCGCAGGTCGTCCAGGGAGGACACGCCGCCGGACGCCACGACCGGACGGTCGGTGGCCGCGCACACGTTCTTCAGGAGCTCCAGGTTGGGGCCCTGGAGGGTGCCGTCCTTGGCGATGTCGGTGACGACGTACCGGGCGCAGCCCTCCTTGTTCAGGCGGTCCAGCGTCTCGTAGAGGTCGCCGCCGTCGCGGGTCCAGCCGCGGCCGCGCAGGGTGGTGCCCCGGACGTCCAGTCCGACCGCGATCTTGTCGCCGTGCTCGGCGATGACCTTGGCGACCCACTCGGGGGTCTCCAGGGCGGCCGTGCCCAGGTTGACGCGGGTGCAGCCGGTGGCGAGGGCCGCGGCGAGGGTGTCGTCGTCGCGGATGCCGCCGGACAGCTCGACCTTGATGTCCATGGCCTTCGCGACCTCGGCGATCAGTTCCCGGTTGTCCCCGGTGCCGAACGCGGCGTCCAGGTCGACCAGGTGCAGCCACTCGGCGCCGGAGCGCTGCCAGGCGAGGGCGGCCTCCAGCGGGGAGCCGTAGGACGTCTCGGTGCCGGACTCGCCGTGCACGAGGCGGACGGCCTGGCCGTCGCGGACGTCGACGGCGGGGAGGAGTTCGAGCTTGCTCATCTCTACAGGGTCTCGATCCAGTTGGTGAGGAGCTGGGCGCCGGCGTCGCCGGACTTCTCGGGGTGGAACTGGGTGGCCCACAGGGCACCGTTCTCCACGGCGGCCACGAAGGGCTTGCCGTGCGTGGACCAGGTCACCTTGGGCGCGGCGATCAGCGGGTTGTGCGTCTCCAGCGACCAGTCGTGGACCGCGTAGGAGTGCACGAAGTAGAAGCGGGCGTCCGCGTCCAGGCCCGCGAAGAGCTGGGAGTCGGCCGGGGCCTCGACCGTGTTCCAGCCCATGTGCGGCACGACGTCGGCCTCCAGGGGGCCGACCGTGCCCGGCCACTCGTCCAGGCCCTCTGCCTCGACGCCGTGCTCGATGCCGCGCGAGAAGAGGATCTGCATGCCGACGCAGATGCCCATCACGGGGCGTCCGCCCGCCAGCCGGCGTTCGACGACCCAGTCGCCGCGTGCGGCCTTCAGGCCGTCCATGCAGGCGGCGAAGGCGCCGACGCCGGGGACGAGCAGCCCGTCGGCGTTCATGGCCTTGTCGTAGTCACGGGTGATCTCGACGTCGGCTCCCGTGCGCGCGAGGGCGCGCTCGGCGGAGCGGACGTTGCCGAAGCCGTAGTCGAAGACGACGACCCGCTTGGCGGGAGCGGTCAATTCCACACCTCCAGCCTCATGACGCCCGCGACGAGACACATCGCGGCGCCGATGGACAGCAGGACGATGAGCTGCGTGGGCATCTTCTGCTTGACGAAGGAGATGATGCCGCCGACGAGGAGCAGACCGAGGAAGATCAGCGCGGTCGAGGAGCCGTTCACAGCGCGCCCTTCGTGGAGGGCAGGATGCCGGCCGCGCGCGCGTCCCGCTCGGAGGCGTAACGCAGGGCCCGGGCGAGCGCCTTGAACTGGCACTCCACGATGTGGTGCGCGTTGCGCCCGTACGGCACGTGCACGTGCAGCGCGATCTGTGCCTGGGCCACGAAGGACTCCAGGATGTGCCGGGTCATCGTGGTGTCGTACTCGCCGATCATCGGCGCCATCTTCTCGGGCTCGGTGTGCACGAGGTAGGGGCGGCCGGACAGGTCGACGGTGACCTGGGCGAGGGACTCGTCCAGCGGGACCGTGCAGTTGCCGAAGCGGTAGATGCCCACCTTGTCGCCGAGGGCCTGCTTGAAGGCGGCGCCCAGCGCGAGGGCGGTGTCCTCGATGGTGTGGTGGGAGTCGATGTGCAGGTCGCCGTCGGTCTTCACGGTCAGGTCGAACAGACCGTGCCGGCCGAGCTGGTCGAGCATGTGGTCGTAGAAACCGACGCCGGTGGCGATGTCGGTCTTGCCGGTGCCGTCGAGGTCGATCTCGACGAGGACCGAGGTCTCCTTGGTGGTGCGCTCCACGCGCCCGACGCGGCTCATCCGCTCTGCTCCTGTTCCTTCTTCAGTTCGCGTACCGCATCAAGGAACGCGTCGTTCTCCTGCGGGGTGCCGGCGGTCACCCGCAGCCATCCCGGTACGCCGTTGTCCCGGACCAGGACGCCCCGGTCGAGGATCCGCCGCCAGGTGGCGTGCGCGTCCGCGAACCGGCCGAACTGCACGAAGTTGGCGTCGGACTCGGTCACCTCGTAGCCTGCCGCGCGCAGCTCGGCGACCAGCCGGTCCCGCTCGGTCTTCAGCTGCTCCACGTACCCCAGCAGCGTGTCCGTGTGCTCCAGGGCGGCCAGCGCGGTCGCCTGGGTGACGGCCGACAGGTGGTAGGGCAGCCGTACGAGCTGGACGGCGTCCACGACCGCCGGGTGCGCGGCGAGGTAGCCGAGGCGCAGGCCCGCCGCGCCGAACGCCTTCGACATGGTGCGGGAGATGACGAGATTCGGCCGTCCGTCCAGCAGTGGCAGCAGCGAGGCGCCGTGGCTGAACTCGATGTAGGCCTCGTCCACCACGACCATCGACGGCTTCGCGGCCTGGGCGGCCTCGTACAGGGCGAGGACCGTCTCGGCCGGGACCGCGTTGCCCGTGGGGTTGTTGGGGGTGGTGACGAAGACGACGTCCGGGCGGTGCTCGGCGATCGCCTTCTCGGCGGCGGGCACGTCGACGGTGAAGTCCTCGTGGCGCGGGCCGGAGATCCAGCCCGTGCCGGTGCCGCGCGCGATCAGGGCGTGCATCGAGTACGACGGCTCGAAGCCGATCGCGGTGCGCCCCGGGCCGCCGAAGGTCTGCAGCAGCTGCTGGATGACCTCGTTGGAGCCGTTGGCCGCCCAGACGTTGGTCACGTCGAGGGGGTGGCCGGAGGTCTTCGTGAGGTAGTCGGCGAGCTTCGTGCGCAGCTCGACCGCGTCCCGGTCGGGGTAGCGGTTGAGGTCGCGGGCTGCCTCGCGGACGCGCTCGGTGATCCGCTCGACCAGCGCCTCGGGCAGCGGGTAGGGGTTCTCGTTGGTGTTCAGCCGTACCGGCACGTCCAGCTGGGGCGCGCCGTAGGGGGACTTGCCGCGCAGCTCGTCCCGTACGGGGAGATCGTCGATGCCGAACGTCACTTGCTCTGGGGGACCTTCCACTCGAACCTCGCCTTGATCGCCGCGCCGTGCGCGGGCAGGTCCTCCGCCTCGGCCAGCGTGACCACGTGGTGCGCGACCTCGGCCAGCGCGTCGCGCGTGTAGTCGACGATGTGGATGCCGCGCAGGAAGGACTGGACCGACAGGCCGGAGGAGTGGCAGGCACAGCCGCCGGTGGGCAGGACGTGGTTGGACCCGGCCGCGTAGTCGCCCAGCGAGACGGGCGCCCAGGGGCCGACGAAGACCGCGCCGGCGTTGCGTACGCGCTCGGCGACGGCGACGGCGTCGGCGGTCTGGATCTCCAGGTGCTCGGCGCCGTACGCGTCGACCACGCGCAGGCCCTCGTCGATGCCGTCGACCAGCACGATCGCGGACTGGCGTCCCTTGAGCGCGGGCACGATCCGGTCGTCGACGTGCTTGGTGGCCGCGACCTGCGGCTCCAGTTCCCGCTCGACCGCGTCGGCCAGCTCCGGGGAGTCGGTGACGAGGACGGCGGCGGCCAGCGGGTCGTGCTCGGCCTGGCTGATCAGGTCGGAGGCGACGTGCACCGGGTCGGCGGTGGCGTCGGCGAGGACGGCGATCTCGGTGGGGCCGGCCTCGGCGTCGATGCCGATCTTGCCGGTGAAGTAGCGCTTGGCGGCGGCGACCCAGATGTTGCCGGGGCCGGTGACCATGTCGGCGGGCGGGCAGGACTCGGTGCCGTGCGCGAACATCGCTACGGCGGTGGCGCCGCCCGCCGCGTACACCTCGTCGACGCCGAGCAGGGCGCAGGCGGCGAGGATCGTCGGGTGCGGGAGCCCTCCGAACTCCGCCTGCGCGGGCGAGGCGAGCGCGATCGACTCGACGCCGGCCTCCTGCGCGGGCACCACGTTCATCACCACGGACGACGGGTAGACCGACCGGCCGCCGGGCGCGTAGAGCCCGACCCGGTCGACCGGCACCCACTTCTCGGTGACCGTGCCACCGGGCACGACCTGGGTGGTGTGGGTGGTGCGGCGCTGCTCGCGGTGGACGAGACGGGCGCGGCGGATCGACTCCTCGAGGGCCGCGCGCACGGCCGGGTCGAGCTCCTCCAGCGCGCGTGTGAGCGCGGCGGCCGGAACCCGCACCTGGTCGAGCCTGACCCCGTCGAACTGCTCGGCGAAGTCGATCAGCGCCGCGTCGCCACGATGATGCACGGCCTCGCAGATCGGACGCACCTTCTCCAGGGCGGCCGAGACGTCGAAGTCGGCTCGGGGCAGCAGGTCGCGCAGGGCGGGGCCCTCGGGGAGGGCGTCGCCGCGCAGATCGATTCGGGAGATCACGGAACCAATTCTCTCAGACCCGCGTCGGAGACCGGTCGCGCGTATCAATGGCTGATACAGAACGCGACGGCCCGTCACGGCCCGCCGCGGCACCCGGCGATTCACCCTCACGTTCGGTGTTCAGGGCGTCACCCAGCGGGCATGAACGGTTGTACGAAGCGTGTGTGACTCACGAGTAGCCGGGGAGGGAGTGAAGCGCCGTGACCGAAGGGGACGGCCGCCGTGACGGAGCGCTGCCGGACGACCTGACCGCCGCGGAGGCGGGCATGTGGCAGGCCTTCCGCAACGGCAGCGTGTACGACCTGAGCAGCGGGGACGCTCTCGTCGACGATCCGCACGGAGGGCAGCCGTGGGGACCCGAGCGGACCGTGCGGGCCCGCATCGTGTGCTGGCTGCTGCTCGACGGCCCGCCCGCCCTCGCCGGCCGTGTGTCCTCGCTTCAGCTCGTGGGCGTGCTGATCAGCGGCACGATGGACCTCGCGGGCGGCACGGTGGTGCCGTACGTCGAGCTCAAGGGCTGCCGCTTCGAGCGGGAGGTCCTGCTGCCCGAGACGCGCTTCACGACCCTGCGCCTGGTGGACTGCGCGGTGCCGCGGCTGGAGGCGGCCAGGCTGCACACCGAGGGCGATCTGCATCTGCCGCGCTGCCGGATCCCGGGCGGGATCCGGCTCACCGATGCCCAGATAGGCACCGACCTGCTGCTCAGCCAGGCGGTCGTGCACCGGGACCGCAGCGGACGTTCCATCGCCGCGGACGGCATGACCGTCGGCCAGGACCTCCAGGCCGAGATGCTGGAGTCGTACGGCGAGGTGAGCCTGCGCAGCGCCCAGGTCGGGGTCTCCCTGAGCCTGCGCGGCGCCCGGCTGCTCAACCCGTACACGCGGCACGCGCTGAACGCGCCGCGGCTCGCGGTGGAGCGCACCCTGTACCTGACGCCGGCGGGCCTGGGCAGCCCGATGGTGCCGGGCACCACGCCGGCGCAGGGGACGCGGATCCAGCGGTTCGAGTGCGAGGGCGGGGTGCGGCTGGACGACGGGCGGTTCGGGGACGCCGTCGACTTCGAGCACGCCCGGTTCACCTTCGCGGACGACCAGGAGCTGTCGCTGCGCCGGGTGCAGACGCCCGAGCTGCGGTTCCTGGGCGAGCGGCCGGCGCGGGGGCGGGTGGTGCTGTCGGGGGCGCGGGTGGTCAACCTGATGGACCGGGCGGACAGCTGGCCGGGCCCGGGGCGGCTGCAGATGGGCGGCTTCGCCTACGAGAACCTGGTGCCGCGGGGGCCGTTCCCGCTGGAGAAGCGGCTGCGCTGGGTGGGTGCCGCGACCGCGGAGTACCACCCGGAGCCGTACGAGCGGCTCGCCGCCGTGCTGCGGGCCGGGGGCGAGGACGAGGACGCGCGTGAGGTGCTGCTCGCCAAGCACCGCCGGCGCCGCGAGAGCCTGCCGCTCGCCGCGAAGCTGGTGGGGTACGCGCAGGACTGGACGGTGGCCTACGGCTACCGGCCAGGGCGGGCCGCGGTGTGGATGGCGGTGCTGTGGGCGGCGGGCTCGTTCGCCTTCTCGCGCACCGAGCATCCGCCGCTCAAGAGCGGCGAGCACCCGGACTGGAACCCGGCCCTGTTCGCCCTGGACCTGCTGCTGCCGGTCATCGACCTGGGCCAGGCGGGCTTCTGGCAACTGAGCGGCGGCTGGCAGTGGCTGGCGGCGGCGATGATCCTCCTCGGCTGGATCCTCGCCACGACGGTGGCAGCGGGCGCGACGAGACTGCTGCGCCGCAACTGACCCCTCCGAGGGCCGCCGGGAGGCTCACCGGATCGGGGAACACCGGCGGAGAGCGGACTGTGGGGACGGGGCGATGCGCGGGGGCCGCCGAGATCCAGCGGGCCGGGGGGCGGGGCGGCGCGGCGAAGGGGGCGCGGAGCGCGGGGGTACGCGCGCGGGGGTACGCGCGCCGGCGCACGAGGTGCGTGCCGGAACCCACCCGCCCCGCCCCGACGCCCCGACCCGCAGCCCGCAGCCGCCGAAGGCGAAGGCGAAGGCGCCCCACGGGGCCCACCCGCACTCGGCGACGAAGGTCGCACGGGTGGTGCGGGTGTGCGGGTCCGGAACCGCAGGGGCCGCAGGCCACCCCTGCGCCCGCACAACCATCCCGCACCGTCGACCGTCGTACTGGCCATGCTGCGCGCGTTCCTCCGTATGTCGCGGCGGGCCGCCGCACCGACCGCCGACGACGAGGCCGACATGCTCCTCGACGCCCCCGACGAGCGCCTCGCCCCCACCCTGGTCGCCGCGGCCCGCGGTGACCACGGCCCGGCGGCGGCCCTGCTCGCCGGCACCCGGGAGAACGCCGAGTGGGAGCACCGCGACCGCTACGCGACCCGCCTGGCCGCCTTCGCCCGCTCCCGCTCCGAATGGCTCCAGCACTGGCACGCCACCGCCCCGGACGACCCCGACGCCCTGCTGGTGCGGGCCCGGCTGGCGGTGGACCGCTGCTGGGACTCGCCGGCCCGCGCCGAACTCCTGCGCCAGGTGGGCCCGGCGGTCACGGCCGCCACCGAGTCCGGCGGGCCGGACCCCGTCCCGTGGCGCATCGCGCTGGACACCGCGCGGGGCGCCCACGCGGGACACGCCGAGTTCGAGCGGCTGTGGGAGCAGGCGGTCCGCCGTTCCCCGCACCACTACGGCTGCCACGTCGCCGCCCTCGAGTACCTCTCGGCCGCCTCCCCCCGCGCCCACCGCGAGTGCCTGGACTTCGCCGAGACGGCCGCGCAGGACGCCCCCGAGGACGCGCTCGTGCGCGCACTGCCGGTACGGGCGGTCTTCGCCTGTCTCCCCCGCGACGGCGGCGCGGTGCCCGGCGTGGACCGGGCCCGGCTGGACACCGCGGCCGACCACGCGATCGCCCTGTCGGCCGCGTACCCGGCGGCGGACCCCTGGCCGGCGGAGCTGCGCAACCTGCTGACGTACGTCCTGGTCCGCCTGGAGCGCCTGCGGGACGCGGCGGAACAGCTCCGGCTGACCGGCCCCTACGTCACGTCCTTCCCGTGGGACCGGGACACGGACGACCCGCTCGGCCGGTTCCTCCAGGTGCGCGGGCACGTCCGTGCGGCCGTGCGGCCAGGGGGGTGACGGCGGACCCGCGCCATCCACCAGGTGGGCACGGCGGTCGCGCCCGCCCCGGCGACCATTAGGCTTCTGCGTCGTGACGACCGTCCGGCTCCCCCTCTTCCCCCTGAACTCGGTCCTGTTCCCGGGGCTGGTGCTCCCGCTCAACATCTTCGAGGAGCGCTACCGCGCCATGATGCGCGAGCTGCTGAAGACCTCCGAGGAAGAACCGCGCCGGTTCGCCGTCGTGGCGATCCGCGACGGTCACGAGGTCGCCCCGAGCGCCCCCGGCATGCCCGACCCGACGGCCGTGCCCGAGCGCGGCCCCACGGCCGGCTTCGGCCCCGACCCGGCGAAGGCCTTCCACAAGGTGGCCTGCATCGCGGACGCCGCGACGATCCGGGAGCGGGCCGACGGCACCTTCGAGGTGCTGGCCACCGGGACGAACCGGGTGCGTGTGCTGTCGGTGGACGCCTCCGGGCCGTACCTGACGGCCGAGCTCGAGCCGCTGGCCGAGGAGCTCGGCGACGAGGCGGGAGCACTGGCCGAGGGGGTACTGCGGTCGTTCCGCCAGTACCAGAAGCGCCTGGCGGGGGCCCGCGAGCGCTCGCTGGCGACCGGCGCCGACCTGCCGGACGAACCGGGCGTGGTCTCGTACCTGGTCGCCGCCGCGATGGTGCTGGACACACCGACCAAGCAGCGCCTGCTCCAGGCCCCGGACACCGCGTCCCGGCTGCGCGACGAGCTGAAACTCCTTCGCGCCGAGACAGCGATCATCCGTACGCTGCCGTCCCTGCCGGCGTCCGATCTGACGCGCGGTCCGACGAGCTTCAACTGAGGTGCTGGCCCCGATGGCGAAGAAGTCGAAGAAGCAGCAGCAGTCGGGGGGAACGCCCGCCACGGTGGCCCTCACGGCGGCCGGGGTGGCGTACACGGTCCACGCCTACGACCACGACCCGGCCCATCCGTCCTACGGCGAGGAGGCGGCCGAGGCGATGGGGGTGTCGCCGGAGCGCGTCTTCAAGACGCTGGTGGCGGACGTCGACGGCGCGCTGACGGTCGCGGTGGTCCCGGTGGCGGGCCAGCTGGACCTGAAGGCGCTGGCCTCCGCGGTCGGCGGCAAGCGGGCGGTGATGGCCGACCCGGCGCTGGCGGAGCGCACCACGGGCTATGTGCGGGGCGGCATCTCCCCCCTCGGCCAGCGCAAGCGGCTCCCGACGGTCCTGGACGCGTCGGCGTCCGGCCACCCCACGATCTGCGTCTCGGCGGGCCGGCGCGGCCTGGAGGTCGAGCTGTCCCCCGACGACCTGGCGAAACTCACGTCCGCGACCCTCGCTCCCATCGGCCGCCCCTGATCCGCCACCCGGGCGGCCACGCCCGTCCCGGCGCCCGGCGCCATGCCCGTCACACGCTCCGGCGCACCCCGGCCGTCCCCGGCGCGACGGGCCCGACCGCGGCCCGCGCCGGCCGAAGACCTACGCCGACTTCCCGCCGTACGGCCCCTGCGGGTACTGCGACGGCGGGTACGGCTGCTGCTGCCCGTACGGGTCCGGGTCGCGGGGGCCGAACAGGCCCGTCAGCCCCAGGTGCACCGCCAGCGCGGCGAACGGCCAGGCCAGCCACGCCCCCTTCGCGCCCAGCTTCAGCGGCGCGGCGAACGTCGTCCCCTTGCCCACCTCCCGGGCGTGGGCGATCACGTCCTGCGTGGGGCCCAGCCACACCCCGACCCGCCACGCCAGCAGCGAACCGAGGAAGGCGCCGATGCCCAGGCCCACCACCAGCGGCACGCCCCCGCGCCGCCGCAGCAGGAAGACGACCAGCGCGCTGAGTGCGCCGAACCCGAGCCCGAGCAGCGTGAACGTGCCGTCGACGCCGATGGCCTGCTCGCCCTCGGAGTCCTTGAGGTAGACCGCCCAACTGCCGTCCACGACGTCGCCGACGAGCGGCACGCTCGGCGCCAGCCACCACCACAGCACGCCCAGCAGGACGCCGGAGACGGCCACCGCCACCAGGGTCACGGCGGCCTGCCGCACTTCGGTCAGCATCCCGGGGCCGTCCTGTTCACCGTGGTGGTCGTACGAGGTGCCCACCGCATGCGCGCCCACGGGCGGCGGCACCGGCCCGCCGTGGGACGACGAGTGTTCGTTCGGCGGCGGAGGAGGAGTCAGAGGTGCGGTCACCCTGCCATCGTGCCAAACGCGCCTGTGCCGCGCGTCACCGGACGGCGGCCCGGCGGTACGCCCAGGTGGCGACGGCCAGGGAGATCACGCCCACCGCCGCGCACACGGCGAGGTCCCCGAGGACGAAAGCCCAGTCCGGCCGGGGCCCGAAGGTGCGCGCGAAGGCCTCCACGCCGTATGTCGAGGGCAGCAGGTCGCGGGCCAGCCGCACCGCCTCCGGCATCCGCTCGGCGGGCAGCACGCCCAGCAGCAGCGCCGCCGACATGCCCAGCTGGCCGAGCAGGGTGGCGAGCTCCGGCCGGGGCGCGAGCAGCCCCAGCGCCGCGCCGAGCCCGGCGAGCGCGGCGCCGGCCAGCGGGATCACGGCCACCAGCACCCACAGATGGGTCATCGGCAGCCCGAACAGCAGGCATCCGAAGACGGCCGTCACCACGGTCCCGGGCACGGTGAAGGACGCGTAGGCGCCCGCCGCGCCCAGCACCACCGCGGCCGGCGGAACGGGCAGCGTCGCGTAGTGGTCGAGGCCGCCGCTCGCGCGCAGCTGGCCGAAGTACTGGGCGAGCAGGTTCAGCGCCACGAAGGCCACGACGAGCACCGCCGAGCCGGCGACGACGGCCTGCGCCTCGCCGCCGCCGTCCACGACGCCGCGCATCAGGATCATGATGCCGATCGACTGGAAGGTGGCCACGAACAGCAGCGGGATCCGAGCGACCCGCGCCCGGGACAGCTGCGCCCGGTACACGGCCACCAGGGAGGGCCACAGCCGCGCCCGGGGCCCGAGCGCGGCGGCCCCCCGCTCCTCGGCGGCCGGGGCACGGTCGGGCAGGACTTCGGCGGGTACGACACTCACGTCGTGCTGCTCCCCTTCACCACTCGTCGCTGAGCCGCTGTGCACTCGGCCCCCTCACGCACGTGCTCGCCCCGTCCGGTACGGACGCGGCGTCGCGCTCTCTCACCGTCCGGCGGCTCACGCCCTGACCAGCCCCTGCCGCGCGGCGCCGCCCAGCGCCAGGTACACGTCCTCCAGGCTGGGCGTGGCCAGCGTGAAGTCGTCCAGCGCGGCGAACGCGGCCCCGCCGGTGACGGTGGCGACGACCGTGCGGGCCTCCTCGGGGGCGAGCCGCAGCGTCCAGCGGCGCCCCGACTCGGCGGCCCGGTCGCGCAGCGCGGCGACCTCGGGCACTCCCAGGGGGGCGCTCTCGCGCCACACCAGGTCGACGCGGACCTCTCCGGCGACCTGTTCCTTGAGCCCGGCCGGGGTGTCGCAGGCGATCACCCGGCCGCGGTCGAGGACGGCGACCCGGTCGAGGACGGTCTCGGCCTCGATGACGTTGTGGGTGACGAGCAGCACGGTCGTGCCGCGCTCGGCGCGCCGGCGGTCGACGGCGGCCCAGACGGCGCGCCGCGCCACCGGGTCCATGCCGGTGGTCGGCTCGTCCAGGACGAGCAGCGGCCGCTCGCCCACCAGTGCGGCGGCGAAGCAGGCCAGGCGCCGCTGGCCGCCGGAGAGCTTCTTGATCGGGCGGGAGGCGAGGGGGGTCAGACCCAGTTCGTCGAGGACGGCGTCCCGCTCGGCGCGCGCGTCGGCGGCGTCGAGGCCGCGCAGCCGCCCGGTGGTCTCGGCGGCGAGGGAGACGGTGAGCTCGTCCAGGGCGCTGGACTCCTGGCCGAGGTAGGCGAGGATCCGCGCGGCCCGCTCGGGGTGGCGCACGATGTCGTGGCCGAGAATCTCCACGCTGCCGCTGTCGGGCCGCATCAGGCCGGTCAGCTGGCGGACGAGGCTGGACTTCCCCGCGCCGTTCGGGCCGAGCAGTCCGAAGATCTCACCCCGGTGGATCTCCAGGGTCACGTCGTCCGTGGCCCGGACCTCGGGGGCGGCGGGAACGCCGCGCCGGCCGCGTACCGCCGCATAGGTCTTGGTCAGTCCGCGCACCACGCACACGGCATCGCCACCGGGTCGAGATGCCTGGGTCGCGCGCGTATTCACAAGGGACGAGAGTACGGGGTCGTGAACCCCGCCTCGTCCTCGGGTCCACCCATAAGCATCAATTCGGCCAGGGCGTCACTCCCCGGCCGGAGCGTGCTCGGTGGCGGTCCGTACGTCGATCTCCCGCCAGAACCCGGCCCGGATCGCGTACCGGTCGTGCTCGTCGATCTGGTCGTCCTTGTGGGCCAGCAGCCCGAAGCGGGCGGCGTACCGCAGCAGCTCGCCGTCGACCCGGTGCGGGATGCGGGGGTACATGCCCGACAGCTTCTGCAGATGGCCGTGGTCGCCGAGGCGCTCCACCCAGCGGCGGGCGAAGACCTGCCCCACCTCGTACGGGTCGCCGCCGACCGTGGTGATGTCCTCCTCGCGGTCGGCCCAGCGCTGCTCGGCCGTGGTGAGCTGGGCCAGCGTCGGCAGTGTGACGGCCTCGGCCGGCTCGGCGGCGGGCCGGTCGACCCAGCCCTTGTCGGAGGACCAGCGCAGGGTGGCGGTCGGCGGGTGGGCGGCGGGCTGGGCGCCTCCCTGGCCGCCGGGGGCGCGCAGCGAGGCCAGGTCCTTGGGGGTCGGGACGCCCCTGGCGGGCGTCGTGCGCTCCTCGGTGCCGTTGCGTGCGGCGGAGGTGTCCGCGGCGGGGTGCGCGGGCTCCCGGGCGGGCCGTTCCGTCGCGGCGGACAGGGCGGACTCGGGCAGCGGCGCCGAAAGGATCGCGGCGATCTCGGGCCGGGGCACCGGGGGCGGGGCACAGATGCCGCCGGTCTCCTTGGCGCGCACGGCCTTGGTGATCCAGGCGCGGTCCAGCACGCGGCGTTCGTCGGCCTCGGCGACCAGGTCCTCGGACTGGTTGTAGTCGCCGTCGGCGGCCTGTACGGCCCACAGGTGGACGGCGACGCCGTGTTCCTTGGCGGCCATCATGCCCGGCAGCAGGTCGCCGTCGCCGGTCACCAGGACGACGTCCGAGCAGGCCCGGTTGCGGGCCAGCTCGGTCAGTTCGGCGTGCATGGCCGCGTCCACGCCCTTCTGCGCCCAGCGTCCGTCACTGCGGGTGAGGGCGCCGAGCCGTACGGTGACCCGGGGCATCACGCGCAGCCGCCGGTGCTCGGGCTGCGGGACGCGGTCGGGGGCGCCGTCGAACCAGTAGATGCGCAGCAGGGGCTGCTGCGTGTCGGACTCGGCGCGGTCGCGCAACCCCTGGATGAGGGCGGCGTGATCGACGGTGATGCGCGAGCGCGAGGGCTCCCCGGCGAGGAGACTGGCGGCGGCCCCCAGCAGATACCCGGCGTCCACCAGGACGATGCAGCGGTCCACGCGATCCACCCTCTTTCCGGGAGGTTTGCTTCGGGCTTCCTTCGAGTCTGCCCGACGGCGCGGAGGTTAACGGCCCGAACTCGATCTTCGGCGTGGCGTTTCGGCGGCCCGCGGCCCGACGAGCCGTGTCACGCACGGTAATTACCCGATATGCGTTCTTTTTCAGTCTATGTGAATCTGAGGCGGTACCTGGCCCGACAGATCCCCCTCAGGAGGTAGATCACCATGGCCAAGAACAAGAACAACCGTGACCGTAAGCAGTCCCAGTCCGCCCGTGCCCCGCAGTCCGCCGAGTCGGCCGTGCTGGACCGCGAGGAGCAGCACGCCCCGCCGCTGTCTCCCGGCGACGTGGCCTCCCGCAAGCGGCAGAAGCGCTTCGGCCACAACTGACGTCCGGTGCGGGGGCCGTTGCGCCCGCCGTGACAACGAAGGGGCGCACCCGGTGCCGGGTGCGCCCCTTCGCCGCTCGGGCGTCAGCCCGCCAGGCAGGACGGGCCGAGCAGCACCTTCAGGTCGCCGAAGAGCGCCGGATCGGGCTTCACCCGGTGCCGGTCCAGGCGCAGCACCGTCGTCTTCGTCGGGCCCTGGAGCTTGATCCGGACCTCGCTGTCGCCGCGGTGGTGCGTGAGAATCTCTCCGAGGCGGCTGACCATCGGCGGGGTGACCCGGGTCGCGGGGATGGTGAGGACCACGGGCGCGTTGGTCCCCGCGTTGGACAGGTCGGGGATCATCAGCTCCATCGCGACCAGTCGCGGCACGTCCTCCCGCTTGTCGAGGCGTCCCTTGACGAACACCACGGCGTCCTCGACGAGTTGGGTGGACACCAGCTGGTAGGTCGCGGGGAAGAACATGCACTCGATGGAGCCGGCCAGGTCCTCGACGGTGGCGATGGCCCAGGCGTTGCCCTGCTTGGTCATCTTGCGCTGGAGGCCGGAGATGATGCCGCCGATGGTGACGACCGCGCCGTCGCCGAAGTCACCGCCCGTGAGCTGGGAGATGCCCGCGTCGGCCTTGTCGGACAGGACGTGCTCGAGCCCGAAGAGCGGGTGGTCGGAGACGTACAGACCGAGCATCTCCCGCTCCTGGGCGAGGAGATAGGTCTTGTCCCACTCCTCGTCGCTGAAGGTGACGTCGAGTCCGAAGCCGGGTTCGTCGTTCTCCTCCTCGCCCATGCCGCCGAAGAGGTCGAACTGGCCCTCGGCCTCCTTGCGCTTGACCGCGACCACGTTGTCGATCATCGGTTCGTACTGCGCGGTGAGGCCCTTGCGGGTGTGGCCCATCTCGTCGAAGGCGCCGGCCTTGATCAGCGATTCCGTCGTCCGCTTGTTGCAGACGACCGCCTCGACCTTGTCCAGGTAGTCGGGGAAGGAGGAGTACTTCCCCTTGGCCTTGCGGCACCTGATGATCGACTCGACCACGTTGGTGCCGACGTTGCGCACGGCGGAGAGGCCGAAGAGGATCACGTCGTCGCCCTGGGCGGCGAAGTTGGACATGGACTCGTTGACGTTGGGCGGGAGCACCTTGATGCCCATGCGCCGGCACTCGTTCAGATAGACGGCCGACTTGTCCTTGTCGTCCTTGACCGAGGTGAGCAGCGCGGCCATGTACTCGGCGGGGTGGTTGGCCTTGAGGTACGCCGTCCAGTACGAGACCAGGCCGTACGCGGCCGAGTGCGCCTTGTTGAACGCGTATCCGGCGAAGGGGACCAGCACGTCCCACAGCGCCTGGATGGCCTCGTCGCTGTAGCCCTTCTTGCGGGCGCCCTCCTGGAAGAGGACGAAGTTCTTCGCCAGTTCGTCGGGCTTCTTCTTGCCCATCACGCGGCGCAGGATGTCGGCCTCGCCGAGCGAGTACCCGGCGATGATCTGGGCGGCCTTCTGCACCTGCTCCTGGTAGACGATCAGGCCGTAGGTGACCGCGAGGACCTCCTGGAGGGGTTCCTCCAGCTCCTTGTGGATCGGCGTGATCTCCTGGAGGCCGTTCTTGCGCAGCGCGTAGTTGGTGTGCGAGTCCATGCCCATGGGGCCGGGACGGTAGAGCGCGGAGACGGCGGAGATGTCCTCGAAGTTGTCGGGCTTCATCAGCCGCAGCAGGGAGCGCATGGGCCCGCCGTCGAACTGGAAGACGCCGAGGGTGTCGCCGCGCTGGAGCAGGTCGAAGGTCGTGGGGTCGTCCAGCGGCAGGGAGAGCAGGTCGAGGTCGATGCCCTTGTTGGACTTCACCATCTTGACGGCGTCGTCCATGATCGTGAGGTTGCGCAGGCCGAGGAAGTCCATCTTCAGCAGGCCGAGCGACTCGCACTGCGGGTAGTCCCACTGCGTGATGGTCACGCCGTCGGTGTGCCGCACCCAGATCGGGGCGTGGTCGACGATGGGCTCGCTGGACATGATGACACCGGCGGCGTGCACGCCCATCTGCCGGACCAGGCCCTCGACGCCCTTGGCGGTGTCGATGACCTTCTTCACGTCCGGCTCGTTCTCGTACATCGCGCGGATCTCGCCGGCCTCGCTGTACCGCGGGTGGGCCGGGTCCGTGATGCCGTTGAGGTCGATGCCCTTGCCGAGGACGTCGGCGGGCATGGCCTTGGTGAGCCGGTCGCCCATCGCGTACGGGTAGCCCAGCACGCGCGCGGAGTCCTTGATGGCGTTCTTCGCCTTGATCTTGCCGTAGGTGCCGATCATGGCGACCTTGTCGGCGCCGTACTTCTCGGTCACGTACCTGATCACCTCGACGCGCCGACGCTCGTCGAAGTCGATGTCGACGTCGGGCATGGAGACGCGCTCGGGGTTGAGGAACCGCTCGAAGATCAGGCCGTGCGGGATCGGGTCGAGGTCGGTGATGCCCATCGCGTAGGCCACGATCGAACCGGCCGCGGAGCCTCGGCCGGGGCCGACGGCGATGCCCTGGTTCTTGGCCCACATGATGAAGTCGGCGACCACGAGGAAGTAGCCCGGGAACCCCATCTGGATGATGACGTCCATCTCGTACTCGGCCTGCTTCTGGCGGTCCTCGGGGACGCCGCCGGGGAAGCGGCGCTCCATGCCGCGGCGGACCTCCTCCTGGAACCAGGTGATCTCGGTGTAGCCCTCCGGGATGTCGAACTTCGGCATCAGGTCGCGCTTCTCGAACATGCCGGTCGTGTCGATCATCTCGGCGACCAGGAGCGTGTTGGCGCAGCCCTCCTGCCAGGCGTCCGAGGAGTCGATGGCGTACATCTCGTCCGTGGACTTCAGGTAGTAGCCGGTGCCGTCGAAGCGGAAGCGGTCCGGGTCGGAGAGGTTCTTGCCGGTCTGGATGCACAGCAGGGCGTCGTGGGCGGTCGCCTCGTGCGCGTAGGTGTAGTGCGAGTCGTTCGTCACCAGCGGCGGGATGCCGAGCTTCCGGCCGATCTCGAGGAGGCCGTCGCGGACCCGGTGCTCGATGTCGATGCCGTGGTCCATCAGCTCCAGGAAGTACCGGTCCTTGCCGAAGATGTCCTGGTAGTCGGCGGCGGCCTTGAGTGCCTCGTCGAAGTGGCCGAGGCGCAGCCGGGTCTGCACCTCGCCGGAGGGGCAGCCGGTGGAGGCGACGATCCCCTCGGACCACTGGGAGATGGTCTCCTTGTCCATCCGGGGCCACTTCTGCAGCCAGCCCTCGGCATAGGCGTCGGAGGAGAGGCGGAAGAGGTTGTGCAGCCCCGTCTTGTCGGTCGCCCACATCGTCTTGTGGGTGTAACCGCCGGAGCCGGAGACGTCGTCGCGCTTCTGGTGCGGCTGGCCCCACTGGATCTTGCGCTTGTTGCGCCGCGACTCGGGGGCGACATACGCCTCGATCCCGATGATCGGGGTGATCCCGGCCTTCTTCGCGGAGTGGAAGAAGTCGTACGCCCCGTGCAGGTTGCCGTGGTCGGACATGGCGATGTGCGTCATGCCCATCTCGTTGCACGCCTCGAACATGTCCTTCAGCCGCGCGGCACCGTCCAGCAGCGAGTACTGGGTGTGGACGTGCAGGTGCGTGAACGGCGGCTTGGACACGTGCGGCCTCCTGGGAAAGCTCGGTCGACGGGCTGCGGTCAGTCCGGGGGTCAGCGTCGAAGTCTATGCCCCGGGACTGACACTCCGGGGCCTCGGCCGCGTACCTTCGTGCGGGGCCCCGCGTGTCGGGCGGGCCCCGGGCCGCGGGCACTCTCGCATGCCCTCGAACGTTGGTCCGAGTGCAGTTCTCCGCTGCACTCGCCACGCACCACCCGTACCAGGAGGCACCCAGCGATGTCGGTCCCGCAGCTCCGCGACGAGCACCGCGGCGAGGAGATCCTCGCCGTCTTCGACACCGCCTTCGGCGAGCTCCTGGCCGCCGACCCGGCCGCGTTCCGCGTGAAGTTCCGCAAGATGGCGGCCTCGGCCTTCGCCTTCTACCGGGGCACGGCGTGCCTCTTCTACCACGACCTGGACGCGGAGACCGCGGGCGGCCCGTACCTGGACGAGCGGACCTCCCGGGTGTGGATCCACGGCGACCTGCACGCGGAGAACTTCGGCACGTACATGGACTCCACCGGCCGCCTGATCTTCAACGTCAACGACTTCGACGAGGCGTACGTCGGCCCGTTCACCTGGGACCTCAAGCGCTTCGCGGCCTCCATCGCGCTGATCGGGTACGCGAAGGCGCTCAGTGACGAGCAGATCACCGAGCTGGTGCGGGTGTACGCGGGCGCGTACCGGGAGCGGATCCACTCGCTGGCCACGGGCGCCAAGAGCGACGAGGTGCCGCCGTTCACGCTGGACACCGCGGAGGGCCCGCTGCTGGGCGCGCTGCGCGTCGCCCGCTCGCTGACCCGGTTCGGGCTGCTGGAGTCGATGACGGAGATCCGCGACTTCGAGCGCCGCTTCGCCGCCGGCGGCGGCGCCGTAGAGCTGGACGCGGCCACGCGGTACAAGGTGCTGGCCGCCTTCGACGGCTATCTGGAGACGCTCCCGGAGTCGTCGCTCGCCCGCCCGGACTCGTACCGCGTCAAGGACGTCGTCGGCCGCCGGGGCATCGGCATCGGCTCCGCCGGTCTGCCGTCGTACAACATCCTCCTGGAGGGCAACAGCGACGCCCTGGAGAACGACGTGGTGATCTACATCAAGCAGGCGCAGACCCCGGCGGTCTCCCGGCACGTCACCGACCGGGCGATCCAGGACTACTTCCAGCACGAGGGCCACCGCACGGTGATCTCCCAGCGCGCCCTCCAGGCGCACGCCGACCCGTGGCTGGGCTGGACCGAGCTGGACGGCGCCGGGCAGCTGGTCGCCGAGGTCTCGCCGTACGCGGTGGACCTGGACTGGGGCGACATCGACGACCCCGAGGAGATCGCCGAGGTCGTCGCCGACCTGGGCCGGGCCACGGCGGCCATGCACGCGGCGGCGGACGACCAGTCCGGGGAGTCCCTCGTGCCCTTCTCCACCGAGCGGGCCATCGACGCGGCGATCGCGGCCGACGAGGAGGGCTTCGCGCCCCTGCTGGTCGACTTCGCGCACACCTACGGGGCACGCGCGCGCGCCGATCACCAGACCTTCGTCGACCTCTTCCGCAACGGCCGGATCCCGGGCCTGTGACCGCCGGCCGCCTCACAGGGACCCTTTAAGGGACTCTTACCGGTCCCCATGACACACTCTTGACTCGCTATGGACATATCCGGAACCCCGCTCAGAGCCGTGCGCGCGGCGCTGTTCACGGCACTCGTCGTGACGCTCAGCACCGCGTCGCACGTGCTGCTGTCCGGGGTTCCGCTGCCGCTCAGTACGGTGGCCGCGGTCGCCGCCGCCGTGTTCCTGATCGCGTACGCCCTGGCCGGGCGGCGCGAGCGCGGCTTCGGGCACATCGCCACCCTGCTGATCCCGCTGGAGCTGGCGGCCGACACCGTCCTCACCACCGGGCAGCACGTCTGCTACGGCGAGGCGGGCGGCCCGGTCGCGGGTCCCCTGCGCTCCGTGGGCTTCGACGTGCTGTGCGGCGGCGGCATGGGCGTGGGCGCCGGGGCCGGCACACCGCTGACCCGGGTGACGGGTGCCGACACCGACCGCCTGGCGTCCCTGCTCGCCCACGCCGACCCCGCGACCGCCTGGCTGCTGCTGGGCGCGCACGTCGGCGTCGGCCTGCTCGCGGCGGCCTGGCTGCGGCGCGGTGAGCGCGCGCTCGGACGGCTGCTGGGCGCGGTGGCCGCGACGACCTTCCGGCCGCTCCTGCTCGCGGTCGCGGCCGTGGCCGTCCGCCGGGCCCCGGCGGTGCGCCGCCCGGCCCCGGCGGTCCGCCGCACGGCGGGCGCCCGCGAGCGGATCCTCACGCACTCCCTGGGACGGCGCGGACCGCCGGTCTCGCCCGCGTTCGCGTGACCCCCCGGTCACCGAGCGCCGACCGGCCCCCATTCCCATTCCGCACACCCCCGTGTGCGCGTCCCCGGAGAGAACATCACCATGAGCAAGCGGAACAGCCAGGCGGCGAAGACGGCGGCCCGTGAGCGGCTGCGCCAGGAGCGCGAGCGCCAGGCCAAGCGCGACAAGGTCAAGCGGCAGGCCATCGTGGCCGGCTCCATCGTCGGCATCCTGGCGATAGCCGGCGGCGTCAGCTACGCCGTCGTGCAGATGAACAAGCCCAGCGGCTGGGAGAAGGCCGCCGAGGCCAAGGTGGTGGCCCCTGCCCACACCTCGGGCAAGGACGGCACCACGGTCGTCGTCGGCGAGTCCAAGAGCGACAACGTGGTCCACCTCTACGAGGACCCCCGCTGCCCGGCCTGCGCCTCCTTCGAGCAGAACCTCGGCGAGACCGTCAACAAGGGCATGACGGACGGCGACTACAAGCTCTCCTTCACCATCGGCACCTTCCTGGACGGCAACCTCAGCGGCGAGGGCTCGAAGAACGCGCTCAGCGCGCTCGGTGCCGCGCTGAACGTCAGCACGGACGCCTTCCTCGACTACAAGGCCGCGCTGTACTCGTCCGAGTACCACCCCGCCGAGACGACCGACGAGTTCGCGAAGGACGACTACCTGATCAAGGTGGCGAACACGGTCGACGCCCTGAAGAACAACAAGACGTTCCAGGACGCCGTCGAGAAGGGCACCTACGACGCCTGGGCGATGCGGATGAGCAAGTCCTTCGACGACGCCGACGGCGTCGAGTCGACCCCGACCATCAAGATCAACGACAAGGTGATCGAGAACCCGAGTACGGTCGCCGACTGGCAGAAGGCGCTCAAGGACGCGGGCGTCACCAAGTAACCCGGGGCACCGGGCAGTCGACGGGCGGGCGAACTTTCGCGAGTTCGCCCGCCCGCGCGCATACCGATCAGTAACCTGATCGGCCGTGACCAGTCGACACAGATCATCCGAAGAGATCCTCCCCGTGCCCGCCGAGCGGGCCGGCTCGCGCACGCCCAGCCGCCGCACGGTCGTCAAGGCCGCGGCGGCCGGGGCCGTCCTCGCCGCGCCGCTCGCCGCGGCCCTGCCCGCCGGGGCCGCCGCTGCCGCCCCCGTCTTCCTGCACGGCGTCGCCTCCGGCGATCCGCTGCCCGACGGCGTCCTGCTGTGGACCCGGGTGACGCCGGTGCCCGAGGCGGTGCCCGGTTCGGGCATAGGGCCGGACACCGAGGTGAGCTGGATCGTCGCCACCGACAAGGCGCTGACGAACATCGTCGCCAAGGGGTCCGTCATCGCGACCGCCGCCTCCGACCACACGGTCAAGGCGGACATCCGCGGCCTCGCCCCGGCCACGGACTACTGGTACCGCTTCTCCGCGGGTCCCACCGACTCCCCCGTCGCCCGCACCCGGACCGCCCCCGCGGCCGACGCGGCCGTCACGGGCCTGCGCTTCGGCGTGGTCTCCTGCGCCAACTGGGAGGCCGGCCACTTCTCCGCGTACCGCCATCTCGCGGCCCGCGGCGACCTGGACGCCTGGCTGCACCTGGGCGACTACATCTACGAGTACGGCACCGGCGAGTACGGCACCCGCGACACCGTGGTGCGGCGGCACGCACCCACCCACGAGATCGTCACCCTCGCCGACTACCGCACGCGGCACGCCCGCTACAAGACCGACCCCGACCTGCGGGCGCTGCACGCGGTCGCACCCGTCGTCGCGATCTGGGACGACCACGAGTTCGCCAACGACACCTGGTCGGGCGGCGCCGAGAACCACACCGAGGGCGCCGAGGGCACCTGGGCGGCGCGTCAGGCCGCCGCCAGGCAGGCCTACTTCGAGTGGATGCCGGTACGCCCGGCGATCGCCGGCACCACCTACCGGCGGCTGCGCTTCGGCAAACTGGTCGACCTCTCGCTCCTGGACCTGCGCTCGTTCCGCTCGCAGCAGGTGGCCCTCGGCAACGGCGACGTGGACGACCCGGAGCGCACCCTCACCGGCCGCGCCCAGCTCGACTGGCTGAAGGCCGGGCTCGCGTCCTCCGACACCGCCTGGCGGCTGGTCGGCAACCCGGTGATGATGTCGCCGTTCGCGGTCGGCTCGCTCCCCGCCGAGCTGCTGAGGCCGCTCGCCGAACTCCTCGGCCTGCCGAAGGAGGGGCTCGCCCTCAACACCGACCAGTGGGACGGCTACACCGACGACCGCCGCGAACTGCTGGCCCATCTGCGCGCGGGAGCGATCCGCAACACGGTGTTCCTGACCGGCGACATCCACATGGCGTGGGCCAACGACGTGCCGTACAACGCCGCCACCTACCCGCTGTCCGGCTCGGCGGCCACGGAGTTCGTCGTCTCCTCGGTGACCTCCGACAACCTGGACGACATCCTGAAGGTCCCCGAGGGCACGGTGTCCGCGGTCGCCGCGCCGGTCATCCGGGCGGCCAACCGGCACGTCCACTGGGTCGACACCGACCGGCACGGCTACGGGGTGCTGGACGTCACCGCCGAGCGGGCCCAGATGGACTACTACGTCGTATCCGACCGCACCGACCCGGACGCCCGGTCCACGTGGGCGCGCTCCTACCGCACCCGCAGCGGCACGCAGCGCGTCGAGCGGGTCCACTCCCCCGTCTGATCCCCGCGGGTCCGCTCGCACCGGCGTTTTCCGGCCAGTCATGGAAGTCGAGCGGACCACCGCGGAGGACCCGTGCGACTACGGCGGGTGGTGTGAACGGTGAACCGAACCGGGACACGCCGCCCGCCGGGCTCCGTACCCGTCACGCTGCGATCCCGAACGCCGGCCGGTGAGCCGGGCCCGCCCCGGGACCCTTCCCGAATTGCCCGTGTTCGCCGGGTGTTCGTTTGGGCTTGATCATTGCTCCGTCTGCATCGGCATGTACACGTAATCTCCGGGCGGCGGCCAGGAAGATCCCTGCGCCCCATCCCCACCGCATCCGCTAGGAGCCCCCATGCGTGCGCTTGCCCGGATACCGTCCCTGACCCCCAGACGCCTTCTCGGCACGGCCGTCGCGGCCGGAACCCTGCTGCTCTCCCCGCTGTCCGCACCCACCGGCGTCGCTGCCGCCGCCGGCACCCCGGCCGCCGACTGCGCCGACGACACCCATGCCACGGCCCGCCAGGCCCGCCCCGGCCACGGCGACCACGCCGCCGAACCGAACGAGGTCAGCGAGGCCGACGCCCGGGCCATGGACGCCGACCTGCGCGGCAAGCTCGACAAGCTGCGCGCGAGCGGCCGCGTCACGGCGACCGCCGCCTCGGCCACCGTCCCGGTCTACTTCCACGTCATCCACGACGGTGCCGCCGGCAAGCTCGACTCCGCCGACATCACCGCCCAGATGAACGTCCTGAACGCGGCCTACGCGGGCGGCGGCTCCGGCAACACCGACTCCGGCTTCCAGTTCACCCTGGCCGGCACGGACTACACCGACAACGCCGCCTGGTACACCGTCGGCTCCGGCTCGCCGGAGGAGAAGGCGATGAAGTCCGCCCTGCGCCAGGGCGGCGCGAACGCGCTCAACGTCTACGCGGCCAACATCGGTGACGGGCTCCTGGGCTGGGCCACCTTCCCCAGCTCCTACCGGTCCAGCCCCTCCATGGACGGCGTCGTCATCCTCAACTCCTCGCTGCCGGGCGGTTCCGCCGCCAACTACGACCAGGGCGACACCGCCACCCACGAGGTGGGCCACTGGATGGGGCTCTACCACACCTTCCAGGGCGGCTGCAACGGCCAGGGCGACTACGTAGCCGACACCCCGGCCGAGAAGAGCCCCGCCTACCAGTGCCCCGAGGGCCGTGACACCTGCGCCCGCCAGACGGGAGCCGACCCGATCCACAACTTCATGGACTACACGTACGACGCGTGCATGGACCGGTTCACCGCGGGCCAGGTGCAGCGCATGCAGGACAGCTGGGCGGCCTACCGGGCCGGCTGATCCCGCTCGAGCGAGTCGAGGAAGCCGAGCGCCACCCGCCAGGTGGCCTCCGCCGCCTCCTCGTCGTAGTCCGGCGAGTCGGGGTCGGTGTAGAGGTGTCCCGCGCCCGCGTACCGGTACACCTCCACGTCGGCGCCGGCCCGGCCCATCTGGAGATACCAGGCGCTGAGCCAGTCGTCCGTCTCGAAGGGGTCGGGCTCGGCCACGTGCAGCTGCACCGGCAGGTCGTCCACCGAGGCGTTGGCGGCGATGTCCGAGGTGCCGTGCAGGAGCAGCAGCCCGCGCGCCCGGTGGTCGCCGAGGGCGAGGGTCTGGGCGACGGAGGCACCGAGCGAGAACCCTGCGTACACCAGCCCGCGCTCGGAGTAGGGCGCGGCGGCCAGCACGGCCCGCTTCAGCAGCTCCTCCCTGCCGGCCTCGTCCTGGTACGCCATGCCCTCCTCGACCGTGTCGAACGTCCGTCCCTCGAAGAGGTCCGGGGTCCAGACCTGGTGCCCGGCCTCGCGCAGGCGGTCGGCGGCCTGCCGCACCGCGGCCCTCGGGCCGTGGGTCGAATGAAAGAGCACGATGTTCATGGGGCCATGGTGCCAGCCGGGTGTGACAGGGCGACGGGCGACGGCCTCCCGGCGGGGGACACACGTCACAGGTTCACACCCGGGCCGGGCCGGTTACGTTCGAGGGATGGAGACGATACTCCGCCCACTGATCGTGGTCGGCGGCTCCGTCCTGCTGACCCTGGTCATCGGATGGGCCACCGACCTGCTGCTGCGCAAGGCCGACGGACGGCACCCCGAGACGCCCCTGTGGGGGCTGCTGCGCCGCGCGCGCGTCCCGTACCAGGTCGTGCTGTGCGCGGCGCTGCTGAGAGGGAGCTACGTCGAGGCCCGGGTGTTCCCGGAGCACCATGTGGGGGTCGGGCGCACGCTGACGCTGGTGCTGATCGGCTCGGCGGCCTGGCTGGCGATCCGGATCGCCGGGGCCGTCGTCGAGACGTCCTACTCCCGTTACGCCCATGCCCACGCCCAGCGCGACCCGGCCCGGGTGCGGCGGGTGCGCACCCAGGTGTCGCTGATCCGGCGGGTCGTCTCGGCGGTCGTCGGCGTGGTCGCCGCGTCGGCGATGCTGCTGACGTTCCCGGCGATGCGCACGGCGGGTGCCTCCCTGCTGGCCTCGGCCGGCATCCTCGGCATCGTCGCCGGTGTCGCCGCGCAGTCCACCCTGGGCAATCTGTTCGCGGGGCTGCAGATCGCCTTCGGCGACATGGTCCGCATCGGCGACACGGTCGTGGTGAACGGCGAGTGGGGCACCGTCGAGGAGATCACGCTGACCTTCCTGACCGTGCGGACCTGGGACGAGCGCCGGATCACGATGCCGGTGTCGTACTTCACGTCCCAGCCGTTCGAGAACTGGTCGCGGGGCACCCCGCAGATGACCGGCGTCGTCTACTGGCACCTCGACCACACCGCCCCGCTGGACGCGATGCGCGAGCGGCTGCGGGACATCCTGCGCGGCTGCCCGGCCTGGGACGGGCGGGCGTACAACCTGACCGTCACGGACACCACCCCGAACACCATGCAGGTGCGGGCGCTGGTGACGGCGAAGGACGCGGACGACATCTGGACGGTACGGGTCGAGGTGCGCGAGCAGATGATCCGCTGGCTGGCCGACGAGCACCCGTACGCCCTGCCCCGCGTCAACACGGCGGACGCGGACCGCCGCCCGGGCCGCGACGGCTTCCCCCGTTCCCGGCGTTCACCGGACGGGGAGGTCCGGCGCTTCCCGCACCAGTCGCAGAAGTCCCTGTGACCGCGGGCCCGCCGGCCGGGCGGCGCCGTCAGCGCAGGCTGCGCACGTCCAGGTGGCGCAGCACCCGGTCGACGATCTCCGGGTCGGCTCCGGGTTCGCTGCGTGCGGCCAGTACCTCGTGGCGCGCGGCGCTGAGCATCTCGCCCTGGATCCGGCGGATGCGCTTGAGCCGCCGGGTCCGCTGGAGCTGAGCCTCGCGCCGTTCCTCGTCGCCGATGTCCGGGCTGATCCGGATGCCGATGTCGAAGGCCCGCCGCAGCATCTGCTCGGACAGCTCCTCCGGCAGTTCCTCGACCGCCTCGATCTCCTTGAGCCGCTGTTTCGCCGCCTTGGCCGCGCGCACGGCGAGCGCCTTCTCGTACTCCTTCTCGCGCTCGGTGTCCGACCGCACCCCGAGCCGGTTCACCAGCCAGGGCAGCGTCAGGCCCTGGAGCAGCAGCGTCACCATGATCACGCCGAAGGCGATGAAGACGATCTCCTCGCGGTTCGGGAAGGGCGACCCGTCGTCCGTCTCCAGGGGGATGGCGAGCGCCAGCGCCACCGAGGCGACGCCGCGCATCCCGGACCACCACATGACGACGGTCTCCCGCCAGCTGGTCGGGATGTCCTCGTCGTGGTCGCGCCGGGCGTGCAGCCGCTGGGTCAGCCAGGTGGCCGGCAGCAGCCAGGCCAGCCGGACGAGGATCACCACGCCGGCGACCGCCCCGGCCCAGCCCAGCAGCTCGGTCCATCGCCCGGAGGCCGTGCGGACGGCGTTGTGCAGTTCCAGTCCGATCAGTCCGAAGGCGACTCCGGTGACGAGGGTGTCGACGACGTCCCAGACCGTGTGCCCGGCGAGCCGGGTCATCACGTCGTCGGCGCCGACGGCGTACTCGGCGAGGAACATGGCGGTGGTCAGCACGGCGAGGACGCCGGAGCCGTGAAGCTCCTCGGCCAGCACGTAGGCGGCGTACGGCACCAGCAGCGTCAGCCCGATCTGCAGGGTCGCGTCGCCCAGCAGGTCCAGCAGTTTGTAGGCGCCCCAGCCCAGCGCGAGGCCGACCGCGACGGCGACGACGGCGGACAGCACCAGGTCCAGCCCGGCCTGCCAGGGCGAGAAGGAACCGCTGACGGCCGCGGCGATGGCCACGTGGTAGAGGACGATGGCCGTCACGTCGTTGAAGAGACCCTCGCCCTCCAGGATGGAGACCAGGCGGCGCGGCAGTCCCAGCTGGCCTGCGACGGCGGTGGCGGCGACGGGGTCGGGCGGCGCCACCAGCGCGCCGAGCGCGAAGGCGGCCGCGATCGGCAGGCCCGGCACGACGGCGTGGGCCACGGTGGCCACGCACGCCGTGGTGACGAACACCAGGGCGACGGCCAGCAGGAAGATCGGCCGTTTGTTGGCCGCGAACTGCCGCCAGGAGGTGCGCCGCACGGCCGCGTACAGCAGCGGCGGCAGCAGCGCGGGCAGGATGAGCTCCGGCGGGATGTCGACGTTGGGCACGAAGTCGAGCAGCGCCAGGACGATGCCGAGGACGGTCATCAGCACGGGCGCCGGCAGTCCGAGGCGGTCCCCGACCGGGACGCTCAGCAGGGCCCCGAGCAGCAGCATGAACAACAGGGCCAACTGATCCACGGTCACCGCTCCGGTGGGGTCTCGGCGTGCACACGGCGGGGCTCAAGCCTGCCATGTCACCGGCCCCGCCGGCCGGTCCGGCTCAGCCCGGCACGGCTCGCTCCTGGAGAACGCGCCGCATCGCACGGTGGGGTATCCCCGCGTCGGGGAACTCCGGTCCGTAGGCCCGGTACCCCAGTCGCTCGTAGAAACCCAGGGCGTGCGTCTGCGCGTGCAGATCGACGGCGGTGAGCCCGCGCGCGCGTGCCGCGTCCTCGACGGCGCGCACCAGCGCCGCCCCGACGCCCAGCCCGCGGGCGGCGCGGACGACGGCGAGCCGTCCGAGGGAGCCGACGGCCGGGTCGCCGTCGCCGTTCTTCGCCACGGCGGCCGCGCCGTGCAGCAGCCGCGAGGTGCCGAGCGGGACGCCGTCCTCCCGGACCGCGAGGACGTGCACGGCACCGGAGTCGTACGCGTCGTACTCGATGTCCTCCGGGACGTTCTGCTCGGCGACGAAGACCTCCTTGCGCACCGCGAAGCACGCCTCCCGGTCGGCCGGGTCCTCGGCGACGCGCACCCGGTAGGCCGGGGCGCTCATGCGTAGGTCTCCTCGCGGACCCGGTCCAGGGCCTGCTGGAGGTCCTCGGGGTAGTCGCTGGCGTACTCCACCCACTGCCCGTCGCCGGGGTGCTCGAAGCCGAGCCGGACCGCGTGCAGCCACTGGCGGGTCAGGCGCAGCCGCTTGGCGAGGGTGGGGTCGGCGCCGTAGGTGAGGTCGCCGACGCAGGGGTGGCGGTGGGCGGCCATGTGGACGCGGATCTGGTGGGTGCGGCCGGTCTCCAGCTTCACGTCGAGCAGGGACGCGGCGCGGAACGCCTCGATCAGGTCGTAGTGCGTGACGGAGGGCTTGCCCTCGGCGGTGACGGCCCACTTGTAGTCGTGCTGCGGGTGGCGGCCGATGGGGGCGTCGATGGTGCCGCTGGTGGGGTCGGGGTGGCCCTGCACGAGCGTGTGGTAGCGCTTGTCGACCGTGCGCTCCTTGAACTGGCGCTTGAGCGAGGTGTACGCCCGCTCCGACTTGGCGACCACCATCAGGCCGGAGGTGCCCACGTCGAGGCGGTGCACGATGCCCTGGCGCTCGGCGGCGCCGGACGTGGAGATGCGGTACCCGGCGGCGGCCAGTCCGCCGATGACGGTCGGTCCGTTCCAGCCCGGGGACGGGTGGGCGGCCACGCCGACCGGCTTGACGATCACGACCACGTCCTCGTCGTCGTGCACGATCTCCATGCCCTCGACGGGCTCGGCGACCACCTGCACCGGCGCGGGCGCCTGCGGCATCTCGACCTCGAGCCAGGCGCCGCCGTGGACGCGCTCGGACTTGCCGACCACCGATCCGTCGACCTGCACCTTGCCCGCCGCGGCGAGCTCCGCGGCCTTGGTACGGGAGAAGCCGAACATGCGGGAGATGGCGGCGTCGACGCGCTCGCCCTCCAGGCCGTCGGGCACGGGCAGGGTACGGATCTCGGGAAGCGTGCTCACCCGTCGAGTATGCCGGACGCGCCGGACGGTCCCGCACGCCCGTCCGGCGCCGGGCGCTCAGTCCCGGTGGACGGTCCCGTCCGGGTCGAGGCCGCGGAAGGAGAGGATCACGATCAGGATGCCGCCGCAGACGATCGCCGAGTCGGCGAGGTTGAAGACGGCGAAGTGCTTGGGCGCGATGAAGTCCACGACCGCGCCCTCGAAGACGCCGGGCGAGCGGAAGATCCGGTCGGTCAGGTTGCCGAGCGCCCCGCCGAGCAGCAGGCCGAGGGCGATCGCCCACGGCAGGCTGTGCAGCTTGCGCGCGAGGCGGGCGATCACGACGATCACGGCGGCCGCGATCACCGTGAAGATGACGGTGAAGGCCTCGCCGAAGCCGAAGGCCGCGCCCGCGTTGCGGATCGCCGCGAAGCGCAGCCAGTCCCCGATGACCTCCACGGGCTCGTGGTGCTCCAGCTTGGCGACCACCAGCATCTTGCTGCCCAGGTCGAGCAGGTACGCGAAGACGGCGACCGCGAACAGCACGGCGATCCGGCGCCTGCCGCGGGGGCGCTCCGGCGGCTGTGCCTGCTCGGCGTCGGGCCGCTCCTGCCCGTCCCCCGCCGCGTCCGGGGTGTCCGGCGTACCGATGATGCGCTCCGCCTCTGCCACGTGAGTCCCTCAGCCTAGGTACCTGACTGAGGACGAGGGTACGGCACGCCCTCCACCCGGGACGCGGCTCACTACCGGCGTTCCTGCTTCTGCTTGCACTCGACGCACAGGGTGGCCCGCGGGAAGGCCTGCATGCGCGCCTTGCCGATGGGGTTGCCGCAGTTCTCGCACAGACCGTAGGTGCCCGCGTCGAGGCGTTCGAGGGCGCGCTCGGTCTGGGTGAGCACGTCGCGGGCGGTGGCGGCCAGCGCCAGCTCGTGCTCGCGGGTGATGTTCTTGGTGCCGGTGTCCGCCTCGTCGTCGCCGGCACCGTCCCCCGAGTCCCGCATCAGGCCCTTCAGGGACCGCTCCGACTGGTCGATCTCGGTGCGCAGCCGGTCGGCCTCGGACTGGAGCTCCCCGCGGGCCTCCTCGACCTCCGCCGGGGTCCAGGGGTCCTCGCCGGGGCGTACCGCGAGGTCACCGGGGTCGGCCCCGCGCGCCTTCGGAACCGCGGACTTGGCCGCCGTGGCCGTGCCAGGAGTCTTCTTCGCAACCACCGTCGTGGCTCCCGTCTGCTCCGCGGCCTCGGCCGCGCCCGCCTTCTTCGCCGTGCTCTTCTTGGCCGTGCTCTTCTTCACCGGGCTCTGCCGCTCCGCCGCGGTCTTCTTCGCCGCGCCCTTGGCCGCGGTGCCCTTCGCCGACGCGGTCTTCTTCGCCGCGGCCTTCTCGGCGGCCGTCGCCCGCTTGGCCGTCGTCTTCCTGGCAGCGGACTTCGACGCAGTCGCCTCCGACTGCTCTACGGCGGTCTTCTTCGCCACCATGGCCGCGGCCCCTTCACATATTGTGATCTTGCTCGCGAATCGTGCTGGGACGATAAATCGACTCGGGTCCCGCGGCAACGGGGCACGCCGCCCGATCCACCGCCCACCGTGCGCCGCCTGGCGAGCATGCATGCGTTGTGCCCAGCTCCCCGCCGGGTAATCCGCCGGTCCCGCTCCCGGCCGCGCCCGCCGGAGGCCGGACGCCGGAGCCCGGCATTCGGGTCAGTCCCGTCCGCCGTTAAACCGGTCGGCCGCTGTCCGCGCGGCGCCGTACACTGGGCGGAGCGAAAAGCGTGGATGGGGACGAGTAGCGGCGTACGCAGCCCAGAGCGACCCGGGGACGGTGTGAGCCCGGGGGCGAGCGCGACGTGAAGATCACCCCGGAGCCGCCGGAAGAAAGCCGTGGCAGGACAGCCGCGGCGAGTAGAACCGGTTCGCGACCCCAATGAGGGGGCTCACCGGAGCACACGACGCACCGGCCGGGCCAAGGAGGGTGGTACCGCGGGAGCACGGCTCTCGTCCCTCCGACGGAAGGCAGCACGTCCGCCGGAGGAAGCTCGCTGATGACAACGCCTCAGTACCGCCAGGTACCCGCCCAGGTCGACCTGCCCGCGCTCGAACACGCGGTGCTCGACTTCTGGCGCGAGCAGAAGATCTTCGCCAAGAGCCTGGAGCAGTCCGAGGGGCGCCCCGAGTGGGTGTTCTACGAGGGCCCGCCCACCGCCAACGGCATGCCCGGCGCCCACCACATCGAGGCGCGCGTCTTCAAGGACGTCTTCCCCCGCTTCCGCACCATGCGCGGCTACCACGTGGGCCGCAAGGCCGGCTGGGACTGCCACGGCCTGCCGGTGGAGCTGGCGGTGGAGAAGGAGCTGGGCTTCTCCGGCAAGCAGGACATCGAGGCGTACGGCATCGCCGAGTTCAACGCGAAGTGCCGCGAGTCGGTGACCCGCCACACCGACGCCTTCGAAGAGCTCACGACGCGCATGGGCTACTGGGCCGACCTCCAGGACCCGTACCGCACGATGGACCCGGAGTACATCGAGTCCGTCTGGTGGTCGCTGAAGACGATCTTCAACAAGGGCCTGCTGGTCCAGGACCACCGCGTCGCCCCCTGGTGCCCCCGCTGCGGCACCGGCCTGTCCGACCACGAGCTGGCCCAGGGCTACGAGACGGTCGTCGACCCGTCCGTCTACGTCCGCTTCCCGCTGACCTCGGGTCCGCTGGCCGGCGAGGCCGCGCTGGTCGTCTGGACCACGACCCCGTGGACCCTCGTCTCCAACACCGCGGTCGCCGCGCACCCCGAGGTCACCTACGTCGTCGCGACCGACGGCGAGGAGAAGCTGGTCGTCGCGGAGCAGCTGGTGGAGAAGGCCCTCGGCGAGGGCTGGGAGACCACCGGGCAGTCCTTCACCGGCGCCGAGATGGAGCGCTGGACGTACCAGCGCCCCTTCGAGCTGGTCGAGTTCCCGGAGCCGGCCCACTACGTGGTGAACGCCGACTACGTCACCACCGAGGACGGCACCGGCCTCGTCCACCAGTCCCCCGCCTTCGGCGAGGACGACCTCAAGGTCTGCCGCGCGTACGGCCTGCCCGTGGTCAACCCGGTCCGCCCGGACGGCACCTTCGAGGAGGACGTCCCGCTGGTCGGCGGCGTCTTCTTCAAGAAGGCCGACGAGAAGCTCACCGAGGACCTGGACGCCCGGGGCCTGCTCTTCAGGCACATCCCGTACGAGCACAGCTACCCGCACTGCTGGCGCTGCCACACGGCCCTGCTCTACTACGCGCAGCCGTCCTGGTACATCCGCACCACCGCCATCAAGGACCGCCTCCTCCAGGAGAACGAGAAGACCAACTGGTTCCCGGAGGCGGTCAAGCACGGCCGGTACGGCGACTGGCTGAACAACAACATCGACTGGGCCCTGTCCCGCAACCGCTACTGGGGCACCCCGCTGCCGATCTGGCGCTGCGCGGAGGACCACCTCACGGTCGTCGGCTCCCGCGCGGAGCTGACCGAGCTGTCCGGCACCGACCAGTCGGCCCTGGACCCGCACCGCCCGTTCATCGACGACGTGACCTTCACCTGCACCCACGAGGGCTGCTCCCTCGAAGCGGTGCGCGTGCCGGAGGTGATCGACGCCTGGTACGACTCGGGTTCGATGCCGTTCGCGCAGTGGGGCTACCCGTACAAGAACAAGGAGCTGTTCGAGAGCCGCTACCCGGCGCAGTTCATCTCCGAGGCCATCGACCAGACCCGCGGCTGGTTCTACACGCTGATGGCGGTCGGCACCCTGGTCTTCGACAAGTCGTCCTACGAGAACGTGGTCTGCCTCGGCCACATCCTCGCCGAGGACGGCCGCAAGATGTCCAAGCACCTGGGCAACATCCTGCAGCCGATCCCGCTGATGGACCAGCACGGCGCCGACGCGGTCCGCTGGTTCATGGCGGCCGGCGGTTCGCCCTGGGCGGCCCGCCGCGTCGGCCACGGCACCATCCAGGAGGTCGTCCGCAAGACGCTCCTCACGTACTGGAACACGGTCGCCTTCCAGGCGCTGTACGCCCGCACCTCCGGCTGGGCGCCGAGCGAGGCCGACCCGGCCCCGGCCGAGCGTCCGGTGCTGGACCGCTGGCTGCTGTCCGAACTGCACGCGCTCACCGACCAGGTGACCCAGGCGCTGGAGAGCTACGACACCCAGCGCGCAGGCAAGCTGCTGTCCGCGTTCGTCGACGACTTGTCCAACTGGTACGTCCGCCGCTCGCGCCGCCGTTTCTGGCAGGGCGACAAGGCCGCGCTGCGCACGCTGCACGAGGTCGTCGTGACGGTCACCCAGCTGATGGCCCCGCTGACCCCGTTCATCACCGAGCGGGTCTGGCAGGACCTGGTCGTGCCGGTCACCCCGGGCGCCCCGGAGTCGGTGCACCTGTCCTCGTGGCCGGAGGCCGACCTGTCGGCGATCGACCCGGAGCTGTCGCGGCAGATGGTGCTGGTGCGCCGCCTGGTCGAACTGGGCCGCGCCACGCGCGCGGAGTCGGGCGTCAAGACCCGGCAGCCGCTGCGCCGTGCGCTGATCGCCGCGACGGGCTTCGACGCCCTCTCCCCGGAACTGCACGCGCAGATCACGGAGGAGCTGAACGTCGAGTCCCTCGCGTC
Organism: Streptomyces sp. NPDC032940; assembly: GCF_040636935.1. NCBI lineage: Bacteria > Bacillati > Actinomycetota > Actinomycetes > Kitasatosporales > Streptomycetaceae > Streptomyces > Streptomyces sp. NPDC032940. The sequence goes on along the minus strand of NZ_JBEZVJ010000002.1, from coordinate 358,374 downwards.
GTTGAGCGAGGTCGGCGGCTCCCTGGTCGACACGACGGCGAAGGCCAACTTCCGTGCGCTGGGCAAGCGGTTCGGCAAGCGCGTCCAGGACGTCGCCAAGGCCGTCGCCGCCGCGGACGCCGCCGCCCTCTCCCTCGCCCTGCGCGAGGGCACGGCGTCGGTCGAGATCGAGGGTGAGATGGTCACCCTCGCTCCCGACGAGGTGATCATCACGGAGACGCCGCGCGAGGGCTGGTCGGTCGCCTCCGACTCGGGCGCGACGGTCGCCCTCGACCTGGAGATCACCGAGGAGCTGCGCCGCGCGGGCCTGGCCCGTGACGCGATCCGGCTGATCCAGGAGGCCCGCAAGAACAGCGGCCTGGACGTCGCCGACCGCATCGCGCTGCGCTGGACGGCCACGGACCCGGCGACGGTCGCCGCGCTGACGGAGCACGCCGGCCTGATCGCCGACGAGGTCCTGGCGACGGACTTCGCCCAGGGCGAGGCGGACGACACGTACGGCGCCCCGTTCACGGACGAGCCCCTGACCCTGACGTTCCGCCTGCGCAAGCAGTAGCGACCACAGCGAAGGCCCGGCCCCTCGACCAGAGGGAGCCGGGCCTTCGTGTCTCGCCGGCACCCCGGCAGCGCCGGGCCGCCCGGTCCCACCCGCAGCTACACCCCGCACCAACACCCCCGTACAACACAAGGGCGGGCCCCGGGTCAGAAACCCGGGGCCCGCCCTGAACGCCGCCGACGGCGACGCCGTACTACTTACCGGACATCAGTCCGAAGCAGCTCAGTTGTCATCCTCGTCGATCAGGAAGCCCCGCATCGGCGAGGGCGCCTGCCCCATCGGCGACGGCCCCTGCGGACGCACCGGCGCCATCGGCTGGGTCATCGCCGGCGACATCTGCTGCTGACCGCCGTAGGACGGACCGGACTGGCTCGGACCGCTGCCCATCGACTGGTTGCCGCCGTAGGACGGGGCGCTCGCACCGGCCGGAGCCATCGAGGGCGCCGGGGACGGCGGGAGCGAGGCCGTCGCGGGCGTACGCGGCGGGGCGAGCGAGTCGTCCGCCTGGGTCTCCAGCTGACGCAGCTGCGACTCCAGGTACGACTTCAGTCGCGTCCGGTACTCGCGCTCGAAGCCGCGCAGGTCCTCGACCTTGCGCTCCAGCGTGGCGCGGGCGGACTCCAGCGAGCCCATCGCGACGCGGTGCTTCTCCTGCGCGTCCCGCTCCAGGGCGTCGGCCTTGGCACGGGCGTCCCGCTCCAGACCCTCGGCACGCGAACGCGCCTCGCCGACGATCTTGTTGGCCTCGGAGCGCGCCTCGGCGATCGCCTGGTCGGCGGTCTGCTGGGCGAGCGAGAGGACACGGGCGGCACTGTCGCCGCCGGGGCCGCCCTGACCGGGCAGGCCGGGGCCACCGGGGCCCTGCGGACCGCCCATGGGGCCGCCCATCGGACCGGGACCCATCTGGCCCTGCATCGGACCCGGGCCCTGGCCCATCGGCCCGGGACCCTGGCCCATCGGGCCGGGGCCCTGCGGGCCACCCTGTCCGCCGGGGCCGGCGGGCAGCTGCGGGGCACCGCTCGGCAGCTGGGGCGGACCACCCATGGGGCCGCCCATCTGCTGCTGCGGCGGGCCCGATATGCCGGCGGGCACCGGAGCGCCGGGACCTCGCATGCCCTGCTGCGGCATCCCCTGCTGCTGCGGGTGTCCCTGATGCTGCGGAGGCTGCTGATCCTGCGGCGGTTCCGGGGGCTTGCGCATGTTCTGCTGGTTCTGCGCAGCCGCGCGCGTAGCCGCGGCCAGTTTGGCCCGCAGGTCTTCGTTCTCGCGGAGCAGCCGGGTCAGTTCGGCTTCGACCTCGTCGAGGAAGGCATCGACCTCGTCCTCGTCATAGCCTTCTCGGAGGCGGACGGTCGTGAACTGCTTGTTCCGCACGTCCTCAGGGGTCAACGGCATCTCTTCACCTCAACGTAGTCGTCGGCATTCGGCAAGCCCGTATCTCTCTCATCGCTCACAGCCGGCTCACGATCGAGATCAGGATGTAGACGATGATCATCAGTACGAAGAAGGACAGGTCGAGCGCCACGCCCCCGAGACGCAGCGGCGGAATGAACCGCCGCAGAAGCTTCAACGGTGGATCGGTGACAGTGTAGGTGGCCTCCAGAACGACCACCATCGCCTTGCCGGGTTGCCACGAGCGGGCGAACTGGAAGACGTAGTCCATGACCAACCGGAAGATGAGCACGATGAGAAAGCACATCAGCGCGATGTAGACGACATCCAGGACCACGCTCATGACCTGTGCTTCCCTCTCCCCTGAACCATCTCTCGGACCCGTCCTCGGGTCCGTGCTCTTGCTCTAACCGGTCGTGCGTCTCAGCTCTGGTTGAAGAACCCGCCCTCTGCGATGCGGGCCTTGTCCTCCGCCGTGACATCGACGTTAGCAGGAGACAGCAGGAACACCTTCTGCGTCACCCGCTCGATACTGCCGTGAAGACCAAACACCAAACCGGCCGCAAAGTCGACAAGTCGCTTCGCATCTGTGTCATCCATCTCAGTCAGATTCATGATCACCGGCGTGCCCTCACGGAAGTGTTCCCCGATGGTACGGGCCTCGTTGTAGGTCCGGGGGTGAAGTGTGGTGATCCGGTAGGGCTCTCGTTCGGACACGACCTTGGGCATGATGACCGGTGCGCTCTTTTCCAGGCTTGCGCGTTCTTGTGTGATGGACGCCACGGGCGCGATACGCGCCGGACGGCCCGATTCCGCCCCGAGCGAAGCGGAACGGGACACCGGCTCACGCTGCACGGGCGGTTGGACGATTCTTACCTCTTCGTCCCTTTGTGACTGATGTGAACCATGTGACTGGTGCACCGGTTCGTGCCGCCGGTGGTCCCGCTCGGGCTCCGGGTCCAGTTCGGGTTCGAAGTCGTCGTCGGGGTCGAAACCCCGGCCGTCGTACCCATCGTCCTCCACGAGGCCGAGGTAGACCGCCATCTTGCGCATCGCGCCGGCCATGCTCTGAGTCCTCCGCTCTGTGGTGGATCGGCTGACGACTGCCAAATGCCCGCGATCCACTAGGTCGTTGCCTCCGCCTTTCGGCGGTAATGACCATATTTTCTGCTGTGGTCCGACTTCTTGGCGACGTTACCCGAGCCTGGGTCGGACTCCGAGTACCGCGGTGCCGACGCGTACATGTGTCGCTCCGGCGGCCACGGCCTGTTCGAGGTCCGCACTCATCCCTGCGGAGACCATGGTGGCAGCCGGATGAGCTCGGCGCAGGTGGGTCGACAAATCCATGAGGTGCTCGAACGCCGCCCGCTGCCGTCCGGCGTACTCGCCGGTCAGCGGCGCGACCGTCATCAGGCCGTCGAGCCGCAGCCCGTCCGATCCGGCGACCAGATCGGCCAACTCTTCGATTCCCGCGGGCGCGACGCCACCACGCTCACCTCTGGCGCTCTCCCCCGCGTCGAGGGCGACCTGGAGGAGGACGCCGGTCTCGCGCCCGGCCCGCACCGCCTCCTTCGACAGAGCTGTGACGAGCTTGGGACGATCGACGGACTGCACGACATCCGCGTAACCGACCACGGAACGCACCTTATTGGTCTGCAACTGACCGACGAAATGCCAGGAAAGCGGCAGATCCGAGCAGGCTGCGGCCTTCGGTGCCGCGTCCTGGTCACGGTTCTCGGCGACATGGCGCACGCCGAGCCCGGAGAGGATGCGCACGTCCTCGGCCGGGTAGGTCTTGGTGACCACGATCAGGGTCACCTCCTCGCGGGGGCGGCCCGCCGCCTCGCACGCGGCGGCGATGCGCTCTTCCACTGTCGCCAGATTTCCGGCGAGTTCGTCCTTACGGTCCGTCATGCCCCATCAGTCCAGCCAGACATAGCCCGCGAGCCGCCCGGTGGTGCGGTCACGTCGGTACGAGAAGTGGTCCTTCGACTCCCGGGTGCACACCGGCGACTGCGCCAGGTCGCACACCCCGAGCCGTTCGAGCTGCGCGTGCACTCCGGCGCTCACGTCGAGGGCGGGGGTGCCCCAGCTCGTCACGGCGTGCGCCGCCGGTTCGACGGCGGCGACCTCGGCACGCATCTCCTCGGGCACCTCGTAGCACCGGCCGCAGACGGCGGGTCCGGTGCGGGCGGTGATCCGGGCCGGGTCGGCGCCGAGTTCGGTCATGGCCCGTACGGCGGCGGGGACGACCCCGGCGACCAGACCGGGCCGGCCCGCGTGGGCCGCGGCGGCGACGCCGGCCACGGGGTCGGCGAGCAGGACGGGCACGCAGTCGGCCGTGAGGACGGCGAGCGCGAGCCCGCGTCCGGCGGTGACGACCGCGTCGACCCGCGGGACGGGGCGGTCCCCCCAGGGTGCGTCGACCACGGCGACGTCGGCCCCGTGCACCTGGTTCATCCAGACCACCCGGGCCGGGTCGACGCCCAGTGCCCCGGCGGCCCGTTCCCGGTTGGCCGTCACGGCGGCGGGGTCGTCGCCGACCGCGCCGCCGAGGTTGAGCTCCTCGTACGGAACGGCGCTCACTCCGCCCCACCGGTCGGTGAAGCCGAAGTGCGCGCCGTTCACGGTGTCGCGCTGTCCTATCACTTCAGGAAGTCCGGCACGTCCAGTTCCTCGGCCGCGCTGTCCGAGTAGGTCCGGGACGGCGGGACCGGCGGCGGGGCGACCGGCGGCAGGTCGTTGACCGGTTCCGGTGCCGGGACGGGCTCCGGCTCCTCCTTCGGCTTGACGCTGCCGAGCGAGCCGAAGGACGGGCGGCTGTCGGGCTGCCGGGCCGGGGCGGGCTCCTCGCGCTTGGCCGAGGCCGAGCCGAGGACGTTGTCCCGCTTGGACGGCGGCTGGCCCCCGTCGAAGCCGGCCGCGATCACGGTGACCCGCACCTCGTCGCCGAGGGCGTCGTCGATGACCGCGCCGAAGATGATGTTCGCCTCGGGGTGGGCGGCCTCGCTGACCAGCTGGGCCGCTTCGTTGATCTCGAACAGGCCGAGGTCGGAGCCGCCGGAGATGGAGAGCAGCACGCCCCGGGCGCCGTCGATGGACGCCTCGAGCAGCGGCGAGGAGATCGCCATCTCGGCCGCGGCCACCGCGCGGTCGTCGCCGCGGGCCGAGCCGATGCCCATGAGGGCGGAACCGGCCTCGGACATCACCGACTTGACGTCGGCGAAGTCCAGGTTGATCAGACCGGGGGTGGTGATGAGGTCGGTGATGCCCTGGACACCGGAGAGCAGGACCTGGTCGGCCGACTTGAAGGCGTCCAGGACCGAGACCTGGCGGTCCGAGATGGACAGCAGCCGGTCGTTCGGGATGACGATGAGGGTGTCGACCTCTTCGCGGAGCTCGGCGATGCCGTCCTCGGCCTGGTTGGCGCGGCGCCGTCCCTCGAAGGTGAACGGGCGCGTGACCACACCGATGGTGAGGGCACCGAGCGAGCGGGCGATGTTGGCCACGACGGGCGCGCCGCCGGTGCCGGTGCCGCCGCCTTCACCGGCCGTCACGAAGACCATGTCGGCCCCCTTGAGGACCTCCTCGATCTCCTCGCGGTGGTCCTCGGCGGCCTTGCGGCCGACGGCCGGGTTGGCTCCGGCGCCGAGTCCGCGGGTGAGTTCGCGGCCGACGTCCAGCTTGACGTCGGCGTCGCTCATCAACAGAGCTTGCGCGTCGGTGTTGATGGCGATGAACTCGACGCCCTTGAGACCGACCTCGATCATCCGGTTGATGGCATTGACACCACCGCCGCCGACACCGATGACTTTGATGACTGCGAGGTAGTTCTGCGGTGCTGCCACGTCGAAGGCCTCTCGCCTCGAGTTACGTGTCGTCGGATCACCGGGAGCACTGGTGCCCCCGCGACCCGACGACTGATGCCGAATTGGGACGGTCCGTAGCGCCGACCCGAACCCTAACGCTGAAGTTTAGGGTTACCAGTGTGTCTGTTCCTTGGAGTCTTCTGAACAGGACACTAAGTCGACAAGCGGCGCGCGTTCAACGAACACGCCGAACCTCCCGTTTTTCTTTTCACCCTATGTGATCAGCCGTAGCGCTGCCCAACCAGGGTGCTGGCCTGCACGTATACCCGTCAACTCCCCGATGACGCCGGGGCGGTGGGGACGCTCACGTCGAAGTGCCGTGCTCCGGGCGTCGCTTTCATCAGCGCGGTGAGCGTCCGGGCCTTCGCCTCGCCCTGTTCGCCGCTCCCCCAGGCCACGGTCCGGTCGTCGGTCAGCTCCAGCGAGATGTCGTCGTAGGAACGGACCTTGACCAGGCGCGTCCGCCGTGCGACCGCGTCCGGGACGGCCCCGGCGACCCGGACCGCCTCGCGCACCAGACGGTCCTCGCCGAAGCGGCGCAGACCGGCCGCGGCCGGTCCGGAACGGGTGAGCTCCAATTTCAGTGCGGGCACGCCTTTCGGGGCCCGGGAAACCGTGGCATAGCGGACACCTTCATCGTCCACTTCCACGAAGTTTCGGCCTTTTTGCACCACCAGAACCGGGGTACGTTCCGTCACTTTCAACGCGATTCCGTCAGGCCACGAACGCTCGACGTCGACTTCGTCGATGCGGGGCAATTTCCGGGCGAGCCGTGCCGCGATCGCCTCGGTGTCGACGGAGACCAGCGCGTCCCCTTCGGGCACGTCGGCGGCCTCGCGGACCTGGGCCGGTGTCAGGACGCGGGTCCCGGAGACCGACACCCGTTCCACGCGCAGCCAGTTCGAGCCGTACAGCACCCAGAGCGTCCCGCCGGCGAGGAGCACGACGGCGGCAGCCAGGATGATGATCGTACGGAGGCGGAGACGCAGACGGGGTCGGGGAAGCCGGAACCGCCGCGGGCGGGGCGGGCCGGACGACTCCTGCTGGCGTTCACCGCGTTCGGCGGTGGTCGGTCCGGCCACGCTCCCTGCCTTCCGTCGTGCGTCGTCAGCGGTGTGCGCGGGCGGCGATCGCCTCGTACACCATGCCGACGAGGAGGTCGTCGGCGTCCCGGCGGCCGAACTCGGCGGCGGCGCGGGACATCTCGTACAGCCGGTGCGGGTCGGCGAGCACGGGCAGGACGTTGTGCTGCACCCACTCGGGCGTCAGTTCCGCGTCGTCGACCAGCAGTCCGCCGCCGGCCTTCACCACCGGCTGGGCGTTCAGCCGCTGTTCACCGTTGCCGATGGGCAGCGGGACGTAGGCGGCCGGGAGTCCGACGGCGGAGAGTTCGGCGACGGTCATCGCGCCCGCACGGCAGAGCATCATGTCGGCCGCGGCGTACGCGAGATCCATCCGGTCCAGGTAACTTACCGGGATGTACGGGGGCATCCCCGGCATCTGGTGGACCTGCGGCAGTTCGTTCTTCGGGCCGACCGCGTGCAGGATCTGGATGCCCGCCTGCTGGAGCCACGGCGCGACCTGCTGGACCACCTCGTTGAGGCGCCGGGCGCCCTGCGAGCCGCCGGAGACCAGCAGCGTGGGCAGGTTGGGGTCGAGGCCGAACGCGGCGCGGGCCTCGGGGCGTACGGCGGCCCGGTCCAGGGTGGAGATGGAGCGGCGCAGCGGGATGCCGATGTAGCGGGCGCCCCGCAGCTTGCTGTCGGGCGTGGAGACGGCGACCTGGGCCGCGTACCGGGAGCCGATCTTGTTGGCCAGTCCGGGCCGGGCGTTGGCCTCGTGGATCACGATCGGCACCCCGAGACGCTTGGCCGCGAGGTAGCCGGGCAGGGCGACGTAGCCGCCGAAGCCCACCACGGCGTCCGCCTTGGTGCGTTCCAGGATCTGCTCGGCCGCCTTGATGGTGCCGCGCAGCCGGCCCGGGACGGTGATCAGCTCGGGCGTGGGCTTGCGCGGCAGCGGAACGGCCGGGATCAGCGCCAGCTCGTATCCGCGCTCGGGCACCAGCCGGGTCTCCAGGCCGCGTTCCGTGCCCAGGGCCGTGATGCCCACGGTCGGATCCTGCCTGCGCAGGGCGTCCGCGAGGGCGAGCGCGGGCTCGATGTGGCCCGCGGTTCCTCCGCCGGCGAGTACGACATGCACCGAAATTCACCGCTCTCCGGACGAGCGCGCCGCCGAGGCGCGCCGTCGCATCGTGTTCCGACTCCGGGGTTTTCGCCGGGGCCCGGAGCCCCCGGTTCCCCCCGTTCCCCGCTTTCTACCAAAGCGAGGTTGCCGCAGCGCAAGCGCCGCCCGCGCACCGGGCTCGTCACGCGCGAAGGCGATGAGCAGACCGATGGCGAACATGGTCGGCAGCAGGGCGGACCCTCCGTAGGAGAACAGCGGGAGGGGGACACCGGCGATCGGCAGCAGTCCGAGGACCGCACCGATGTTGATCACGGCCTGGGCCGTGATCCAGGTGGTCACGCCTCCCGCGGCATACCTGACGAAGGGGTCCTCCGTGCGTCCGGCCACGCGGATACCCGCATAGCCTAGAGCCGCGAACAGGGCGAGTACCGACAGCGTCCCCGCCAGGCCCAGTTCCTCACCGGTGACGGCGAAGATGAAGTCGGTGTGCGCTTCGGGGAGTTCGCCCCATTTCTCCACGCTGGCGCCGATCCCGGATCCGAACAGTCCGCCCGAGGCGAGGGCGTAGATGCCGTGCACGGCCTGCCAGCAGGAGTCGCCCGGGCCGGGGTCGGTGGCGCCGATGCAGTTCAGCCGGGCCATGCGGTTGGGGCTGGTCTTGATGAGGATCACACCGAGCAGCGCGGCGACGGAGAGCACACCGGCGAACAGCCGGGTGGGCGCGCCCGCGAGCCAGAGCAGACCGAAGAGGATCGCCGTGAGGATGATCGCCGTACCCATGTCGCCGCCGATCATGATCAGCCCGAGCAGCATGAACGCGGCCGGCACCAGGGGCACGAGCATGTGCTTCCACTGGGTCAGCAGCTTCTTGTCCTGCTTGCGCGCGAGCAGGTCGGCGCCCCACAGCACCAGGGCGAGCTTGCCGAACTCGCTCGGCTGGATCTGGAAGGAGCCGCCCAGGGAGATCCAGTTCTGGTTGCCGTTGACCGCCATCCCTATCCCCGGCACCTGCACCAGGATCATCAGGCAGACGGCCCCGGCGAGGATGGGGTAGGCCAGCGCCCGGTGGAGTTTCACCGGCATCCGCATGGCGGCCACCAGGAGGCCGGCGCCGATCAGCGCAGCGAGGGCCTGCTTGCGGAAGAAGAAGGAGCCGGGCAGGGAGAGCTGGAGCGCGGTGATCTGGGAGGCCGAGTAGACCATCACCAGGCCGAGCACGGTGATCAGCAGACTGCCGCCGAAGATCAGGTAGTAGGCGGTCAGCGGCCGGTCCCAGGCGCGGCGCAGGCGGAGGTAGAGAGCGACGACCGGATTCTCGGACGGCGGTCCCGACGCGGGCGGGCGGGCGGGCGTCCGCTGCGCGGGCGGGCGTCCGGTGCGGCTACCGGGCATGGCGGCCTCCGCTGTACATCGGCCTGGACCGTCCCACGCGTCCCTCCCGAGATCACCCGGCGCAGGATCGGCCGGGTCAGGCGCCGAGTTCGCGAACGGCCTGCGCGAACGCGTCACCGCGCTTGTTGTAGTTGGTGAACATGTCCATGGAGGCACAGGCCGGAGCCAGCAGCACCGTGTCGCCGGGGCGGGCGAGCCGCCGGGCCTCCTGGACGGCCTGGAGCATCGCCCCAGTGTCGGTCCGGTCGAGGTCGACCACGGGTACTTCCGGGGCGTGTCGCGCCAGGGCTTCGCGGATCAGCGCGCGGTCGGCGCCGATGAGGACGGCCCCGCGCAGCCGCTTCGCCGCCCCGGCGACGAGCTCGTCGAAGGTGGCGCCCTTCGCCAGTCCGCCCGCGATCCACACGATCGACTCGTACGCCGCCAACGAGGCTTCCGCGGCATGGGTGTTGGTGGCCTTGGAGTCGTCCACGTACGCCACCTCGTCGACGTCGGCGACGTGCGCGATGCGGTGGGCGTCGGGCGTGAAGGCCCGCAGTCCGTCGCGGACGGCGGCCGCGGGGACGCCGAAGGCGCGGGCGAGGGCCGCCGCGGCAAGGGCGTTGGCGATGTTGTGCGGGGCCGGCGGGTTGACGTCCGCGACCTCGGCGAGCTCCTGGGCGTTCTTCTGCCGCATCTCCACGAAGGCGCGGTCGACCAGGATGCCGTCCACGACGCCGAGTTGGGAGGGTGCGGGAGCGCCGAGGGTGAAGCCGATCGCGCGGCAGCCCTCCTCGACGTCGGCCTCGCGGACCAGGTCCTCGGTCGCCTTGTCGGCGACGTTGTAGACGCAGGCGACGCGATTGCCCTCGTAGATGCGGCCCTTGTCGGCGGCGTACGCCTCCATGGAGCCGTGCCAGTCGAGGTGGTCGGGGGCGAGGTTGAGCACCGCGGCCGAGTGGGCGCGCAGGGACGGCGCCCAGTGGAGCTGGTAGCTGGACAGCTCCACGGCGAGGACGTCGTACTCCTCCTCGCCGGTGACCGCGTCCAGCAGGGAGACACCGATGTTGCCGACGGCGGCCGTGCGCAGGCCGGCCGCCTTCAGGATGGAGGCCAGCATCTGGACGGTGGTCGTCTTGCCGTTGGTGCCGGTGACCGCGAGCCAGGGCGCGGCGTCGGGGCCGCGCAGACGCCAGGCCAGTTCGACGTCGCCCCAGACCGGCACCCCGGCCTGTTCGGCCGCCGTGAACAGCGGCTTGGTGGGCTTCCAGCCGGGTGCGGTGACGATCAGCTCGGTGCCCTCGGGCAGGGTGTCGCCGTCGCCGAGGCGCACGGTGACGCCCAGCGCCTCGAGTTCGGCCGCCTGCGTCCGGGCGCGCTCGTCGTCGCCGTCGTTGACGACGGTGACGTGCGCGCCGAGGCCGCTGAGGACCTTGGCCGCCGGGACGCCGGAGACGCCCAGTCCGGCGACGGTGACGTGCTTGCCGGTGAATTCCGAAGGCACCGAGGAGGTCACTTGTCCGCTGCCCATCCCGCGTAGAAGAGGCCGAGTCCGACGATCACGCAGATGCCCTGGATGATCCAGAAGCGGACCACGACGAGGACCTCGGACCAGCCTTTGAGTTCGAAGTGGTGCTGCAGTGGCGCCATCCGGAAGACGCGCTTGCCGGTGAGCCGGAAGGAGCCGACCTGGATGACCACCGACATGGTGATCAGCACGAACAGGCCGCCCAGGATGGCCATCAGCAGCTCGGTGCGCGAGCAGATCGCGAGACCCGCGAGCACACCGCCGAGCGCGAGCGACCCGGTGTCGCCCATGAAGATCTTGGCCGGCGAGGTGTTCCACCACAGGAAGCCGAGGCAGGAACCCATCAGCGCGGAGGCGACCACCGCGAGGTCGAGCGGGTCCCGCACCTCGTAGCAGGCGCCCGGGTTGGTCAGGGTCAGCGCGTTGGCGCAGGACTCCTGGAACTGCCAGACGCCGATGAAGGTGTAGGCGCCGAAGACCAGGACGGAGGCGCCGGTGGCCAGGCCGTCGAGGCCGTCGGTGAGGTTCACGCCGTTCGACATGGCGAGGATCATGAACAGCGCCCAGACGACGAACAGCACCGGGCCGATGGTCCAGCCGAAGTCCGTGATGAACGACAGCTTGGTGGACGCCGGGGTGTTGCCGCGGTTGTCCGCGAACTGCAGCGCGAGGACCGCGAAGGCGATGCCGACGATGAGCTGGCCGGCCATCTTCGCCTTGGCCCGCAGGCCCAGCGAACGCCGCTTGACGATCTTGATGTAGTCGTCGAGGAAGCCGACCAGGCCCATGCCGACCATCAGGCCCAGCACCAGCAGACCCGAGAAGGTCGGCCCCGCGTCGGCCTCCTCGTCCAGGTAACCGGTGATCACCTTGGCCAGGAAGTAGGCGATGACCGTCGCCAGGATGAAGGCGATACCACCCATGGTCGGCGTACCGCGCTTGCTGGCGTGCTCGCGCGGGCCGTCGTCGCGGATGTACTGGCCGTAGCCCTTGCGGGCCAGCAGCTTGATCAGCAGCGGGGTGCCGACCAAGGTCAGGAAGAGGCCAATGACTCCCGCGAACAGGATCTGCTTCATCATCGGGCGGCGACCTCACCCTCGGCGCCGGTCTCGAGCAGCGCCGTGGCGACGCTCTCCAGCCCCACCGAACGGGACGCCTTCACGAGTACGACGTCTCCCGGGCGCAACTCGCTGCGCAACAGGTCGATCGCCGCCTGTGCGTCGGACACGTGCACCGACTCCTCACCCCACGAACCCTCGTTGTATGCGCCCAGTTGCAGCCATCGGGCTTCCCTGCCCCCGACCGCGACGAGCTTGCCGACATTGAGCCGGACGGCGAGCCGTCCGACCGCGTCGTGCTCGGCGAGCGCCTCGTCCCCGAGCTCGGCCATCTTGCCGAGCACAGCCCACGTACGACGCCCCTTGCCCATCGCCACCAGCGCACGCAGCGCGGCCTTCATGGACTCGGGGTTCGCGTTGTAGGCGTCGTTGACGACCGTCACGCCGTCCGGGCGCTCGGTGACCTCCATCCGCCAGCGGGAGAGGGAGCCCGCCTCGGAGAGCGCGGTGGCGATCTCGTCTGCGGACATGCCCAACTCGTGGGCGACGGCGGCCGCGGCGAGCGCGTTCGACACGTGGTGCTCACCGTACAGGCGCATGGTCACATCGCTTGCACCGGAGGGTGTGTGAAGCCTGAAGGAGGGCTGTCCGCTGTCCGTGAGTCGCACGTTCTCGGCGCGAACGTCCGCTTCGTCGGACTCTCCGAAAAGGATCACCTTCGCCTTCGTACGGGAGGACATGGCACGCACGAAGGCGTCGTCCGCGTTGAGGACCGCGACGCCGCCCTCCTCGGCCGGCGGAAGCGCCTCGACGAGTTCGCCCTTGGCCTGGGCGATCTGCTCCCGGCCGCCGAACTCGCCGATGTGGGCGCTGCCGACGTTGAGGACGAGGCCGATCCGCGGCGGGGTCAGCTCGCAGAGGTACCGGATGTGGCCGATGCCGCGGGCGCCCATCTCCAGCACGAGGAACTTGGTCTCCTCGGTGGCGGTGAGCGCGGTGAGCGGCAGCCCGACCTCGTTGTTCATGGAGCCGGGCGTGAACACCGTGGGCGCCTTGCGGCGCAGCACCTGGGCGATCAGGTCCTTGGTGCTGGTCTTGCCGGCGGATCCGGTGAGGGCGACGAGGGTGGTGCCGAGGCGCCGTACGACGTGGCGGGCGAGGGCGCCGAGGGCGGCCTGGACGTCGTCCACGACGATCGCGGGCACGCCGACGGGGCGGGAGCCGAGCACGGCCACCGCACCCGCCTCCACGACGGCCGGCGCGAAGTCGTGGCCGTCCACGCGCTCGCCGACGAAGGCGACGAAGAGGCTGCCGGGCACCGCCTCCCGGGAGTCCCGGACCACCGGCCCGGTGACCTCCGCGGACGCGTCCGGTATGTCGTGCATCTGCCCGCCGACGACTTCTGCGATCTCGGCGAGGGAGAGGGCGATCACAAGTTCATCCCCTGGGTCTTCAGGATTTTCATCCCTGGGTCTTCCGGATGGCTTCGCGAAGCACCTGGCGGTCGTCGAAGGGGCGGACCACTCCGGCGATGTCCTGGCCCTGCTCGTGGCCCTTGCCCGCCACCAGCACGGTGTCGCCTGGCTCGGCCCGGGCGACGGCGGCGGCGATCGCGGCGGCCCGGTCCTCGAAGACCTGGACCTCGCCGCGCTCGTGGGCGGGCACGGACGCCGCGCCCTGGAGCATGGTGGCGAGGATGGCCAGGGGGTCTTCGGAACGGGGGTTGTCGCTGGTCAGGACGGCCGTGTCGGCGAACCGGGCCACGGCGGCGCCCATCGGCTCCCGCTTCGTGGTGTCCCGGTCGCCGCCGCAGCCGAGCACGGCGTGCAGCTTGCCCTCGGTCACCTTGCGCAGGGCCCGCAGCACGGACTCCACGGCGTCGGTCTTGTGGGCGTAGTCGACCACAGCGAGGTAGGGCTGGCCCTCGTCCACGCGCTCCAGCCGGCCCGGCACGCCCGGCACCGCGCCGATGCCGTCGGCGGCGGTCTGCGGGTCGAGGCCGGCGGCGGCCAGCGCGGCGATCGCGGCGAGGGTGTTGGCCACGTTGAAGGGACCGGCCAGGGGTGACCTGGCGGCGATCCGCTCGCCCTTGGGGCCGACCACGGTGAACGTCGAGTCCATCGGTCCGACCGTGACGTCCTCGGCGCGCCAGTCGGCGTCGGGGTGGCCCTCGGCGGAGTAGGTGACGACGGGGACCGTGGCCTCGTTCGCCAGCCGGCGGCCGTACTCGTCGTCGGTGTTGACGACCCCGAGCCTGCTGCGCTCCGGCGTGAACAGCTGCGCCTTGGCCTGGAAGTAGTCCTCCATGCCCGAGTGGAACTCCATGTGCTCCGGGCTGAGGTTGGTGAACACCGCGACGTCGAAGACGCAGGCGTCGACCCGGCCGAGCACGAGGGCGTGGCTGGAGACCTCCATGGCGACCGCCTCGGTGCCGCGCTCGCGCATGACCGCGAACAGGGCCTGGAGGTCGGTGGCCTCGGGCGTGGTGCGCTCGGACTTGATGCGCTCGTCGCCGATGCGCATCTCGACGGTGCCGATGAGGCCGGTGGTCCGCGCGGTGCGCAGGCCGCCCTCCACAAGGTAGGCGGTGGTGGTCTTGCCGGAGGTGCCGGTGATGCCGATCTGGAGGAGATCGCGGCCGGGGTGGCCGTAGATCGTGGCCGCCAGTTCGCCCATCCGTGCCCGCGGGTCGTCGACGACGAGCGCCGGCAGTCCGGTGGCGGCGACGCGCTCCGCGCCGGCCGGGTCGGTCAGCACGGCGGCGGCGCCGAGACCGGCGGCCTGGGTGACGAAGTCGGCGCCGTGGGCGCGGGCTCCGGGGAGGGCGGCGTACAGGTCACCGGGGCGGACGGCGCGGGAGTCGTGGGTGATGCCCGTGACCTCCGCGGTGCTGTCCGGCGCGGTGACACCCAGCTGACCGGCGAGTTCCGCGAGGGATGTGGCGGAGACCTGCACCGGCCGGGGCGGGCCCGGGTATGTCACGGGGTGGCCCTTCTGGGTGGATTGGGACTGATCAGCGTGTGGCACGGCGGTGAGCGTACCGGGCGTACCGGCTTCCGGGCCAAGTGAGGGGCGGGGGCTGCTCTGGTTCCCGGGATCCGGGGTGATCGTTGTCACGGATGGTTCCTGGTGGCTCGGTGCTGGCTCGGTGCGGGGGTCTTCCGGCCGGTCAGGGCTTGAAGGCGACCGGAAGGTTGGCGGGGGCGGCCCCGGTCGGCGGGACCTGAAGGGTCTTCAGGGCGAACTCCATGACCTGCTTGTAGATGGGGCCGCAGATCTGGCCGCCGAAGTAGCTGCCAGCGGTGGCGTTCTGGATGGCGCAGTACACGGTGACGCGGGGCTTGTCGGCGGGGGCGAAACCGGCGAACGACGAGGTGTAGCCGTGGTACTTGCCGGTGGCCGGATCCACTCGGTTGGCCGTGCCCGTCTTGCCGGCCACGCGGTAGCCGGGGATGCGCGCCTTGGTGCCGGTGCCCTCCTCGTCGTCGACGACGGACTCCAGCATCTGCGCGAGGGTCTTCGCGGTCTTCTCGCTGACCACACGGGTCTTCTTGGGCTCGGGGGCCGCGGTGAAACGTCCGTCGTCGCCCTTGGTGCCGCGCACGAGCGTGGGTTCGACGCGGACGCCACCGTTGGCGATCGTCGAGTACACGGAGGCCGCCTGGAGCGCGTTCACGGAGACGCCCTGGCCGAAAGGGATCGTGTACTGCTGCGAGGTCGACCACTGGTCGGGCGGCGCGAGGATGCCCTTGGTCTCGCCGGGGAAGCCGAGCCCGCTGTACTCGCCGAGCCCGAACTTGCGCAGGTAGGAGTAGAGCACCTTGTTGGCCTCGGCCTGCGTCCCGCCCAGCTCGCCGGTGGCCATGATCGTGCCGATGTTGCTGGACTTGGCGAGCACGCCGTTGAGCGTGAGGTACCAGGTGGGGTGGTCGACGTCGTCCTTGAAGAGCCGGTCGCCGCGCTTGAGCCGGTTGGGGACGGTGAGGTGGGTCGCGGGCGTGGCGACGTTCTCCTCCAGCACGGCGGCCATCGACAGCACCTTGGCGGTCGAGCCGGGTTCGAAGGCGTCCTGGAGGGCCGCGTTGCCGAGCGCCTTCGGGTCGGCGTGGGCCAGGTCGCCGGGGTCGAAGCCGGGCGAGTTGGCCATGGCCAGGATCTCGCCGGTGCGGGTGTCCTGGACGATGACGTAGCCGCCGTCCGCCTTGGACTTCTCCACCTGGTCGCTGATGGCGTTCTGCGCGGCCCACTGGATGTCGCGGTCGATGGTGAGCTCGACGTCGCTGCCGGGCACGGCGCGGGTCTCGGAGCCGCCGGCGGTGGGCACCTGCCGTCCGCCGGACTGCACGTAGCGGATCTCGCCGTCCTCGCCGGCCAGCGTCTCGTTCAGCTGCCGTTCGAGGCCGCCGCCGCCCTTGCCGTCGGCGCCGACCCAGCCCAGGATGCCGGCGGCCAGGTCGCCGCCCGGGTACACGCGCTTGCTGCTGGGGTCGGCGAGGACGCCCGCGAGGACGTTGACGGCGGTCTTGTCCGTCTCGGCCTTCTTGGCGAGCGCGGCCTTCAGGTCCTTGATCTGGTTCCACACCTGCGGGGTCTGCCGCTGTGCGAGCCGGACGTACCGCAGCTTCGGGTTCCCGGGGCGCAGCCGTTCGGCCAGTTCCCGCTGGTCCGTGCCGAGGATCGGGGCGAGGAGCGCGGCCGCCTGCTCGGGGCCGTCGCCGATCTTCAGCGCCTCGCGGGTGAACATCGTGGGGTCGGCCGTGATGTCGTACGCGTCCACGGTGGTCGCGAGGGCCACCCCGTTGCGGTCGGTGATGCCGCCGCGGTCGGCGGTGACGGTGTGCACGACGTAGCGGTTCTGTTCGGCCTTGGCGGCGTAGGTGCCGGCGTCGACGGCCTGCACCTGGAGCAGCCGTACGACGAAGGCGGCCAGGACGAGGGTCAGCGCGAGGCCGATCATGCGCAGCCGGGGCCGGGGGCTGCCCAGCCGGATGGTGCGGGGGGCGCCGGGCCGGGGCGGGCCGGGCCGGCGGGCCGGGCGGGCGCCCGGTCCGGGCTGCCGCCGGGCGGCGGGACGGACGGGCCTCGCGGGTCCGGGCACCCGGCGGCGCGGCGGTTCCCTGTCGGACACTTCCGTCACCTGCCGCGGGTCGGGGTCGGGGTGGCTGTGGCCGCTGCGGCGGACCGTCCGGGCAGCGCCTCGGGGGCGAGGACGAGCGGGACGGACGCGGCGCTCGCCGGGCTGGGCGAGCCCTTGACGGTGCCGTCGGGGGCGAGGAAGGCGGGGTCTCCGCCGGGCACCATGCCGAGTTCGCGGGCGCGGTACTGGAGGGCCTGCGGGGCGGAGTAGGCGTCGATGTCCCGCTGCAGCGCCTGTTCCTCGTCGGTGAGGCTCTTCGTCTCCTGTTCGAGGTCGTCCAGCTGGAACGAGCCCTCGCTCAGGGCGGAGTTCAGGACCAGGAGCCCGATGAGGCCGCCGCCCAGCAGGAGGACGACGAGGAGGACGAAGGGCGCCCGGGCGGCCCGGCGTCCGCCGCCGGGCGGAAGCATCCCGGCGAGCCGGGCGGCCCTCCCCTTCAACTGAGGCTTCCCGCTCACTCGCCCTCCCCTCGGCCCGGGTGGCGCACCCGCGCCCGCCAAGCCTGCCGCACTCGATTCACCCGATGGACTCCCTGATCCGCTCGGCCCCGCGCAGCCGTGCCGGCGCCGCCCGCCGGTTCTCCGCGATCTCCTCCTCGGTGGGAAGTTCGGCACCGCGCGTGAGCAGCTTGAGCCGGGGCGCGTAGCGTTCGGGCACCACCGGCAGTCCGGGCGGCGCGGTGTTGGCGGCACCGGCCGCGAACACCTGCTTGACCAGCCGGTCCTCCAGGGAGTGGTACGACAGCACGGCGATCCGCCCGCCCACGGCGAGGGCCTCCACGGCGGCCGGGATCGCCCGTTCCAGGACGGACAGCTCGCCGTTGACCTCGATGCGCAGGGCCTGGAAGGTCCGCTTGGCCGGGTTGCCCCCGGTGCGCTTGGCGGCCTGCGGCAGCGCGGCGCGGATCAGCTCGACGAGCCGGGCGCTGTTGCTGAACGGCTCCTTCTCGCGCTCGCGCACGATCGCGGAGACGATCCGCTTGGCCTGCTTCTCCTCGCCGTAGGCCCGCAGGATGCGGACGAGCTCGCCGGGCGGGTAGGTGTTGAGGACCTCGGCGGCGCTCATGCCGGTCGTCTGGTCCATGCGCATGTCCAGCGGGGCGTCCTGGGCGTACGCGAAGCCCCGGTCGGCCTCGTCGAGTTGCATGGAGGAGACGCCGAGGTCGAACAGCACGCCCTGGACGCGGGGGACGCCGAGCCGGCCGAGGACGTCGGGCAGCTCGTCGTAGACGGCGTGCACCAGGGTGGCGCGCTCCCCGTACGGGGCGAGCCGCTCGCCGGACAGGCGCAGGGCCTCCTTGTCCCGGTCGAGGGCGATCAGACGGGCCTCGGGGAAGCGGTCGAGCAGCGCCTGGCTGTGCCCGCCGAGGCCGAGCGTGCAGTCCACCACCACGGCTCCCGGCTCCTGGAGGGCGGGTGCCAGCAGGTCCAGGCACCGCTGGAGCATCACCGGGACGTGTCGACTCTGGCTCAAGTGGGGCGGCCTCTCGGGTCCGGCGCGGCGTCACGCACCGCCGGGTCCCCTCCCGCTCGCATCTGAAGGGGAGGCCTGCCGGCGCCGGAAGCGTCAGCCGGCCAGGAGCGGGAGGAGGCCGAGCCGTACGTACGCGCCGCGCACGTGGGGAGATCTGGTGGGACATCGCCCAGGTCTCCGGGGTGTTCAGTCCAGCGGGGAGAGCCTCGCCTCCCGCTTCGCGTCACTTTAGTCCACCCCGTCGCCCGGTCAATCAACCGGCCTGCGCGTCGCGGGGGCCGCGTCCGCAAACCGGTGCAACAGGGCTTTTCACCCGTACAGGCGTATTCTCACGGCCTGTGGATCGGCTCACAACAAGCCGTGATGACGTTCTTTGTCCCTCTTCACAGCGGGCCCGGGACTCGGGCGGCCAGTAACGTCAGGGATATGACGACTTCCGCTTCGGTTCCCGCAGATTCCGAATCCCCCATAGTCGGCGACGGCACCGTCACCGACCGGCTCGTCGAGGCGAACGGGCGCTATGCCGCCGCGTTCACCGATCCCGGGATGGACGCCCGTCCGGTCCAGCGCGTCGCGGTCGTGGCCTGCATGGACGCCCGGATCGACCTGCACGCCGCGCTCGGTCTCAACCTCGGCGACTGTCACACCATCCGCAACGCGGGCGGCGTCGTCACCGACGACGTGATCCGCTCCCTCACCATCAGCCAGCGCGCGCTGGGCACCCGCAGCGTGGTCCTCATCCACCACACCAACTGCGGCATGGAGTCCATCACCGAGGAGTTCCGGCACGACCTGGAGCTGGAGGTCGGCCAGCGTCCCGTGTGGGCGGTGGAGGCCTTCCGGGACGTCGAGCAGGACGTCCGCCAGTCGATCGAGCGGGTGCGCACCTCGCCGTTCCTGCTGCACACCGAGGACGTGCGCGGTTTCGTCTTCGACGTGAAGACGGGCCGGCTCAGCGAGGTCACTCCCGCCTGACCGCCGCACCGCACGGGCCGCTTCCCCGCAGGCCGTCCGCCGCGCAAGACCCACAAAGGCCGTAAGACCCGACATATCGAGGTCAGTTGTCCACAGGCGAGTGACACGAATCGGTAACGGCGGCAAGAATGCGGGGAAGTGGTGTCGCGCGGAACTGTTTCCTCGCGGCATCCGTGATTCGGGGTGGGCCGGCCGGCCGTACGGAGGCCGGTCAGGAATGTGGGGTACCCCTCGCTTCCCGGGGAAGCGCGGGGCAAGGCCGAGGAGGGCCGGGTGACGACCTATGAGGACCAGGCGAGCCAGGGGGGCGTCCCCGCCCGGGGGTATTCGAGGGTGGGGGACGATCTGACCGCCGTGGTCGAGCGGGTACGCGGTTCGGTGGAAGCCGTGATCGAGGGCAAGCCCGAGGTCGTGCGTCTCTCGCTGACCGTGCTACTCGCCGAGGGGCACCTGCTGATCGAGGACGTCCCGGGCGTCGGCAAGACCATGCTGGCCAAGGCGCTGGCGCGGTCGATCGACTGTTCCGTGCGGCGCATCCAGTTCACACCGGACCTGCTGCCCTCGGACATCACCGGTGTCTCCATCTGGGACCAGCAGCGCCGGGACTTCGAGTTCAAGCCGGGCGCGATCTTCGCGCAGGTGGTGATCGGCGACGAGATCAACCGCGCCTCGCCGAAGACGCAGTCCGCGCTGCTCGAGTCCATGGAGGAGCGCCAGGTCACCATCGACGGCCAGACCTACGAGCTGCCCAGCCCCTTCATGGTGGTGGCCACGCAGAACCCGGTCGAGATGGAGGGCACCTACCCGCTGCCCGAGGCGCAGCGCGACCGCTTCATGGCCCGGGTCTCCATCGGCTATCCCAGCCCGGAGGCGGAGCTGCAGATGCTGGACGTGCACGGCGGGGTCAATCCGCTGGACGACCTCCAGCCGGTGGCGCACGCGCACGACATCCTGAAGCTGATCGAGGCCGTCCGGGGCGTCCACGTCGCGGAACCGGTCCGGCGGTACGCCGTCGACCTGGTCGCCGCCACGCGCACCCACCCGGATCTCAGACTCGGCGCCTCACCGCGCGCGACGCTGCATCTGCTGCGCGCGGCGAAGGCGTCCGCCGCCCTGAGCGGCCGGGACTACGCGCTCCCCGACGACCTGCAGGCCCTCGCCGTCGCCGTCCTGGCGCACCGCCTGCTGCCCACCGCGCAGGCCCAGCTCAACCGGCGTACGTCCGAGCACGTCGTCCAGGAGATCCTGCAGCGCACCCCGGTGCCCGCGGCGCCCCGGCAGCAGACCGGCCACGGCATGGGCCGCGGTGAGCCGGCGTACGGCCAGCAGCCGCCGCGGAGGCTGTGATGGACGCCGGGGGGGCGGGCCGGGCGGAGGGCGAGCGCGGGGAGGCCGGCGGCGTCCGCACCGCCCTGGCGGGCCTGACCACCCGCGGGCGTTCCTTCCTGGCCGCCGGTGTCGCCGCCGTGATCTGCGCGTTCGTCCTCGGGCAGGACGACCTGCTGCGGGTCGGGCTGCTGCTGGGCGTGCTGCCGCTGGTGTGCGCGACGGTGCTGTACCGCACGCGCTACCGGGTGGCGGGCAGCCGCCGCCTCTCCCCCGGGCGGGTGCCCGCGGGCAGCGAGGCGCGGGTCCATCTGCGCATCGACAACGTGTCGCGGCTGCCCACCGGGCTGCTGATGCTCCAGGACCGGGTGCCCTACGTGCTCGGTCCGCGTCCCCGCTTCGTGCTGGACCGGGTGGAGCCGGGCGGGCGCCGGGAGGTGTCCTACCGGGTCCGCTCCGATCTGCGCGGCCGCTATCCGCTGGGCCCGCTCCAGTTGCGCCTGACCGACCCGTTCGGCATGTGCGAGCTGACCCGGTCCTTCTCCACGTACGACGACCTGACGGTGATCCCGTGCGTGGAGCCGCTGCCGCCGGTGCGGCTGAGCGGCGAGGCGAAGGGGTACGGCGAGGGGCGGCAGCGTTCGCTGGCGCTGGCGGGCGAGGACGACGTGATCCCGCGCGGGTACCGCTACGGCGACGATCTGCGCCGTGTGCACTGGCGCTCCACCGCGCGCCACGGCGAGCTGATGGTGCGCCGCGAGGAGCAGCCGCAGCGGGCCCGGTGCACGGTGCTCCTGGACACCCGGGGCACGGCCTTCGAGGGCGCGGGTCCCGACTCGGCCTTCGAGTGGGCGGTGTCGGGCGCGGCGTCGGTGCTGGTGCACATGCTGGAGCGGGGGTACTCCGTGCGGCTGATCACCGACACCGGTGACGTGGTGCCCGGCGAGGGCCCCGACGGGTTCGCGGGCATGAGCCAGGGGGCGGCCGACGCGGCCGGGCTGATGATGGACACCCTCGCGGTGATCGGCCACTCCGACGGTACGGGCCTGTCCCGGGCCTACGACGTGCTGCGCGGCGGCGGCGAGGGGCTGCTGGTGGCGTTCCTCGGCGATCTGGACGAGGAGCAGGCCATGGTGGCGGCCAGGATGCGGCAGCGCAGCGGCGGGGCGGTCGCCTTCGTGCTGGACGGCGAGACGTGGCGGCGGGAACCGGCGGACGTGCCCGGCCCTTCGGTCAGGAGCGGGGAGCGGCTGCGGATGCTGCGCGAGGCCGGCTGGAGCGCCGTGGGCGTGCCACGGGGCGCCGGTCTGGAGGAACTGTGGCGCCGGGCGGACCGCGAGCGCACGGGCCTCGCCGCGACGAGCGGCGGGCAGGGCACATGGTGAGCGGGCGGACACGGTGGTCGCCGTGCGCCCCGGCGGCGGAGTGTTCGGACGAGGGGGCACGGTGAGCACGGAAGCACGACCGGCGCCGGGTGTCGCCGCGGCCACGGCGCACCGGATCTGCGGGCCGGCGGCGGGGCGTCGGGAAGAGGGGGCGTGGTGAGCGGGCGGGCTCGGATGGCGTTGTGGGCGTGGGCGGCCACGCTGATGGCGGCGTGTGCGCTGCTGCCCCTGGTCGACCCGGCCTTCTGGATCCTCGAGGCGGCGATCCTGCTGGCGATCCTGTCGGGCGTCGGCGCGGGGGCCCGCAGGCTGGCGCTGCCCCGGCCGCTGATCATCGCCGCGCAGGTCCTGGTCGGGCTGATGCTGCTGACCCTGGACTTCGCCCGGCAGCAGGCCCTCGCCGGGCTGGTCCCCGGCCCGGAGGCCTTCCGGCACTTCGGCGAGCTGCTGCGGCAGGGCGGCGACGACATCGCGCGGTACGCGATCCCGGCCCCGCTCGGCTCCGACGGCATCCGTCTGATGCTGGTCGGCGGCGTGCTGGTGATCGGCCTGCTCGTGGACACCCTCGCGGTGACCTTCCGCAGCGCGGCCCCGGCGGGACTGCCGCTGCTGGCCCTGTACTCGGTGGCCGCGGGCCTGTCCGACGGCGGCGCCGACTGGCTGTGGTTCCTGGTCGCCGCGGCCGGCTATCTGATGCTGCTGCTGGCCGAGGGCCGCGAGCGCCTCTCGCAGTGGGGCCGCGTCTTCGGCGGGGCACCGCCCCTGGCGGGCGGCGACCGCGGCGCGGTGGCCCCGGTGCGGACCGGGCGCCGCATCGGCGCGCTGGCGCTGGGCGTGGCCCTGGTGGTGCCGCTCGCGCTGCCCGCGCTGGACGGCGGGCTGCTGGACGGCGCCGGGACGGGCGTCGGCTCCGGCACCGGGGGCGGCGGCACGATCTCCGCGGTGAACCCGCTGGTCTCCCTGCGCGACAGCCTCAACGTCGACGAGGACCGCGAGGTCCTCTCCGTCAGGTCCGACTCGACCGACCCCTCCGGCCTGTACCTGCGGATCGTGTCCCTGGACGACTTCGACGGCAGCACCTGGAAGCCGTCCAAGCGGAACATCACCGCCGTGCCGGGTGGCACGTTCCCCGCTCCGGCGGGCCTCGGCCCCGACATCATGCGCGTGGAGACCGAGACCACGATCTCGGCCGCGGACTGGTACGCCCAGGACTGGCTGCCCATGCCGTACCCGCCGAGCGGGGTCCGGATCGGCGGCAACTGGCGCTACGAGCCCGTCGGCATGACGCTGGTCGGCGACCACGGCCAGAACACGCGCGGGCTGACGTACGAGGTGCGCAGCCTGGACGTGCGGCCGACGGCGAAGCAGCTCGACGCGGCACCGCGGCCGCCGGAGGCCCTGCGGCGGGAGTACACCGAGCTGCCGGACTCGCTGCCGCCGGTGGTGGCGCAGACCGCCCGGGACGTGACCGAGGGGGCGACGACCGCCTATGAGCGGGCGGTCGCGCTCCAGGAGTACTTCGCGATCACCGGTGGTTTCGAGTACGACACCCAGGTGCAGGTCGGCAGCGGTTCGCAGGCGATCGCCACCTTCCTGAGGGACAAGCAGGGCTTCTGCGTCCACTTCTCCTTCGCCATGGCGGCGATGGCCCGCTCCCTGGACATTCCGGCGCGCGTCGCGGTCGGGTTCGCGCCCGGCTCCCCGCAGGCGGACGGTTCGGTGTCGGTGGGGCTGCGGGACGCGCACGCCTGGCCCGAGCTGTACTTCGAGGGCGTGGGCTGGACCCGGTTCGAGCCCACGCCGACGCGGGGTTCGGTGCCGTCCTACACGGTGGAGAACACGCCGGGCGACGCGGTCCCCGACCCGGCGCTGCCGTCCCGGGCGGCGACGCCGGAGCCCTCGGCCGCGCCCTCGACGAGCGAGAGCTGCTCGCCGCAGCAGCGGAAGCTGGATGCCTGCCCGAGCGAGTCGGCGGCGGCGGTGCCGGTGACCGAGGGCGGCGGTCCCCGGTGGTACGCGGTCCTGGGCTGGTCGCTGGGCGGGCTCGCGGTGCTGGTGCTTCCGCTGCTGCCGATGCTGTGGCGGATGCGGATCCGCGCGGTCCGGCTGGGGGCGCACGGGCGGAGCGAGGCGGACGCGGTGCCGCACGTCCTGGCGGTCTGGGAGGAGCTGACCGACACGGCCTGGGACTTCGGCATTCCGCCGCAGGGGTCGCAGACGCCGCGCCGGGCGGCGGACCGGATCGTCCGGCTCGGGCGGCTCGACGCCGCCGCGGCGGCCGGGGTGCACCGGGTGGCGGACGCCGTGGAACAGGTCCTCTACGCGCCCCGGCCGCGTCCGGCCGCCGGCCTCACCGAGGACGTGCGGCGCGTGAACGCCGGGCTGCGGGCGACGGTCAGCCGCCGGACGGCGCTGCGCGCACGGTTCGCGCCGCGTTCGGCCGTCCGGGTGGTGTGGGCCGCGGCGGCCCGGTGGGCGGCCCTCAAGCGGCGGGTCTCGGCGGCCCGTCCGACGCTGCGGAAGGCGTCGGAACAGCAGGGCTGAGCCGCCCCCGCGGGCACCGGCACGGGTGCCGGTGCCCGCGGGGGCGCGAGGGCGTACGGCATGCGTAAGGGGGGTGACCACCGGATCGGTGGTCACCCCCCTCACACGAACTGTCGTGGCGAGCGGTGGCCGGCTACTGGCCGCCCTGCTGCTCGTCGCGGCGCCGCTGCCAGCGCTCCTCGATGCGGTCCATCACGGAGCGTCTTTGCCGCGCCGGTCGGCGTGCCTGTGGTCCGGCGCCCGTGGCGCCTGCGGCGGGCTGCTCGCCCGGCTTGGGGGCCTTGCGCCAGCCGGTCACGGCGAGGACCGCACAACCCAGCATGACGAGGAAACCCACCACGCTGAGCCAGACCTGCTTGGCGACCATACCGGCCATGAGGAGCGCAATTCCCACGAGGAAGCCCGCGACCGCCTGGTAGACCCGCCGCCGGGTGTACGTACGCAGCCCGCTTCCCTCGAGCGCCGACGCGAACTTGGGATCTTCGGCGTACAGCGCTCGCTCCATCTGCTCGAGCATGCGCTGCTCGTGCTCCGAGAGCGGCACGGAGTCCTCCTCATCGTGCAGTCGCCGGGGCGACCCGGGGGGTCCCTTCAGGATAGGCAGGGAATCGCCCCCGTGAAACCCGCCCCTCTACGCCAATTGGCCAACCGGACTCCGTCATGGCCGCGCCGGCTCGCTGAAGTTCCCTTTCCCCAGCGGCCGACCCGTCATGCCGGGCGGTCTCCTTCGATCATACGGCGCCGGGCCCCCGTTCGGGTGGCCTGTGGCGTACTCCATCTGCAGCCGCGGCCCTGATCAGCGGGCTGCCTCGCAAGTCGGCTCTCAGGCCCCTTCGGTCCCCCGCGTCTCGCCGAGCACATGGAGTTGCGTGGCCACGGAGTGGAAGGCGGCGAGCTCGGCCGCCGCGGCCTCCAGTTTGAGCAGCGCGTCCAGGGCGCCGGGCTCGGTGTCCACCAGTGCCCCGGGGACGAGGTCGGCGAAGACGCGCACCCCGTGGACCGCGCCGATCCTGAGTCCCGCGCCCTCGACCAGGCCGGTCAGCTGCTCCGCGGTGAACCGGCGGGGCATCGGGTCCCCCGTGCCCCAGCGGCCGTCCGGGTCGTCGAGGGCCTGCCGGGCCTCGGTGAAGTGGCCGGCGAGCGCCCGGGCGAGCACGGCGCCGCCCAGGCCCGCGGCGAGCAGGCTGAGGACGCCCTCGTCGCGCAGGGCGGCCACCGCGTTGCGGACGCCCTCGGCGGGGTCGTCCACGTACTCCAGGACGCCGTGGCACAGCACCACGTCGAATCCGCCGCGGTCGACGACGTCGAAGAGGCCGTGGACGTCGCCCTGGACGCCCCGCACCCGGTCGGCGACGTCGGCCTCGGCGGCCCGGCGCTCCAGGGCGAAGAGCGCGTTGGGGCTGGGGTCGACGACGGTGACGCGGTGCCCGAGACGGGCCAGGGGCACCGCGAAGTTGCCGCTGCCGCCGCCGGTGTCCAGGACGTCCAGCGCCTGCCGGCCCGTGGCCTTGACCCGGCGGTCGAGGGCGTCCTGGAGGACCTCCCGGACCACGGCGGTGCGCAGGTCGGCGCGGGACCTGGAGGGGTCGGAGCGCAGCGACTCCGCCTGGGGGCGGTGGGGCGAGGCGGGCGGGCGCATCGGGTCCGACACGGCAGTTGACTCCTCGGCGCGGCCCCGCCTCTGGCAGGGGCGGAGCGAACGGGCTGCCTCCCCGGCCCGGGTGCGGGAAGGGGCAGGCTTCAGGCGTCTCCCACCCTATTGCCTCCGGCCCGCCGGCCGGTCACTCCGGGTACCCGGAGCCGGGGCGGGTGCGCCCGCCGACGCGGCGCTTTCATCCTGCGTCGGGCAGCTCGTGGCCCCCGTCGTCCGGCGCCGGACGAGGCCGGCCCCCCTCCGGGCGGTCGGGGTCAGCGGGCTCCGTGCCGGCGCGGGGCTGGGGCAGGACCGGCTCGAGGACGAGCATCCGCTCCACGATGCGCAGGAACATCGCCACGTCGCGTATCAGGTCGTCGGCGTCCCGGCTGCCCGCCGCTCCCCGGATGCCCGCCTCGGCGCGGGCCCGGCGCCGGGCGCCCGCGGCGAACAGCGCACTCCAGTCGGCGAGCTCGGGCGCGATCTCGGGGAGCACCTCCCAGGCGCTGCGGATGCGGGCCCGGGCCCGCGGGGTGGTCTCGGGCCGGCCGCGCGCCGCGAGCACGGCGGCGGCGGTGCGCAGGGCGGCGAGGTGGGCCGTCGCGTACCGCTCGTTGGGCGTTTCGAGGACAGCGGCCTCTTCCAGTCCGGCGCGGGCCTGGGCAAGGAGGTCGAGGGCGGCGGGCGGGGCGGATGTCCGGCGGAGCACGGGGTGCACGTCGCTCGCCGGGCCGTTCAGTGAGGGGGCAGGGCCGGCTGCGCGGGGCCGCCGGGCGGCGGCTGCGGACGAGTGGGCCATGACGATCCTCCTGTCGTCTCCTGACGGCACGTCCCGGGCAGGAGGTGCCGTATGCGCCCATCGTGCGGTATGCCACTGACAATCCGTTCCGACCTGGACTTTTGACGCGATCGCGTGTTCGAGGACGGGTGGGCGGCCGGGCCCTGCGGTCACGGTCGCGGGCGGGGTGCTGTGAGAATCGGGACCATGGAACGCAGCAGCACCGCCTCGCCGGGCAGCAGCCGGCGCGAGGCCACCCGGCAGAAGCTCTACGAGGCGGCCGTCACCCTCATCGCCGAGCAGGGCTTCTCCGCCACCACCGTGGACGAGATCGCCGAGCGCGCCGGCGTCGCGAAGGGCACCGTCTACTACAACTTCGCCAGCAAGTCCGTCCTCTTCGAGGAGCTGCTGCGGCACGGTGTGGGGCTCCTGACCGCCTCGCTGCGGGAGGCGGCGGAGGGTACGGCGCGGGAGGGCCGGGGCCGGGTCGACGCCCTGGACGCGATGATCCGCGCGGGGCTCGTCTTCATCGACCGTTACCCCGCCTTCACCCAGCTGTACGTGGCCGAGCTGTGGCGGACCAACCGGGCCTGGCAGTCGACGCTGCTGGTGGTCCGGCAGCAGGCCGTCGCGGTGGTGGAGGACGTGCTGCGCGAAGGGGTGGCGAGCGGCGAGTTCAGCGACGAGATCGACGTGCCGCTGACCGCCGCCGCGCTGGTCGGCATGGTCCTCGTCGCGGCGCTGGACTGGAAGTCGTTCCAGCCGGAGCGGTCCCTCGACGAGGTGCACGCGGCCCTGTCCCGGCTGCTCCAGGGGCGGGTGAGCGGCTGCCGCTGAGCCGCGGTCCGGACAGGCGGAACGCCGGTCCGGGGTGGCCGCGTCCCCCTCGGGCCACCGCCGGACCGGCGTCTCCTCCTGCTCCCCCGTACGTCCCCCCGTGGGTCCCCGTTTCTCGGTCGCCCCCCGGGTTCCCCCGTCTCGCTCCCGCCGGCCACGGCCGGCGGAAGGAGCGGATCGCGGGCCCGGCTCCGTTCCGGCGCCCCGTGTCGCCGGTGCCGGAGCCGTGCCCCTCTCCGTGCCCCCACTCTCTCGTCACCGCAGGCCGGGACCCATCCGCGCGCGTACTCATCTCCTCGACTAGGTACGGGTACTCAGTCCTGCGCACCCGCGCCCACCGGGGCGCGGCCCCTCGGGCGGGATCGATGTCGGTGGTGGCGGCTAAAGTCCCTGGCATGGCACGGATTGCGGTGATCGGCGCCGGGATGGGCGCGATGGCGGCCGCCGCCCGGCTGGCCGTCGCGGGCCACCGGGTGGCGGTGTACGAGCGGACGGGGACGTACGGCGGGGCGGTGCGCCGCTTCGAGCGGGACGGCTTCTCCTTCGACACCGGACCCGGCCTGCTGCCCCTGCCCGCGGTCTGGCGCGACCTGTTCGTCAAGACCGGCAGGGAGCCGCTGGAGTCCCGCGTCGAGCTGGTGCAGGTCGACCCGTCGTCACGGCACGTGTTCGCGGACGGCACGGAGGTCGCGCTGCCGAACGCCTCGCGGGCGGGCGTGGTCGCCGCCCTGGACGAGGCGCTCGGCCGGCCCGCCGGGCAGCGCTGGGGCGACCTGCTGGTGCGGGCCCGGGAGGCCTGGGACCGCACGCGCCGGCCGCTCCTCGAGGAGCCCCTGTGGACCGACTGGCGGGTGCTGGCCGAGCGCGAGCCCTACCCGGCGGTCCCGCACAAGCGGCTGCTGCGCACCCGCAGGGCCGGCACGCTCGCGGAGGTCGCCGCGTGGGAGCTGCGGGACTTGCGGCTCACCGCCCTGCTGGAGAGCCACGCGCTCGCGTACGGCCTGGATCCGCGGACCGCTCCGGCCAACGCGGCCGTGCTGCCCTACATGGAGCACGCCTTCGGCATGTGGTACGTGCGCGGTGGGCTGCGGGAGCTGGCGCGGGCGGTGTACGAGCGGTGCCGGGAGCGCCGGGTCGAGTTCCGCTTCGACACGGAGGTCACGGGGATCGTCGAGAAGGACGGCCGGGTCGCCGGCGTGGAGCTGGCCGGCGGCGAGCCGGCCGAGGCCGAGTTCGTGGTCGCCGGTGTGACGCCGGGCGTGCTGGACCGCCTCGCCGGGGACACGGCGGTGCGCGATGCCGGCGGGGTCCCGCCGCAGCGCGGGGCGGCGAGCCGGGTCACGGTGCTGCTGGCGCTGCGGGGCGGGCGTCCCGAGGGCACGGCGCACCGGACGGTGGTGCACACCCGCGACCGCGCGGGCGAGCTGGAGGCCCTGTTCGGTGCCGCGCCCGCGGCGCCCGCGGATCCGACGGTCACGATCCTGCGGCCCGGCGATCCCGGCCTGGTGCCCGACGCGGAGCACGAGGCGATGACGCTCACCTCGGTGGTGCCCGCCGGCACCGGTGCCGAGGACGGCGCCGAGCGGCTCCTGGCCGTCGCCGAGCGGGCCGTGCCGGGGCTGCGGGACCGGCTCCTGTGGCACGAGGTGCGCACCCCGGCCGACGTCGCGGCGGAGACGGGAGCGGCGGGCGGCGCGGTTCCGGCCCCGGCGCTGGCGGCGGCGGACGGCCGGCTGCTGCACGCGGGCAACAGCACCGCCCTCGCCGGGCTGTTCACGGCGGGCGGCTGGTCGCACCCCGGCGGCGGGCTGCCGCACGCGGGCATGTCGGGCGCGCTGGTCGCCGGACTCGTCGTGGAGGGGCCGGACTTCCGGGGCTCGCAGTGACCGGCCGGCCGGGGTGACCGGTCGGCCGGGGTGACCGGTCGGCCGGGGTGACCGGAAGCCCGTCACCGGTCCCGGGCGCCTCCGTCAGAAACGGTACTGCTCGTCGTATCCCTGACTGGGGCCCTGCGCCTGGTCGTTGCCCTGGTACGGGTACGGCTGCTCCGGCGGGAGCTCGCCGCCGTACGGGTCGTCGGCGGTGCGCTGCTGCGGCACCCACACCCCGCCGGCGGGGGTCTCGCCGCCGTAGCCGCCGGGTGCTCCCGCGGCGTACTGGCCCTGCCCGTAGCCCTGCTGGTCGTACTGCGCGCCGGTGGTGTCGTAGCCCCCGGTGTCGTACGACCCGCCGCCGTAGGTGGTGGTGCCGATGTACGGGTCGGAGTAGGCGGCGTACTGCTGCTGGCCGGTGTCGTAGCCGTAGCCCTGCTGGCCGTAGCCGGAGTAGTCGTAGGCGTAGGACTGGTCGGGGCTCTGCGCGGCGGGAGTCCGCTGGTCCTGTCCGTAGCCGTCGCCGCCGTACACACCGTACGAACCGGTGTCGTCCGGAAGGGGCTCCGGCGCGTAGACGGTGGTGGTCTCGGCGGGCCGGACCGGGGTGAAGACATCGTCCCGGTCGTAGTCGTCATGGCCGTGGGCGAGGCCGTCGTAGCTCTGCGCGAGGTCCTCGCGGGTGCCTGGGGCCGCGTCGTCCGCCTCGAGGCCCGAGACCTCCAGCGTCGGTTCCTGGCGGCCGCGCTCGGGGCGGCGGCGCTTGCTGCCCACCAGGCCCGCCGGGGCGTTGACCGCCCAGCCGGCCTCGAAGCCGCGGCGGAACGACAGCGTGACGTAGGTCTGGCCGACCGCGAAGGCGGCGGCGCCCGCGCCGATGACGAGCACGTTCGACATCAGCACGCCGGCCACCACGCAGGCGAAGCCGCCGAAGGCGAGCAGCCGCCAGCGCAGCCGCGCCTTGTACTGCAGCAGCACCTCACCGAGCAGCCACAGCGCGACGATGCCGAACGCGATGTAGAGGACCGTCCAGCCCATGTACGCCCCTCTCCCAGTGGCCGCTACGCAGTGTGTCGCAAATACGTGCGGCCGGTCTAGGCCCGCGGGGGGTGGTGCAGGCCCAGGTTCTCGTAGATTTCCAGCGTCGCCGTGGAGTTGTTCAGCGTGATGAAGTGCAGTCCGGGCACACCCTCGGCCAGCAGCCGCGCGCAGAACTCCGTGGCGAACTCGATGCCAATGGAGCGTACAGCCGCCGGATCGTCCTGTGCCGCGAGGATCCGCTCTTTCAGCTCGGCCGGGAACGAGGCGTTGCTGAGTTTCGGCAGCCTCTCCAGCATCTTCACACTGGTCACCGGCATGACCTCGGGGATGACCGGGGTCTCGCAGCCGGCCGCGGCGACCCGGTCGCGCAGCCGCAGGTACGACTCGGGCTGGAAGAACATCTGCGTGATCGCGTAGTCGGCGCCGGCCCGGCACTTGTCCACGAAGTGCGTCACGTCGGTGTCCCAGTCCGCGGAGCGCGGGTGCATCTCCGGGAAGGCGGCCACGCCGACGCAGAAGTCGCCGGACTCCTTGATCAGCCTGACCAGCTCGGCGGCGTACGTGAGGCCCTCGGGGTGCGGGACCCAGTCGGCCGTCGGGTCGCCGGGCGGGTCGCCGCGCACGGCCAGCATGTTGCGGATCCCCGCGTCGGCGTACTGGCCGATGATGTTGCGCAGCTCCGCGACGGAGTGGTTGACCGCGGTGAGGTGGGCGACCGGGGTCAGGGTCGTGTCGGCGACGATCTGCTCGGTCTCCTTGACCGTGCCGGCGCGGGTGGAGCCGCCCGCGCCGTAGGTCACGGACACGAAGTCGGGGGCTACCGCCTCGACCCTCCGGAGCGCGCTCCACAGGTTCCTCTCGCCCTTGGGCGTCTTCGGCGCGGAGAACTCGAACGAGTACGTCGTCTCGCCGGCGGCGAGGATGTCGCGCACGGTGCGTGCGCGATCAGTCCTGGTGGATGCGGTTCCTAGGGCCATACGGGCAGGTTAGCCAGGGAGTGGCGGCCCCCCAACCGGGTGGGGGGCATTTGTCCTTATTGTCGACTTGTTGTCCATCCCTTGGACACATGCCGCCGGCAACCGCTCCGGTCGCGCTCCCCGTCCGGACGGCCCCTGGCCCCTACGCCTGCCGCAGGCGCTTCGCGAACTCGGCCGCCGCCGCCCCGGGGTCGTCCGCCGCGGTGACGGCGCGCACCACGACGACCCGGCGGGCGCCCGCCTCCAGCACCTCGTCGAGATTGCCGAGGTCGATGCCGCCGATGGCGAACCAGGGGCGGTCGGTGCCCAGGGACGCGGTGTACCGCACCAGGCCGAGGCCGGGCGCGTGCCGGCCGGGCTTGGTGGGCGTCGGCCAGCACGGGCCGGTGCAGAAGTAGTCCACGCCCTCCTGGGCCGCGGCCGCGGCGGCCTCGGACTCGGCGTGCGTGGAGCGGCCGATCAGGACGTCGTCGCCGAGGACCGCCCGGGCCGCGGGCACCGGCAGGTCGCCCTGGCCGAGGTGGAGCACGTCGGCGCCGGCGGCGTGGGCGACGTCCGCCCGGTCGTTGACCGCGAGGAGCTTGCCGTGGCGCGCGCAGGCGTCGGCGAACACCTCGAGGTGCTCCAGCTCCTCGGCGGCCTCCATGCCCTTGTCGCGCAGCTGCACGATGTCGACACCGCCGGCCAGCACCGCGTCCAGGAACTCCGGCAGGTCGCCCTGGTCCCTGCGGGCGTCCGTGCACAGGTAGAGCCGGGCGTCGGCCAGCTGGGCGCGCGCGGCGGCGGCGGTGTCGGGCATACGTGTTCCCCCAGATCGGTGGCGTACGGGCCTCGGGTGCCGCGGCCCGCACGCCGGGCGGTGTGTCAGGTCAGACGGCGAGCGCCTGGGCGCGGCGCTTCACCTCCGTGCCGCGATTCTCGCTCAGCGCCTGCGCGGGGGTGCCGGGCAGGGTCGGGTCGGGCGTGAAGAGCCACTCGAGCATCTCCTCGACCGTGAAGCCGTCGTCCCGGAGCAGGGTCAGGGTCCCGACGAGGCCCTTGACGACCTTGTCCCCGTCGACGAAGGCCGCCGGGACGTGCAGTGCGCGGTTCTCGCCCCGGCGTACGGCGATGAGCTGGCCTTCCTTGATCAGCTGCCGCACGCGGGTCACCTCGACGCCGAGCATCTCGGCGATGTCGGGGACGGTGAGCCAGGCGGGTACGAGAGCATCGATCTTTGCGTCAATCTCGGTCACGTCTCAAGCCTGCCATCTGCCACTGACAGTCGGAAGCCGGACCCGTCCCAACCCGCCGGGGCGGGCCTAGACGGTCGCGGTCTTCAGCGGCCGGGCGGGGTCGGCGAGCAGCCGCGGGTCCATCCTCGCGCCCGCCTCGATCAGCCGCCTGCCCTGGGCCAGGTCCCGGGGGCGGCCCACCGCCAGCAGGGCGATCAGCCGCTCGTCGCGCAGCCAGCACACCGTCCAGGCGGGACCGGAGGGGTCGCCGCGCCACAGGGTGGTGTCGGCGGACGTGTGGTGCCCCGCGTACTGGACGAACCGGCCGAACTGCTCGGACCAGAAGTACGGCACGGGGTCGTAGACCGCCGGGGCCTCGCCCGTGCCGGCGCCGACGATGTCGGCGGCGACCGTGCGCGGGCCCTGGAGGGCGTTGTCCCAGTGGTGGACGAGGAGGCGCTCCCCGTAGCGGCCGGAGGGGAAGGATGCGCAGTCGCCGACCGCGTGGACGTCGGGCACGGAGGTGCGCAGGCGCTCGTCGGCCAGGATCTCGCCGTGCGCGCCGAGCTCGACGCCGGAGCCCGCGAGCCAGGCGGTGGCGGGCCGGGCGCCGATGCCGACGACGACGGCGCCCGCGGGCAGCCGCGAGCCGTCGTCGAGGAGGACGTGACCGGGCTCGACGCGCTCCACGCGCGCGTGGGTGCGCAGTACGGCGCCCGCGTCGGCGTACCAGGCGGTCATGGGGGCGGCGACCTCGGCGGGCAGCGCACGGGCGAGCGGCCGGTCGGCGGCCTCCACGACCGTCACCGCACAGCCCGCCTCGCGCGCGGCGGTGGCGAACTCGGCGCCGATCCAGCCCGCGCCGACGACCACGATGTCGTGCTGCCTGGCCAGCACCGGGCGCAGCCGCTCGGCGTCGTCCAGGGTGCGCAGCAGATGGACGCCGGGGACGCCGTCGGCACCGGGCAGCCGGACCGGTTCGGCGCCGGTCGCGACGACGAGGACGTCGTACGGCACCGGGCCGCCGGAGGTGTCCAGGACGTGCGCGCCGGGGCGCAGGCCCAGTGCCTCGCAGCCCAGCCGCAGCTCGATGCCGAGCGCCTCGAAGTCGACGTCGAAGGCGGAGCCCTCGGCCGTGCCGAGCAGGACGGCCTTGGACAGCGGGGGCCGGTCGTAGGGCTGATGGGGTTCGGCACCGATCAGGGTCACGGTCCCGGTGAAGCCCTGCTCGCGCAGCGCGACCGCGGTCTGCACGCCCGCCATGCCGGCACCGACGACGACCACCCGGCGCTCCGCGTCCGCTCCCCGCTCCTGCGTCTGCTCGCTCACCTGATCAACCTTAGACACCCGGTGAACGGCCGGTCAGTCCTCGTGCGCGGTGATCTCCTCCACAACGCTCGTCCCGCTGCCCTCGCGCGACTCCCATTCCCAGGTCTCCTCCAGACGCACCCGCCCGTCGGGCAGGCCGACGACCGTCGACACGCAGTGCCCCGACGAGGTGCTGCCGTCGGTCCTGAGCTGTACGTACCGGAAGTCGAGCCGGTCGCCCGCGCGCGTGCCCACCAGCCGGCCGCGGACGACGTCGCCGCCCGCGTACTCGGCCCAGACCGCGCCGTCCTCCTCGTGGTAGGTGAACCGGGTGCGGGTGCCCACCTGCCCGGGAGCCTGGTCGGCGACCGGGGCGAGGACGAGACCGTCGAGCGAACGGGCCATGGTGGAGGCTCCCTTACGAGTTCGGCGCGCTGCGGGCTAGGGTGGCCAACGTAAAGCACTCGCGGGAGCCCGGACGCACCGGGCTGAGAGGGAGGCTGGCGGCCTCCGACCGTACGAACCTGATCCGGGTCATGCCGGCGAAGGGAGGGGCTGGACGCCCATGTCGTCCCCATCGATCGCACCATCCGTGCCACCCCGTACGCAGGACGTCCTCGTCGTGGGCGGCGGGATCATCGGCCTGGTCACGGCCTGGCGCTCCGCGCAGCGCGGGCTCGCCACGGCCCTCGTGGACCCCGAGCCGGGCGGTGGCGCCGCCCAGGTCGCGGCCGGGATGCTGGCCGCCGTCACGGAACTGCACTACGGCGAGCAGACGCTGCTCGCGCTGAACCTCGCCTCGGCCCACCGCTATCCGGAGTTCGCCGCCGAGCTGACCGACCTCACGGGCCACGACCTCGGCTACCGCCGCTGCGGCACCCTGGCCGTCGCACTGGACGCCGACGACCGTGCCCACCTGCGGGAACTGCACGCGCTTCAGGAGCGCTCGGGTCTGGAGTCCGAGTGGCTGTCGGGGCGCGAGTGCCGGCGCCTGGAGCCGATGCTCGCGCCGGGCGTGCGCGGCGGCCTGCGGGTGGACGGCGACCACCAGATCGACCCCCGGCGCCTGGCCGGCGCGCTCGTGGCCGCCTGCGAGCGGGCGGGCGTGGTCTTCCACCGGATGTGGGCCGACCGGCTCACGGTCGCCGGGGACCGGGCGACCGGCGTCGTCACCGCCGACGGCACGGTGCTGACGGCCGGGCAGGTGGTGCTGGCCGGGGGCAGTCTGAGCGGGCGCCTCGCGGGCGTGCCCGAGGCCGTGCTGCCGCCGGTGCGGCCGGTCAAGGGGCAGGTGCTGCGGCTGACCATGCCGCGCGCGCACGGGCCGCTGCTGGGCCGGACGGTACGTGCCGTGGTCCGCGGCAACCCCCTCTACCTGGTGCCCCGGGAGAGCGGCGAGCTGGTCGTCGGCGCCACCAGCGAGGAGCTGGGCTGGGACACGACGGTGACCGCGGGCGGCGTCTACGAGCTGCTGCGCGACGCCCACGAGCTGGTGCCGGGCATCACCGAGCTGCCCCTCACGGAGACCCGTGCGGGCCTGCGCCCCGGCTCCCCGGACAACGCCCCGCTGCTCGGCCCGACCGGCCTCGACGGACTGCTGCTGGCCACCGGCCACTACCGCAACGGGGTGCTGCTGACCCCGGTCACCGGCGACGTCATGGCGCACGTCCTGACCACCGGGGAGCTCCCGGAGGAGGGCCGCCCCTTCACTCCCCGGCGCTTCGCCGCCGGCGCGGCGCGCGCGGAGCGGGCCGGCACGGAGCGGGCCGTCCGCACCGAGCAGACCCGCACGGAGCAGACCGCTTTCACGGAGCAGACCGTATGAACATCTCCGTCAACGGGGAGCCGCGCGAGGTGGCTCCCGGCACGTCCCTGGACGCCCTGGTGGGCACGCTCACCGCGGCACCGTCCGGAGTGGCCGCCGCCCTCAACGAGACCGTCGTCCCGCGCGCGCAGTGGTCCGCCACCGCCCTGTCCGACGGCGACCGCGTCGAAGTCCTCACCGCCGTCCAAGGAGGCTGACCCATGGCCGACGATCCCTTCGTCCTCGGCGGTACGACGTACACGTCCCGCCTGATCATGGGCACCGGCGGGGCGCCCAGCCTGGACGTCCTCGAGCACGCGCTGGTGGCGTCCGGGACGGAGCTGACGACCGTCGCGATGCGCCGGGTGGACCCGTCCGTACACGGGTCCGTGCTCTCGGTCCTGGAGCGGCTCGGCATCCGGGTGCTGCCGAACACGGCCGGCTGTTTCACCGCCGGGGAGGCCGTCCTCACCGCCCGCCTGGCGCGCGAGGCACTCGGCACCGACCTGGTGAAGCTGGAGGTCATCGCCGACGAGCGCACCCTGCTGCCGGACCCGATCGAGCTGCTGGACGCGGCGGAGACGCTGGTGGACGACGGTTTCACGGTGCTGCCGTACACGAACGACGACCCGGTCCTCGCGCGGAAGCTGGAGGACGTCGGGTGTGCGGCGATCATGCCGCTCGGGTCACCGATCGGGTCCGGGCTCGGCATCCGCAACCCGCACAACTTCCAGCTGATCGTGGAGCACGCGCGCGTACCGGTGATCCTGGACGCGGGGGCCGGTACGGCGTCGGACGTGGCGCTGGCGATGGAGCTGGGGTGTGCGGGGGTGATGCTCGCCTCGGCGGTGACGCGGGCGCAGGAGCCGGTGCTGATGGCTGCCGCGATGCGCTCCGCGGTGGAGGCGGGGCGGTTGGCGCGACGGGCGGGGCGGATCCCTCGGCGGCATTTCGCGGAGGCGTCTTCTCCTGCGGAGGGCTTGGCCGTACTGGATCCGGAGCGGCCCGCTTTCTAGGTGCTCGGTGTCGGGGCCGGGCGGGGCGGTCGCGCCGCCCGGCGTTGCGGGGTGCCTCCCCCACGCTCGGCTTCGCTCGAGCGGGAGGCCCCCGACCGCCCAGCGTGCCGTTCAGGCACCGGGGGAGGCACGACTGCCCGCAGCCGCGTAAGAAGCGTCACAGGTGCGCTTCAGTACCGGTGTGATGGGGTCGGACGACCGCGGGGTGTCCGTGGTGGCTCGTACACTCGCCTGCGTGGACACGACCCTTCAGGACCCTCTGGTCGGGCAGGTGCTCGACGGCCGGTACCGCGTCGAGGCGCGGATCGCGGTCGGCGGGATGGCCACGGTCTACCGGGCCGTGGACACCCGCCTCGACCGCGTGCTCGCGTTGAAGGTGATGCACCCGACGCTCGCCACCGACGCCACCTTCGTCGAGCGCTTCATCCGTGAGGCCAAGTCGGTGGCCCGGCTCGACCACCCCAATGTCGTCCAGGTCTTCGACCAGGGGGCCGAGGGGGCGTACGTCTATCTGGCGATGGAGTACATCGCCGGCTGCACCCTGCGCGACGTGCTGCGCGAGCGCGGGGCGCTCCAGCCGCGGGCAGCGCTGGACATCCTGGAGCCGGTGCTGGCCGCGCTGGGCGCCGCGCACCGGGCCGGTTTCGTGCACCGGGACATGAAGCCGGAGAACGTGCTGATCGGGGACGACGGCCGGGTCAAGGTCGCCGACTTCGGGCTGGTGCGGGCCGTGGACACGGTCACCAGCACCACCGGCTCGGTCCTCGGCACCGTGTCCTATCTGGCGCCCGAGCAGATCGAGCACGGCACGGCCGATCCGCGGGTCGACGTCTACGCGTGCGGTGTCGTCCTGTACGAGATGCTGACCGGCGGCAAGCCGCACGACGGGGACTCCCCCGCCCAGATCCTCTACAAGCACCTCCACGAGGACGTGCCGCCGCCGTCGGCCGCCGTCCCGGGGTTGGCGTACCCGCTGGACGACCTGGTCGCGGCGGCGACCGCGCGCACCCCGGACGTCCGTCCGCACGACGCCGTGGCGCTGCTGGCCGAGGCCCGTGAGGCGCGTGCCGCGCTGAGCGCCGAGCAGCTGGACGCGGTGCCGCCGCAGGCCCTCGCCGCGGACCACGACAACGCCGACGACCGCACGAGCGTCATCCCGCGCGCGCTGACGATGCCCCGGCCGCTGCCGGTGAACGAGGACGAGGACGCGCCGGCCGGCGGGGCTCCGGCGGACGGGGTCCACCGCACCAGCCGGTTCACGGCGCCCCCGCCGCCTCCCCGGCGCCGCCCGCAGGTGAGACGGGGCCCGCTGGCGGCCGTCGTCGCCGTGCTGCTGCTCCTCGGCGTCGGTACGGGCGTGTGGTACATCAACTCCGGCCAGTTCACCAAGGTGCCGCCGCTGCTGTCGAAGACCCAGGCGCAGGCCGAGGACCGGCTGGAGGACGCCGGTCTCGACCTCGGCACGGTCGAGCACGCCTACAGCGACACGGTCGAGCGGGGCACCGTCATCAGCACCGACCCCGGCGTCGGCACCCGGATCCGCAAGAACGACTCGGTGTCGCTCACGATCTCCGACGGCCCCGACACCGTGAAGCTCCCGGACGTCGGGGGTTACAAGCTGGACCGGGCGCGGACCCTGCTCGAGGACGACGGGCTGGAGCCGGGCATGGTGACCCAGGAGTTCAGCCGCGACGTCCCCAAGGGCTTCGTGATCTCCACGGACCCGAAGACGGGCACCGTGGTGCGCGCGGGCTCCGCGGTGGCGCTCGTGGTCAGCAAGGGCCGCCCGGTCCGCGTGCCGGACGTCACCGGCGAGGACCTAGAGGACGCGCGGGCGGAGCTGACGGACTCCGGTCTCAAGGTGAAGGTCGCCGCCGAGCAGGTCACCTCCGAGTACGACAAGGGCCAGGTCGCCCGGCAGACGCCGGACGCCGGCGGGCGCGTCGCCGAGGGCGACACGGTGACGCTGACGGTCTCCAAGGGCCCCGAGATGATCGAGGTCCCGGACGTGACCGGCGACAGCGTGGACGACGCGAGGCGCAAGCTGGAGGACGCCGGGTTCGAGGTGAAGGAGGACCGCGGGCTGCTCGGGCTGTTCGGCGACACCGTCAAGGACCAGTCCGTCGAGGGCGGGGACACGGCACCCAAGGGATCGACCATCAAGATCACCATCAGGTGACGGCTCTCACGCTCCGGACGCCCGACCGGCCATGACACCCTGAATGGGTGAACAGCCAACAGCCCGCCCTCCCGCGCAACCCCGTCGGCGGTCACGTGCCCGTGGCCGGCGGCCTGCACTCCGTGGGCCTGTCCTACGCCCGTGACCTGCGGGCGGAGGCCGTACAGGTCTTCGTCGCCAACCCGCGCGGCTGGGCCACCCCGGCCGGCAGCCCGAAGCAGGACGAGGCGTTCCGCGAGGCCTGCGCCGCCGGGTCGATCCCGGCGTACGTGCATGCGCCGTATCTGATCAACTTCGGTTCGCACACCGAGGCGACGGTGGAGCGGTCGGTCGAGTCGCTGCGGCACTCGCTGCGGCGCGGGCGCGAGATCGGGGCGCTCGGGGTGGTCGTGCACACCGGCAGCGCGACGGGCGGCCGGGACCGTTCGGTGGCGCTGAAGCAGGTGCGGGAGTTCATGCTGCCGCTGCTGGACGAGCTGACCCACGACGACGACCCGTTCCTGCTGCTGGAGTCGACCGCCGGCCAGGGCGCCTCCCTGTGCTCGCGGACCTGGGACTTCGGGCCGTACTTCGAGGCGCTGGACGCCCACCCGAAGCTGGGCGTGTGCCTGGACACCTGCCACATCTTCGCGGCGGGACACGACCTGACCGGCCCGGCCGGCATGCACCGGACCCTGGACCTGCTGGTGGACACGGTCGGCGAGGGCCGGCTGAAGCTGATCCACGCCAACGACTCCAAGGACGTGGCGGGCGCGCACAAGGACCGGCACGAGAACATCGGCGCCGGGCACATCGGCGAGGACCCGTTCCGGGCGCTGATGACGCACCCCGCGACCGAGGGCGTGCCGCTGGTCATCGAGACACCGGGCGGCAAGGAGGGGCACGCCGCGGACGTCGAGCGCCTGAAGAAGCTGCGCGACGGCTGAGCCCTCAGGGGGTCACAGCTCGGGGCCGTCCCCGGGCTCCTCCTGGTAGGAGTAGCGCTGCTCCCGCCACGGGTCGCCGATGTTGTGATAGCCGCGCTCCTCCCAGAACCCGCGGCGGTCGGCGGTCATGTACTCGACGCCGCGGACCCACTTCGGGCCCTTCCAGGCGTACAGATGAGGGACGACCAGACGGAGCGGGAAGCCGTGCTCGGCGGTCAGCAGCTCGCCGTCCTTGTGGGTGGCGAAGAGCGTGCCGTCGGCGGCGAAGTCGGACAGCCGGAGGTTGGAGCTGAAGCCGTACTC
Organism: Streptomyces sp. NPDC032940; assembly: GCF_040636935.1. NCBI lineage: Bacteria > Bacillati > Actinomycetota > Actinomycetes > Kitasatosporales > Streptomycetaceae > Streptomyces > Streptomyces sp. NPDC032940. The sequence continues at coordinate 317,686 of NZ_JBEZVJ010000002.1, read as the reverse complement.
GGCCCACACCATCACATGGGTGACGTCGGGCCCCGGCGGGGCGATCTCGAGGATCGTGCGGGCCGGGACGCCGCCCCACTCGGAGCCGAGCATGCTGAACTTCGTCACGCAGTGCAGATCGGCCACGACCGTGGTGTAGGGCAGTGCGGTGAACTCCTCGTGGGTCCAGCAGTGCTTGTCCCCGTCGGCGGTGGAGCCGAAGACCCGGAACTCCCACCGCTCGGGCCGGAACTTGGGGACCGGCCCGTAGTGCGTGACCGGCCAGCCGCGCTGGAGCCGCTGTCCCGGCGGAAGCTCGAACTGCGGCGTCTGACCCGAACCGCCCTCTCCCGACCCGTGTTCCACCGGCTGACCCATGCCTCCATCCTGACAGACCCGGACCGATGCCCCTGACACGGCCCTCCTTACATGGGATCAAAAAGGGGCAATAACGACTAAGCATGTACTTACTTACTAAGTCAAGACTTACTGGACGATCTTGGATGTCGGTGCAATCATGCGGCCCAACCCGCAAGTTCCCGCGTGGAAGGAGCCTTACGCGATGCAGGGCGACCCCGAGGTCATCGAATTCCTCAATGAGCAGCTGACGGCCGAGCTCACCGCGATCAACCAGTACTTCCTGCACTCGAAGCTGCAGGACCACAAGGGCTGGACCAAGCTCGCGAAGTACACGCGCGCCGAGTCCTTCGACGAGATGCGCCACGCCGAGCTGCTCACCGACCGCATCCTGCTCCTCGACGGCCTGCCCAACTACCAGCGCCTCTTCCACGTGCGGGTGGGCCAGACGGTGACGGAGATGTTCCAGGCCGACCGGGAGATCGAGATCGAGGCCATCGACCGGCTGCGCCGCGGCGTCGAGGTGATGCGGAACAAGAACGACATCACGTCGGCCAACATCTTCGAGGCGATCCTCGCCGACGAGGAGCACCACATCGACTACCTGGACACCCAGCTCGAACTGATCGAGAAGCTGGGCGAATCGCTCTACCTGTCGACGGTCATCGAGCAGTCCCAGCCCGACCCGTCCGGACCCAAGCTGGTCTAGGCGGCTTCCGGAAGCTCCGAGAGGACCGGTTCACCCTGGTCGGCGAGCTGCCGGCGCGGGCAGGCACCCCGGCCGAGCAGGGCCTGGATGCGCCGTACGCAGCCACCGCAGTCGGTGCCCGCCTTGCAGGCGGAGGCGATCTGCCGGGGCGTGCAGGCGCCGGCCTCCGCGTGGCCCTTCACCTGTTCCTCGGTGACACCGAAGCAGCTGCAGACGAACACGCGGTTCACCTCCCGAGCGGGTACAAGGTCGTGCCGTACCGACGACCGGAGGGCCCGACTGATCGGTGAGGCAAACCTAACCTTACCCATCACGCAGGGACGGCAAAAGGGGAAGGGGCGCGGATCCCATGTGACCCGCGCCCCATTTCACGTCCCGGCCCGCGGGCCGGCCGTCACTGGTCCCGGTACATCTCCGCCACCAGGAACGCCAGGTCGAGCGACTGGCTGCGGTTGAGGCGGGGGTCGCAGGCCGTCTCGTAGCGCTGGTGCAGGTCGTCGACGAAGATCTCGTCGCCGCCGCCCACGCACTCGGTGACGTCGTCACCGGTCAGCTCCACGTGGATGCCGCCCGGGTGGGTGCCCAGCGACTTGTGGACCTCGAAGAAGCCCTTGACCTCGTCGAGCACGTCGTCGAAACGGCGGGTCTTGTGACCGGAGGCCGCCTCGTAGGTGTTGCCGTGCATCGGGTCGGTGATCCAGGCGACGGTGGCACCGGACGCGGTGACCTTCTCCACCAGCTCCGGGAGCTTGTCGCGGATCTTGTCCGCGCCCATCCGGACGATGAAGGTCAGCCGGCCGGGCTCACGCTCCGGGTCCAGGCGCTCGATGTACTGCAGCGCCTCCTCGGCCGTCGTCGTCGGGCCGAGCTTGATGCCGATCGGGTTGCGGATCTTCGAGGCGAACTCGATGTGCGCGTGGTCCAGCTGCCGGGTGCGCTCACCGATCCACACCATGTGCCCGGAGACGTCGTACAGCTGCCCGGTGCGGGAGTCGACGCGGGTGAGCGCCGACTCGTAGTCGAGCAGCAGCGCCTCGTGCGACGAGTAGAACTCGACCGTCTGGAACTCGGCCGGGTCCGTGCCGCAGGCCCGCATGAAGTTCAGCGCGTTGTCGATCTCCCGGGCGAGCTGCTCGTAGCGCTGGCCGGAGGGGGACGACTTCACGAAGTCCTGGTTCCAGGCGTGCACCTGGCGCAGGTCGGCGTAGCCGCCGGTGGTGAAGGCGCGCACCAGGTTCAGCGTGGACGCCGACGCGTGGTACATGCGCTTGAGCCGCTCGGGGTCCGGGATCCGGGCCTCTTCGGTGAAGTCGAAGCCGTTGACGGAGTCGCCGCGGTAGGTCGGCAGGGTGACACCGTCGCGGGTCTCGGTCGGCTTGGAGCGCGGCTTGGAGTACTGCCCGGCGATCCGCCCGACCTTCACGACGGGCACGGAGGCGGCGTACGTGAGCACGGCGCCCATCTGGAGCAGGGTCTTGAGCTTCGCCCTGATGTGCTCGGCGGACACCGCGTCGAACGATTCGGCGCAGTCCCCGCCCTGGAGCAGGAAGGCCTCACCCCGGGCGACCGCTGCCATGCGAGCGCGCAGTTGGTCGCACTCTCCGGCGAACACGAGCGGCGGATACGACTCGAGCTCGGCGATCACATCGCGCAGAGCCTCGGCATCCGGGTACTCGGGCTGCTGCGCCGCGGGCAGGCTTCGCCACGTCGCCTGAGCGGCGACACTTCGGGAATCAGCGTTCACGGTCACGCGCTCAACAGTACGCGGTCGGTCAGGGCGTCCAGCACCACGCCCAGTCCGTGAGACGGGCGTACTCCGTCGACGGGGTACGCCCGATATCCCCGCGGGTGCGGGGAGCGACCAGCGCCCATCTGGAGCAGTGTCTTGACGGGCCATCCCCGCACGGGCGGGGAGCACATCCGGAGCGACGACGCGACGGGCTCCGGGACACCGCCTGCATGGTGTAGCGTCCGTGGCATGTTCGCGCACTCGACCCAGAACTGGTGGTGGACCGCTCCTCCGGCGGCCCACTGACTGCGCGTACGCAAGACTTCGCGAAGGCCGCCCCGAGAGGCGGCCTTCGGTGTTTTCCGGAGCAGGGCCGTTCCTCTCGCCAGACAACGAGAAGGACACGGACCCATGTCACAGTTCGATCTGCGCACCCTGACCGCCGGCGACCGCCCGTTCGCCCTGCTCAGACGCCGCACCCCGGGACATGACCACGACACCGTGGAACTGCTGCTCGGCCCGGTGACGGAACACGACCGGCTCGCCGAGCTGCCCGACGAGGGGCTGGCGCTGGTGCCCTTCCGGCAGATCCGCGAGCGCGGCTTCGACGTGCGCGACGACGGCACGCCGCTGCTGGTGCTGGCCCCCGAGGAGCGGTACGGCATCCCGCTCGCCGACACCCTGGAGCAGCTGCCCGCGCACGGCGTCCGCGTCGAGGGCGGCGGCTTCGACGTGCCCGACGAGGAGTACGCGCGGATCGTCGGCCGGGTGCTGGACGAGGAGATCGGGCGGGGCGAGGGCGCCAACTTCGTGATCCGGCGGACGTACGAGGGGCGCATCCCCGGCTTCGGCCGCGCCGACGCGCTGGCCCTGTTCAGGCGGCTCCTCGAGGGCGAGCGGGGCGCGTACTGGACGTTCGTGGTGCACACCGGGGACCGGACGCTGGTCGGGGCGAGCCCAGAGGTGCACGTGCGGATGTCCGGTGGAAGGGGCGGGCGCGCGGCGCCCACGGTTGAGGGTGGCGGTGGGAGACGGGCGGGCACCGTCGTCATGAACCCGATCAGCGGCACGTACCGCTATCCCGCCGAGGGGCCGACCCCCGAGCACCTGCTGGACTTCCTCGCCGACGGCAAGGAGATCGAGGAGCTGTCGATGGTGGTCGACGAGGAGCTCAAGATGATGTGCACCGTCGGCGACATGGGCGGTGTCGTGATCGGGCCCCGGCTGAAGGAGATGGCGCACCTCGCGCACACCGAGTACGAGCTGCGCGGCCGGTCCTCGCTGGACGTGCGGGAGGTGCTGCGGGAGACGATGTTCGCGGCGACGGTCACCGGCTCGCCGGTGCAGAACGCCTGCCGGGTCATCGAGCGGCACGAGGCCGGCGGACGCGGTTACTACGCGGGTGCGCTGGCGCTGCTCGGCCGGGACGCGGGCGGTGCGCAGACCCTCGACTCCCCCATCCTCATCCGTACCGCCGACATCGGTGCCGACGGGCGGCTGCGGGTACCGGTCGGCGCCACGCTGGTGCGGGGCTCGGACCCGGCGGGCGAGGTGGCGGAGACGCACGCCAAGGCGGCCGGTGTGCTGGCGGCACTGGGGGTGCGCCCCGCCCGGCCGCGCGCGGAGGCCGGGCGGCCGGGGCTGGCCGACGACCCCCGGGTGCGGGCGGCGCTGGACGGGCGGCGGGCCTCGCTGGCGCCGTTCTGGCTGCGGATGCAGGACCCGTCGGACACGCTCACCGGGCACGCCCTCGTCGTCGACGCGGAGGACACCTTCACCGCGATGCTCGCGCACGTGCTCCGCTCGGCCGGGCTCGCCGTCACCGTGCGGCGGTACGACGAGCCGGGGCTGCGCGAGGCGGCGCTCGGGCACGACGGGCCGGTGGTGCTGGGGCCGGGGCCCGGTGACCCGTCCGACCTGGCCGACCCGAGGATGCGCTTCCTGCGCGCCCTGACCGCCGACGTGCTGCGGGACAACCGGCACGGCGTCCTCGGGGTCTGCCTGGGGCACGAGCTGATCGCCGCCGAGCTGGGGCTGGACATCGTCCGCAAGGAGGTGCCCTACCAGGGGGCGCAGACGGAGATCGACCTGTTCGGGCGGCGGGAGACCGTCGGCTTCTACAACAGCTTCACCGCCCGCTGCGACGACGAGGCCGCCGCCGGACTGGCCGCGCACGGCGTGGAGGTGAGCCGCAGCGCCGCGCACGAGGTGCACGCGCTGCGGGGGCCGGGGTTCGCGGGCGTGCAGTTCCACCCGGAGTCGGTGCTGACGCTGAACGGGGCGGCGATCGTGCGGGAGCTGGCCGGTCAGCTGCGCGGCACGAGCACGTTCTCCGAGCGGCGTCCGGCGCGGTAGTCGAGGACATTGCGCACCGTGGCGTCGACGATCTGCCCGACGGCGTCCTCGGTGTAGTAGGCCTGGTGCGAGGTGACCAGGACGTTCGGGAAGGTGACGAGGCGGGCCAGGGTGTCGTCGGCGATGGCCTCCAGGGACTTGTCGAGGAAGAACAGGCCCGCCTCCGCCTCGTACACGTCCAGGCCGACGCCGGTGAAGCGGCCCGCGCGCAGCTCGCCGACCAGGGCGGTGGTGTCGATCAGGCCGCCGCGGCTGGAGTTGACCAGGATCGCGTCGTCCTTCATCGCCTTCAGGGCGTTCGCGTCGATCAGATGCTGGGTGGCGGCCATCAGCGGGACGTGCAGGCTGACCAGGTCGGACTCGGCGAGCAGTTCGTCCTTGGGGACGTAGCGCATGCCCAGGGCGAGGCAGGCCGGGTTCTCGGCGACGTCCCAGCCGAGCAGCCGCATGCCGAAGCCGTGGGCGATGCGGGCGAAGGCCTCGCCGATCTTGCCGGTGCCGAGCACGCCGGCGGTGCGGCCGTGCAGGTCGCGGCCCATCAGGCCGTGCAGGCGGAAGTCGAAGTCGCGGGTGCGGGTGGAGGCGCGCACGATGCGGCGGTTGACGGCCATGGCGAGCGTCCAGGCGAACTCGGCGACCGAGTACGGCGAGTAGGACGAGACCCGGGCGACGGTCAGGCCGAGGCGCTCGGCGGCGTCGAGGTCGACGTTGTTGAAGCCGGTGGAGCGCTGGGCGACCATCCGGGTGCCGCCGGCCGCGAGGGTCTCGAGGACCGGTGCCCCGAGGTCTGCGTTGACGGAGGTGGAGACGATCTCGTGGCCGGCCGCGATGGGAGCGGTGTCCTCTGTGAGGAAGACGTCCAGACAGTGGACGTCCTGGTGACCGCGGAAGGCCGCCTCGATCAGGGGCTGCTCGTCCGCCTGGACGCCGAAGGCCAGGATCTCCATGACCGCTCCCGTTCCGCTGGGCTCCGGGCCGAATATACGGCGCCGGGCCCGCGGCCGCCGGTCGGCCGGTGAGGTCCGGCCACCGCGTGGGTCACTCGTCGTCGAGGCCGCGTTCTATCGCGTACCGCACGAGCTCGACGCGGTTGTGCAGCTGGAGTTTGCCGAGGGTGTTCTGGACGTGGTTCTGCACGGTGCGGTGGGAGATGACGAGGCGTTCGGCGATCTGCTTGTAGCTCAGGCCCTTGGCGACCAGGCGCAGCACCTCGGTCTCGCGGTCGGTGAGCCGGGGTGCGCCGGGCTCGCCGGTCTCCGGGGCGGGGGCCGGTTCGGAGGCGAGGCGGCGGTACTCGCCGAGGACCAGTCCGGCCAGGCCCGGGGTGAAGACGGGGTCGCCCGCGGCCGTGCGGCGCACCGCGTCCTGGAGCTCCTCGGTGGAGGCCGACTTCAGCAGGTAGCCGGTCGCGCCGGACTTCACGGCCTCCAGCACGTCGGCGTGCTCGCCGCTCGCGGACAGCACGAGGACGCGAAGCTTCGGGTCGGTGCCGACGACCTCCTTGCACACCTGGACGCCGGGCTTGCCGGGCAGGTTGAGGTCGAGCACGAGGACGTCGGGCGCGGCGGCCCGGGCGCGGCGCACCGCCTGGTCGCCGTCGCCCGCGGTGGCGACCACCTCGAAGCCGGACTCGGCGAGGTCCCGGGCCACGGCGTCGCGCCACATCGGGTGGTCGTCGACCACCATGACCTTGATGGGCTGCTGTCTCTCGGTCATCGGTCTGCCTTCCCCCGTGCGGTGCCGCCGGTGTCCGTGGATGTGCTCGGCGCCTTCGGCGCCCTGAGTTCGACCTCCGTGCCCTGTCCGGGCACCGAGACCAGCTCGGCCGTGCCGCCGAGGTCGCGCAGCCGGCCGCGGATGGAGAGGGCGACGCCGAGCCGGCCCTCGCCCTCGGCCTCGGCGAGCCGTCCGGCGGGGATGCCGGGTCCCTCGTCGCGGACGGTGACGATCACCTCGTCCGGCTCGTCCTCGACGAGGATCCACGCGCGCGCGTCCTCGCCGACGTGCCGGCGGACGTTGTCCAGGGCGGCGCCCACGGCGGCGGCGAGTTCCCGTGCCGCGAGCGCCGGCAGGGGCACGGGGGCGCCGGGCTCGGCGAGGTTCACGCGGGCGCCGGCGTAGGGGGCGAGCAGCGAACGCAGGTCGACGGGGCCGTCCGGGGCGTCCTCGTCCGGTTCGTCCACGGCCCGTACGAAGGCTCCCTCGGCGGCGTCCTCCGACACCCGGGAGACGGGGACCAGTCCGCCGGAGACCAGGGTGCGCAGCGCGACCTCCTGCTCGCCGGCCATGCGGCCCAGCTCGGCCGCCTCCCCGCCGATGACGGCGCCGCGCCGCTGCACCATCGCGAGGACCTGGAGGACGCTGTCGTGGATGTCCCGGGCTAGCCGCTCCCGCTCCCTGGTGGCCGCCTCGATCTCCAGCGCGCGGGCGAGGGTGCGCTCGGAGGCGCGGGCGACCTCGACGACGTAGCCGATGGCGAGGGAGGCGACCCAGACGAGGATCACGTTGTGGACGGTGTCGCGGGCCGGGGTGCCGCGTTCGACGAGGTTGGCGACGGCGACGGGGGTGGAGGCCACGGCGGCCCAGCGCCAGCCGCCCTTGATGGCGAAGGCCAGGACGGAGCCGGCGGTCCATATCGAGGGCAGGGTGGGTCCGCCGTCCATGACCCGTTCGTGCGCGTCGGCGAACGGGGTGAGCAGGATGCCGGTGAGGGCGACGGTGAGGTCGGCGGCGAGGAAGCGCTTGGTGCAGCTCGCCGCGCCGGAGACCTTGGGGAGGGTGGTGAGGGTCCAGACGAAGAGGACGGCGTAGTAGGCGACGGCGAGCCAGGGGCGGGCGAAGCCGGACCAGGCGGTGGTGAAGAATCCGATCGCGTACAGCATGGTGAGCACGCGGTATCCGGCGAGCGCGCGCCACAGCGGCTGCTCGACCGACATCCTCATGACTCTCTCGCGCCTGGCCATGTCCCCCGCCCCCGGCCCGGGCCCGGCTAGGGCTCGGTCCCCTGATCGGCGGCCCCGTCGCGCTCGGCCGCCTTCTCCTTGGCGTTCTGTTCCTTCTCCGCCTGGGCGAGCGCGGCCTTCGCGGCCTTGCCCGCCTCCTTCTCGGCCTTCGCCGCCTCCGCGATCTGCCGCTTCATGGCGGTCGCGTACATGTCGACGTACTCCTGGCCGGAGAGCTTCATGATCTCGTACATGACCTCGTCGGTCACCGCGCGCAGCACGAAGCGGTCGTGTTCCATGCCCTGGTAACGAGTGAAGTCGAGGGGCTCGCCGATGCGGATGCCGGGGCGCATCAGCTTCGGCATCACCTTGCCGGGCGGCTGGATCTTCTCGGTGTCGATCATGGCGACGGGGATGACCGGGGCGCCGGTGGCGAGCGCCACGCGGGCGAGGCCGCCGGGCTTGCCCCGGTACAGCCGGCCGTCCGGGGACCGGGTGCCCTCGGGGTAGATGCCGAACAGCTCGCCGCGCTCCAGGACCTCTATGCCGCTCTTGATGGCGGCCTCGCCCGCGCCGCGCGCCCCGGAACGGTCCACGGGGAGCTGGCCGACGCCCTTGAAGAACGCGGCGGTCAGCCGGCCCTTCACGCCGGGCGTGTTGAAGTACTCGGCCTTGGCGATGAAGGTCACCTTGCGGTCGAGGACGGCCGGCAGGAAGAACGAGTCGGAGAACGACAGGTGGTTGCTCGCCAGAATGGCGGGGCCGTCGGCCGGGATGTGCTCGAGGCCCTCCACCCAGGGGCGGAAGGCGAGCTTCAGCGAGCCCCCGATGGTGACCTTCATCGTGCCGTACAACAACCCAGTGCCTCCCGTGTCCGTGGCTCAGACCTTAACCCGGAGCACCGGCAATGGCCCCGACGGCCCTGGTCGGTGTCAGTGCGGTCGCGTACGGTGAAGTACCCGCAAGTACCGCACACGCGTTAGTCGCACACGACGGTCCGGCTGTGCCGGCCCCCTGACGACAGGAGACCGAGACGTGCCGGTCCTGCCCGGAGCCGAGCCGTTCCGCCACGAGGGCGGGGAGGCCGGCGTCCTCCTCTGTCACGGCTTCACGGGATCCCCGCAGTCGCTGCGCCCCTGGGCGCGGTATCTCGCCGAACGCGATCTGACCGTCGCGCTGCCGCTGCTGCCCGGGCACGGCACACGCTGGGAGGACATGCAGGTCACGGGCTGGCAGGACTGGTACGCGGAGGTGGACCGCGAGCTGCGCGCGCTGCGGGAGCGGTGTGCGCGCGTGTTCGTGGCGGGCCTGTCGATGGGCGGGGCGCTGGCGCTGCGGCTCGCCGCGAAGCACGGCGACGCGGTGTCGGGCGTCGTGGTCGTCAACCCGGCGAACCGGATGCACGGCGTCGCCCAGCACGCCCTGCCGGTGCTGCGTCATCTGCTCCCGGCGACCAAGGGCATCGCCAGCGACATCGCCAAGCCGCTGAGCACGGAGCTGGGGTACGACAGGGTGCCGCTGCACGCGGCCCACTCGCTGCGTACGTTCTTCCGCCTCGCCGACGGTGATCTGCCGCAGGTCACGCAGCCGCTGCTGTTGCTGCGCAGCCCGCAGGACCATGTGGTGCCGCCGGCCGACTCGGCGCGCATCCTCGGCCGGGTGTCGTCGACGGACGTGACGGAGGTCCTGCTGGAACAGAGCTACCACGTGGCGACGTTGGACCACGACGCGGACCGGATCTTCGCGGAGAGCGCCGCGTTCGTCGCCCGGCTCGCGCCCGGTTCCGTCAAGGAGCCGGAGGAAGGGACGACCGCAGGTGGCTGAGCACGACTCCGACCGCGAGGACCGGGAGGAGCGGGGAGAGCGGGAAGAGGTGCGGAACGTGGAGCGGGACCGCGAGCGGGACGTCGAGCGGGAGGACCGCGAGGGCCGGGGCGCCGGGGAGGAGCGCGCGCCGGAGGAGCAGGGCGTGCCCTTCGACGAGGACGCGGCCTGGGCGGCGATCGTCGCCGGGTACGGGGAGGAGCCCCCGGACCCGCCGGGCGCCAAGCCGTTCAAGTCGGTGGAGGACCTGGCCCTCCTGGAGCCGGAGACGAACGACGACGGACCCGAGCCCGAGCAGCCGGCCTCGGCCCGCCCGCTGGGCAGCTCGGTCGCCTTCGCCCCGGGTGTCGGACCGCGTGACCACAGCCTGGCCGAGCCCTCCGAGGACGATCTCGGCGCGGACGACGAGGGGCACTTCGTGCCGCCCGAGCCGCCGCCGCTGCCGGAGGGCGACACCACGGCGAAGTTCGCCTGGCTGGGCGTGCTCGGCGGCCCGGTGCTGCTCCTGCTGGCGGTGGTGCTGGGCTGGGACATGACCTGGTGGCTGAAGACCCTCGGCATCGGCGGCTTCCTCGGCGGTTTCGCCACGCTGGTCATGCGGATGCGCACGGGTGACGAGGACGACGACGACCCGGGGCGCGGCGCGGTGGTCTGAGGCCGGCGGCACCGGCCCGGGCACCGGACGGACGTCAGGCCGCGGGCACGCGGAGGGCGGCGAGGACCGGGAGATGGTCCGTGGCCGCCCTCAGGTCGTCCTCGGCCACTCCGGGCAGCCCCGCCGGCACGCCGCAGCCCAGCACCTCGACGCCCCGCGTGGTGAGGACGGCGTCGATGCGCTGATGCGGGTCGGCGGCGGTGGAGGTGTACTCGCCGCCCCAGGGCGCGGCGGTCCAGCAGTCCCGCAGCCCGTCGCCGAGCCGCCGGAAGACGGGGCCGCCGGGGCGTTCGTTCAGGTCGCCGCCCGCCACCGTGTGCTCCACGCCCATCGCGGCGATCCGCTCGAGGAGCAGGCCGGCCTGCGTCAGCCGCTCGTCCTTCTGCAGCGACAGATGGCAGCTGACGACGCCGAGACGGGCGCCGCCGAAGCGGACCACGGCGGTGGCGAAGCCCCGGCGGTGCAGGCCGGGGGTGAGCGGGAGCAGGACGTCCTCGGTGCGCTCGACGGTGGCCCGCAGGGAGCACAGCAGGGCCGGTCCGGCGGCCGTGGCGCCCCCGGAGAGGATCACCAGCCCGGAGGCGGCGGCGAGCCGGGCGAGCTTCTTGCGCCAGCGGAAGAAGCGGGGGGCCTCCTGGAGGAGGACGAGGTCGGGGGCGCAGGCGGCGATCACGCGGGCGAGGGCGTCGGTGTCGTCGCGCATCGAGCGGATGTTGTAGCTGAGGACCCGGATGACGGCGGAACCGTCGGGTTCGGTGCGGGAGTTGGGGAGCGGCTCCATGTCGATCACAGTACGCCCAAAGGCTCGGGGCGCGAGGAGCGTGGGCGAGTGCCGGTCGTGCGTGGCTTCTCGCGCCGCGGGGCGGAGCCCGGATGGACTCCGCCCCGCGCCCCCGAGGGCATGCAACGAGCGTCGTTTACATGATCGGGTCGGGCTCGCGGGCCAGGTCCGCCGCGCCCACCAGGCCCGCCTTGTTGCCGAGCTGGGCGGCGATCACGTCGGCGACCGGGCGCCAGTTGCCGCCGACCAGCCAGCGCTTGTACGACTTGCGGATCGGGTCGAGGACCAGGTCGCCCTCGTCGGAGAGACCGCCGCCGACGATGAAGGCGGACGGGTCGAAGAGCGAGGCCAGGTCGGCGAGGCCGGCGCCGGCCCAGCGGGCCAGCTCTCGGTAGGAGTCGACGGCGACCGGGCAGCCCTGCCGGGCGGCGACCGAGATGTGCTTGCCCTCGATGCCCTCGGGGGTGCCGTCGCCGAGCGCGAGCAGCACCTCGGCGCGCTCGGGGGTGGCGTTGGCGCGCTGCTTGGCGTAGCGCACGAGGGCGCGGCCGGAGGCGTACTGCTCCCAGCAGCCCTGCGAGCCGCAGCCGCACAGCAGGCCGTCCGGCACCATGCGGATGTGGCCGAACTCGGCGGCGACGCCGAAGTGGCCGCGGCGGAGCTGGTTGCCGATGATGATGCCGCCGCCGAGGCCGGTGCCGAGGGTGATGCAGATGACGTTGCGGTGGCCCTTGCCCGCGCCGAACTTGTACTCGCCCCAGGCCGCGGCGTTGGCGTCGTTCTCCACGACGACCGGGAGGCCTACGCGGGCCTCGACCTTCTCCTTGAGCGGCTCGTTGCGCCAGTGGATGTTCGGCGCGAAGTAGACCTCGGAGCGCTGGCGGTTGACGTATCCGGCGGCGCCGATGCCCACGCCGACGATCTCGTGCCCCGCACGCGCGCCCTCCACCGCCGAGGCGATGGCGTCCACGATGGCCTCGGGTGTGGTGGGGGTCGGCACCTTGAAGGTCGAGAGGATGTTGCCTTCCTCGTCGACCACGCCGGCCGCGATCTTCGTGCCGCCGATGTCGACGCCGATGGTGAGTCCCATGAATCCCTCAGTTTCGGTCGAGCCCCGCTACGGCCAACCGTACCCGAGGGGGCCTCAGTCCAGGTCGATGCGTTGGCCGGGGCCGGGGCCCTCGTCGCCGTCGTCGCCGTTTCCGTCCAGGTCACGGGGGTCGCTCGCGCCGGTCGTCCCGGTGGTCCAGCGGCGCTCCTGGTTCTGGACCGCGGAGCGGTAGGCGGCGAGGAGTTCACCGCCGGCCGCCGCGAGGTGGTCGAAAACATCCGGATTGCGCTCGATGACTGGTTCGACGGCGGCCTTGGCCTGCTGGACGACCTGGCGGACCATCTGCTGGGCGGCCGGCCCGGCGACCTGTCCGAGCAGCGGGGACTGGAGGCCGGACAGCTTGTCGGCGACCGTCTCCACGAGGCGGCGCAGTTCCTCGGCGGCCGAGCCCGGCTGCGGGCCGTGCTCGGCGCGGCGGCGGGCCTTCTCGGCCTCCAGGTCCTCGGCGCACGCCGTCGCCCAGGCGTCGTCGTCGGTCGCCCGCGTCTGGTCGGCCCGCTCGGCTCGTCCAGCCCGCTCGGCCCGTTCGTCCGGTCCGGCCGCGTCGGTCTCGTCGTGGCGAGCGGCCTCGGACGGGGGGAGCTCTTCGCTCATGACGGACTCCTGACTACGGTTCGTCCTTCCGACGTTACCCGAACGGGCGTCGTGGGATCAGCGTCCCCGCGGCCACAGCCGGGGGTCCGGCGCGAACCGGACGGCGAGGGTGCCCTCCCGCAGGGCGGCGCCGTCGACGGTGCAGCGGCGCAGCGCGGAGGGCAGCGGCACGATCCGGCGGAACGGGCCGGTGGTGACGACGAGTTCGTCGCCGCGCCGGACGAGGTCGAGGTCGTCGCGTATGGCGCCGGGCAGCGGGATGTGCCAGACGAGGACGCCGTCGTCGGCCAGCCGGTCGAGGACGGGCCACTCCACCGGGGTGACGTCCTTGTTGACGCCCGGGGCACCGAGGGCGGCCAGGTCGTCGGTGCCGCGCGGGTCGCGTCCGAGGTGGGCGACGGTCCGGACGTCGTACGTGCCGTGCCACTCGTCCAGCGCCTTGCGCTGCTGGGCGAGGGGGCCGGCGAGCCAGCTGTCCGCGGGGGCGTCCTCGGGCAGGACGCGGTTGGCGACCAGCAGGTCGGTGCGCAGACCGCGCAGGGCGAGGCCGAGGCGGGCGGTGCGGACGGCGTCGGCACCCGCGGGGCCCGGCTCGGCGACGAGCCGTACGACGGTGTGCCGGTCGGCGAGGACGGACTCGGCGGCGGCCAGTTCCAGGTCCCAGCGGGCCGCGGCCTCGTACAGCGACTCGGCGGGCATGGGGACGCCCGCGAGACGGCCGAGGACGGGGCGCAGGGCGCGGGCGGCCTGCCGCTCGGGCGGGAGCAGGCGGCGCAGATAGCGGCGCAGTTCCTCGGGGAGGGCGAGCAGGGCGAGGGCGCGCGGGGCGGGCGGGAGGTCCACGACGAGGAGGTCGTGCGCCTCGGCGAGGGCGGCGTCGCGCACGGCGCGCAGCAGGGCGAGTTCCTCGGCGCCGGGCAGGGGCGTGAGCTCCTCGGCGTCCAGGCGGGCGGCGCCGAGCAGGTCGAGGGCGGAGGCGGCGCGCTCCTGGAGGGCGGCGAGGCCGTCCCGGAATCCCTGGGCGGCGTCGGGCCGCCGGACCGTGAGGCCGGGTTCGACGGGGGCCGGTTCCGGGCCGGTGCGCATCCCGAGCGCGGCGCCGAGGGTGTCGTCGCGGTCGGCGCCGAGCAGCAGGGTGCGGGTGCCGGCGCGGGCGGCGGCGAGCGCGGTGGCGGCCGCGACGGTCGTGCGGCCGCTGCCGCCGGGGCCCGTGATCAGGATGGTGCGCATGAGGCTGAACGCTACCGCCGCGCCCGCGCCGGACGGCCACGCCGGATGCCCGTGCCGACCTGCCGGGCCGGTTACTTCGGGGCGGACTCCACGCGCTTCTTCAGCCCCGCCAGCGCCCGGTCGATGATGACCTTCTCGGCCTTGCGCTTGATCATGCCGAGCATCGGGATCTTGACGTCGACCGTGAGCCGGTAGGTGACCTCGGTGCCCGTGCCCGCCGGCCGGAGCAGGTAGGAGCCGTCGAGCGAGCGCAGCATCTGGGACTTGACCAGCGTCCAGGATACCTCGTGCCCGCCGGTCCAGGTGTAGGCCAGCGTCTGGTCGTCCTTGATCGCCCCGGCGTCCATGACGAGTCGGACCTGCTCGGCACGCCCCTGCGCGTCGGTCGCGAGGACCTGCGCCTCCTTCACCTCACCGGTCCAGTCCGGGTAGCGGGCGAAGTCGGCGATCACCTCCATGACGTCGGCCGGTGCCGCCTCGATCGTGATGCTCGAGCTGGTGTGTTCCGCCATCGCCGTGGCTCCTCCAGATGCGGGCCGGTACTGAGGGTGTCGTCGTGCGCCGGGAACGCGCACGTGTGTGCCGCGTGAAGGCTATCGCGCACGGGCAAAGCGGATGTCACCACCTGCCTGCGACAGACCGGCCGTGCCGCCTCACCACTCCAGCGCCCACGGCTTCCCGGTCGACGCGAAGTGGCCCACGTTCACGCACTCGGTCGCTCCGATCCGCATCCGCCGCACCAGCGGCTGGTGGACGTGGCCGAACAGGGCGTAGCGCGGCCGGGTGCGCCGGATCGCTTCCAGCAGCGCGCGGCTGCCCCGCTCGAAGCGCCGCGCCACCGTGTCGTAGACCAGTTCCGGCACCTCCGGCGGGATGTGCGTGCACAGCACGTCGACATCGCCGACGGCCTCGATCTTCGCGGCGTACTCCTCGTCGCCGATCTCGTACGGCGTGCGCATCGGGGTGCGCAGGCCGCCGCCGACGAAGCCGAAGACCCGGCCGCCGATCTCGACGCGCTCCCCGTCCAGCACGGTCGTGCCCGGTCCGGCGTACTCCCGCCACAGGGGCGGCATGTCGACGTTGCCGTAGGTGGCGTACGTCGGGGTGGGGAAGGCGGCGAACATCTCGGCGTACTGTCCTCGCACCGCCCGCTCGATCAGTGCCGCCCGGTCCTCGCCGACGCCCGCCCACAGCCGGGCGCCCAGCTCCCGCGCCTCGGCGAAGCGGCGGGCGGTGCGCAGCTCGACGATGCGGTCGGCGTTGGCCTTGCCGAACAGGTCGGGGAAGATGCCGCGCGAGTGGTCGGCGTAGTCGAGGAAGAGGACGAGGTCCCCCAGGCAGATCAGGGCGTCGGCGCCGTCCCCCGCCCTGGCCAGGTCGCGTGCGTTGCCGTGCACGTCGCTCACCACGTGGACGCGCGTCGTCGTGTTACGGGCCGGTGTGGGTGCCATGACGATCAAGCGTAAGTGTGTGGGGCACGCGTGAACAGTGGCGGCCGGACCTGCGGTTACTGGCTGGTCGGTCAAGGCGTCGACTACTCTGCGCCAAGGAAACCCCATCCGTGTGACGCAGCGAACATCTCGCGGGGACCCCCTGTCGGAGACGCCATACCGGCGGGTAACGTCCGGGCAGTCCAGTGGTGCTCAGGATTTCAACATGTGCCTTCCACATGTTCCGTCCGAGCACTAGCCCGACCCTTGGACCGCACCGTCGCATCACACAACGTCGTGGCGCCGGCGCCCTATGAGGAGCAGCAGTCTTGCGCGAGTTCAGCCTTCCGGCCTTGTACGAGGTCCCTGCGGACGGAAATCTCACCGACATCGTCCGCAGAAACGCCGCGCAGCACCCGGACGTCGCCGTCATCGCCCGCAAGGTGGGAGGCGCCTGGCAGGACGTGGACGCCCGTGCCTTCCTCGCCGAGGTGCACGCCGCCGCCAAGGGCCTCATCGCCTCCGGTGTCCAGCCGGGCGACCGGGTCGGTCTGATGTCCCGCACGCGCTACGAGTGGACCCTGCTGGACTTCGCGATCTGGAGCGCGGGCGCGATCACCGTGCCGGTGTACGAGACCAGTTCGCCGGAGCAGGTGCAGTGGATCCTCGGCGACTCGGGCGCCACGGCGTGCGTCGTGGAGTCGGCCGCGCACTCCGCCGCCGTGGAGTCGGTCCGCGAGCAGCTGCCCGCCCTCAAGAACGTCTGGCAGATCGACGCCGGGGGCGTGGAGGAGCTGGGGCGCCTCGGCGGGGACGTCACGGACGAGGCGGTCGAGGAGCGCAGCTCGATCGCGAAGGCCGACGACCCGGCGACCATCGTCTACACCTCGGGCACGACCGGCCGGCCCAAGGGCTGTGTGCTCACCCACCGCAGCTTCTTCGCCGAGTGCGGCAACGTCGTCGAGCGGCTGCGCCCGCTGTTCCGCACCGGCGAGTGCTCCGTCCTGCTGTTCCTGCCGCTCGCCCACGTCTTCGGCCGCCTCGTGCAGATCGCGCCGATGATCGCGCCGATCAAGCTGGGCTGCGTACCGGACATCAAGAACCTCACCGACGAACTGGCCGCGTTCCGGCCGACGCTGATCCTCGGTGTGCCGCGCGTCTTCGAGAAGGTCTACAACTCGGCGCGTGCCAAGGCGCAGGCGGACGGCAAGGGCAAGATCTTCGACAAGGCCGCCGACACGGCGATCGCGTACAGCAAGGCGCTGGACAGCCCGTCGGGCCCGTCCGTCGGTCTGAGGATCAAGCACAAGGTCTTCGACAAGCTCGTCTTCAGCAAGCTCCGCACGGTCCTCGGCGGGCGCGGCGAGTACGCCATCTCCGGCGGCGCCCCGCTCGGCGAGCGGCTCGGCCACTTCTTCCGCGGCATCGGCTTCACGGTGCTGGAGGGCTACGGCCTGACCGAGTCCTGCGCGGCCACCGCCTTCAACCCCTGGGACCGGCAGAAGATCGGCACGGTCGGCCAGCCGCTGCCCGGCTCGGTGGTGCGCATCGCCGACGACGGCGAGGTGCTGCTGCACGGCGAGCACCTGTTCAAGGAGTACTGGAACAACCCGGGCGCGACCGCGGAGGCGCTGGCCGACGGCTGGTTCCACACCGGGGACATCGGCACCCTGGACGAGGACGGGTACCTGCGGATCACCGGCCGCAAGAAGGAGATCATCGTCACCGCCGGCGGCAAGAACGTCGCCCCGGCCGTGATCGAGGACCGCATCCGGGCGCACGCGCTGGTCGCGGAGTGCATGGTGGTCGGCGACGGGCGGCCGTTCGTGGGGGCGTTGGTCACCGTGGACGAGGAGTTCCTCGGCCGCTGGTGCGCGGACCACGGCAAGCCGGCCGGTTCGACGGCGGCCTCACTGCGGGAGGACCCGGATCTGCTCGCGGCGATCCAGTCGGCGGTCGACGACGGCAACGCGGCGGTGTCGAAGGCGGAGTCGGTGCGGAAGTTCCGGGTGCTGTCGGCGCAGTTCACGGAGGAGTCGGGTCATTTGACTCCGTCGTTGAAGCTGAAGCGGAACGTCGTGGCGAAGGATTACGCGGACGAGATCGAGGCGATCTACGCCAAGTAGTCGGGCGGGGGCGCCTCATGGGGTGCCCCCTTGTCGCCGCGGGCGGGTGCGGGTTCGCCGTGACCTGTCGCGCCCGCGCGGCGGAGCCGCACGATGTCACACAGCCCCCTCGGGGCGTTGTCCTACAGCAGCGTTTTCAGGTGCTCCGCCAGGAGGTCCCAGCGCCACTTCTCCTCGACCCACGCCCTGCCCCGGTCCCCCATCCTGCGGCGCAGTTGCGGGTCGGCGAGAAGCGTGACGATGCGGTCGGCGGACTCGTTCGGGTCGCCGCCGCGGACGACCCAGCCGGTCTCGCCGTCGAGGACCGCGTCGGGTGCGCCGCCGGAGTCGCCGGCGACGACGGGCAGGCCGGTCGCGGAGGCCTCCAGGTAGACGATGCCGAGCCCCTCCACGTCGAGTCCGCCCCGCCGGGTGCGGCAGGGCATGGCGAAGACGTCCCCGGCGCCGTAGTGCGCGGGCAGCTCGGACCAGGGGACGGCGCCGGTGAAGTGCACGGCGGCGGCGACGCCGGTGTCCTGGGCCAGGCGGCGCAGCTCCTTCTCGTAGGGGCCGCCGCCGACGATCAGCAGGACGGCGTCCGGCTCGGCGGCGAGGATGCGCGGCATCGCGCGGATCAGGGTGTCCTGGCCCTTGCGCGGGACCAGCCGGGAGACGCACACCACGACCGGGCGGTCGGTCAGGCCGAGGCGGGCGCGGACCTCGTCGCCGCCGCTGTCCGGGTGAAAGGTCTTCTCGTCCACGCCCGGCGGCAGTTGCACCATCCGCGCGGCGGCCTCGGGCGTCAGCGCGCCCGCGATCCGGGAGCGCGTGTACTCGCCGAGGTAGGTGATCGTGTCCGTGGACTCCCCGATCCGGCGCAGCAGTTGCCGGGCGGCGGGCAGCTGGGCCCAGCCGGCCTCGTGTCCGTGGGTGGTGGCGACGATCCGCTCGGCGCCGGCCCTGCGGAGCGCGGGCGCCATCAGGCCGAGGGGCGCCGCCGCCCCGAACCACACCGAGGTGCAGCCGTGTTCGCGCAGCAGCCCGGCCGCCCGACGGGTCGCTCCCGGCGTCGGCAGCAGCATCGTCGTACGGTCGCGTACGACGGTGAAGGGCTGCTCGGCGTCGAAGGCGGCGGTGGCCTCGACACCCTCCCGGCTGCGCTTCCAGGTGGAGGCGTAGACGACCAGGCGCTCGGGGTCCAGGCGCAGCGCCATGTTGTGCAGGAAGGCCTGGATGCCGCCCGGGCGGGGCGGGAAGTCGTTCGTGACGATCAGGGTCTTGCGCATCGCCGCCGACCCTACCGAACCGGCCGCCCGGGGCGGGGTCCGGCCGTGCCGGTGGCACGCATACAGGTGTTCGGGACATCATGGCCCGACGGGCAGGACGGGCGCGGACGGGCGCGGAACGGGCGGAGTGACGTGGAGAAGACCGACACGGGGCGGTTCCCCGCCTGGCTGCCGACGGCCGGGATGCTCGCCGTCTGGACCGTGACGCGGCTGATGCTGCTGCTGTTCGTGCTCAAGGTGTGGATCTTCCCGGGCCCGGACGTGACCAGCGACGTGTCGGTCATCTACCGGGGCTGGTACGACGTCCTGTCCGCCGGAACGTTTCCGTCCGACGACGTGACCTGGCAGTACCCGCCCGCCGCGGCCCTGCCGATCCTCTCGCCGGGTCTGCTGCCCTTCCTCGACTACCCGACGGCCTTCTTCGTCCTGGCCTGCGCGGCCGACGCGGTCGTCCTCGGCCTGCTGCGGTACGGGGCCGGCGGCACCGACAGGACGGCGCTCGGGCCCTGGGTGTGGGTGGTGGGGGTGCCGCTGCTCGGGCCGACGGTGTACGCCCGCTACGACGTGATGGTCACCGCCGTCGCCGTGGCCGCGCTGCTCGCCGCGGGCCGGCATCCGCGGGCGGCGGGGGTGCTGGCGGCGATCGGGGCGATGCTGAAGGTGTGGCCGGTGCTGGTCCTCCTGGGGATCCGCCGGCGCGCGGCGTGGGTCGCCGCGGTGCTGACCGGTGCCGGGCTGGCGGCGGTGTTCGCGCTGGCGATGCCGGGGGCGTTCGCCTTCCTGACGTTCCAGCGCGACCGGGGCACCGAGGTGGAGTCGCTTGGCTCGCTGGTCTTCCACGTCGCCCGGCACCACGGCTGGGACGGGCAGGTCCTGCTCAACTACGGCTCCGTGGAGTTCCTCGGCCCGCACGTGGAGACGGTGAGCGCGGCCGCGCTGGCGCTGACCGGGATGGCGTTCGGCTGGCTGCTGCTGTGGCGGGTGGCGGCGTCCCGGTTCGAGGCGCACACGGCGGCGGACGCGGCCTTCGTGGCGGTCCTGGTGTTCACGGTCACCAGCCGGGTGATCAGCCCCCAGTACATGGTGTGGCTGGTGGGCGTCGGGGCGGTGTGCGGGTGCTTCCGCGCCAGCCGGATGCGGGTGCCGGTGGCGCTGGTGCTGACCGCGACCCTGGTGACGGTGCTGGAGTTCCCGCTCTGGTTCGGGCACGTGGTGGCCAGCGACACGCTCGGCACGACGCTGCTGTTCGTCCGCAACGGCCTGCTGGTGGCCGCCGCGCTGGTCGCGGCCCGTGCCCTGTGGCGCGACACGGTGCCGAGCCGGGGCGGCGCGCCCCTGCCGCCGCGCCCGGCCCGCGCCGACGAGGCACCGGTCCCGCACTGACCGCCCGGCGGCCCCACGTCGCTCAGCCGAGCTGCTCGCGCAGGTACGTCCGCCACCGCGCCGTGAACGCCTCCTCGGTCGTCCCGAGCACGTCCCGCAGCGCGTCCTCGACCGCGCCGGCGCGCCCGTCGTGGGCACCCACGGCACGGTAGAAGGCGTCCAGCCGGTCCTCGCCCCACCGGTCGGCGATCATCCGGCAGGCCAGCCAGCCGCCCTCGTAGGCCCGGGCGAGTTCGTCCGCCTCGCCGGTGAAGCCGAAGTCCTCGTCCGTGGGCAGTGCTGCGGGCACGCGGCCCTCGGAGACCGCGCGGGTCAGTTCGGCGGCGGCCTCGGTGGGCGCGCGGCCGTCGGTGCGGTAGCCGACCCAGTCGGCGTAGCCCTCGGACAGCCACAGGGGCGTGGCGGCGGTGGTGTGGGCGCGGGTGGCGACGTGGGTGGTCTCGTGGGTGAGCACGACCTGTTTGCCGAGGGCGCCGAGCAGCCCGTACGCGTCGGGGTTGACGATGACGCGGTCGGCGGGCGCGTGCTCCCGGCCGCCCGTCTCGCCGGTGGTGACCGCGGCGATGCCCCGGTAGGAGGAGGCGGGCGAGCCCAGCAGTCCCGCCATCCCCTCCAGGGATTCGGGCACCACGACGACGATCCGGCGCGCCCAGTCGCCGTCCCAGGCGTCGGACACGGCCGGTACGGCCTGGTCGGCCAGCTCCGCGTAGCCGCGCAGCGCCTCGGTGGACCGTCCGACGCCGAGGACGAGGCTGTGCGTGCCCCGCACCACCCGCACCGGGCCCTGGTCCCAGGGCTGCTGGCCGGACCGCTGCGCGGGCCGGTCGGATTCGACGGACCAGTCTCCGTCCTGCTCCCGGCTCAGCCGCACGGTGCGGGCGGTCGTGACGGCGCCCCGGTCGTAGCCGTCGACGCGGTAGCTGAGGTCGACGTCGGCGGTGGCGGTGGTGCCGGTGCGGTGCAGGCCGGTCACGCGGTACGACCAGGCGGCGAGCGGGACGGCGCTCAGGTTGCCGAAGGCGGTTCCGGTGCCGGTGCGGTCCCAGGCGGTGCGGTCGTGGGCGAGGACGGCCGCCGCGCGCCGGTCCAGGATCCGCTGCACCTCGGCCCGGACGGGGTCGGCCGCGGTCCGGCCGCCGCAGGCCACAAGGGAGACCAGCAGCAGGCACAGCGCCACCACCGAGGAACCCGACACCCGCCTTCGACCAGCCACCTCTCCGATCGTACGGGCGCCGGGCCGCGACGGCCCGGGTTCGCGCGGGTCAGACCCTGGTCACCGAGGAGACCGGCATCATACCGACCGGGTCGTAGCGCACCGGGGCGCCGGGGTGGGGGGCGTGGATCACCTGGCCGTTGCCGGCGTACATGCCGATGTGGCTGGCGTCGTCCCGGTAGGCGACCAGGTCGCCGGGCCGCGCCTCGGAGAGCGGGATCCGCCGGCCCGCGTACCGCTGCTCCTGCGAGGTGCGCGGCAGCCCGACGCCCGCCTGCGCGTAGGCCCACTGGGTCAGGCCCGAGCAGTCGAAGCCGGAGGGGCCGTTGGCGCCCCAGATGTAGGGCTTGCCGAGCGCGGAGCGGGCGGCGGCGAAGGCGGCCGCGGCCCGGCCGGAGGCAGCGGGTGCGGCGCCGTCGAGGGCGGTCAGGCCGGGGCGGCCGGAGCGGGAGGTACGGCCGTAGGCGTCGCGTTCGCCGGCCGGGAGCCCGGCGAGCAGCCGCCGGGCCTCGGCGAGCTTGCGTTCGACGGTCTTCTTGTGGGCGGCGACGGCCTTGCGGCCCTTCTCCAGCTCGCCGAGCCTCCGCGCGGCCTCGGCGCGGTCCTGGGCGAGCTCGCGCAGGGCGCCGCGCAGCTCCCGGAGTTCACCGGCCTGGTGAGTGGTGATCCGGTCGAGCACGGAGGCCCGGTCCAGATAGTCGTCCGGGTCGGCGGAGAGCAGCAGCACGAGCGACGGGTCGACGCCGCCCGAGCGGTACTGGGCCCCGGCCAGCGAGCCGAGCCCGTCCCGCATGGTGTTGATCCGCTGCTGTTTGCGGGCGATCTCGTCCTGGGCGGCGTCGACCTGCTCGCGCAGGGCGTCGGTGCGCTCGTCGGCCTTGTTGTAGGCCTCGGTCGCCCGCTCCGCCTCGGTGTGGAGGCGGTCCACCTCGGCACGGGTGTCGTCGTGCGGCGCGGCCACGGCCGCCGGTACGGCGCCCAGGACGGCGGTGGCGACGGAGAGAAGGCCGACGGCGGCGGTGGCGCCGCGATCGAACCCGGTCGGTGCAAGGCGGCGATGGGACCCCACGGGAAGCCGCACTCCTTCCGCTGACGGACGGGAAACGCGGCAGACAGTAACCCCGCGGCGGGGCGGCGACCAACGACCTCGGGAGGGTGCGCAACGCGACGCCCCGCCGCTGACGCAGGTCACCGGCGGGGCGGAGGGTCAGAAGCCCGTGCCGTGATTCGCCCGAACGGGCGGCACGAGCGGGTCGTTCCCCGATCTTCCCGGAAGCGGGATCAGACGCGCACGCCCCACATGAAGGGGCCGCCGATGGTGTCCATCGACTCGTAGCGGACGACGGTGCCGGTGCGCGGCGCGTGCAGGACCTGGCCGTTGCCGGCGTACAGACCCACGTGGTGCAGGTCGTTGAAGAAGAAGACGAGGTCGCCGACCTGGAGGTCGCTCATCGAGGAGATGCGCGTGCCGTAGTTGGCCTGGGCCTCGGAGGTGCGGGGTATGCCGACGCCGGCCTGGGCGTAGGCCCAGGAGGTCAGGCCCGAGCAGTCGAAGGAGGACGGGCCGGTGGCGCCGTAGACGTACGGGGTGCCGATCTTGCTCTGGGCGGCGGAGAACGCGGCGCCGGCGCGACCGGAGGCGGAGGCGGTGGAGCCGGAGAGGGCCTGGCGCTCGCTGGTGCGGTTGGCGCGGTCCTGCTCGGCGTCGAGGGCGGCCTTCTCGGCGGCGGTGAGCGTGTTGAGGAGCTTCTGGGCCGAGGAGAGCTTGCCCTGGACCTCCTTCTTCTTCTTGCCCAGTTCGGTGCGGGTGGCCGAGAGGTCCTTGAGCTTCTTGGAGGCCTCGGCACGCTGCTGGGCGAGGTCGCGCTGCTTCTCCTGGATCTTCTTGAGCGCCTCGACCTGCTGACCGCTGAGCTGGTCGAGCGTGGAGGCCTTGTCCAGGTAGTCGTCCGGGTCGGCGGAGAGGAAGAGCTGGAGGGAGGGGTCGATGCCACCGGAGCGGTACTGGGCGCTGGCCATCGAACCGAGGCCGTCGCGCAGCTCGTTGAGCTCCTCCTGGCCGCGGGCGACGTTGTCCTGGATGGTGGAGATCTCCTTCTGGAGCTTCTCCTGCTTCTCCTTGGCCCCGTTGTACTTCTCGGTGGCCTGCTCCGCCTCTTCGTAGAGCTTGTCGACCTTGGCCTTGACCTCGTCCTTGCTCGGCTTCTCGCTCGGCGCGGCGTTGGCCGCCTGCGAGCTGAGAGCGACTGCGGCTGCCGCTGCGGTGGTGAGCACGGTCACACGCGTGCGGCTCGGCTGCTTGGGACGACGGTGGGACGCCACGGAGTCGAGCTCCTTCTTGAGGGGGATCACCCGAGCGCGGGTTCGAAGGCAGACCCTAGTGACCAAGTCGTGATGAGTTCAAATCCTGAGGTGAAAATAGTGAGACCTGTGAGGCATATTTTGCCGTGAACTCACGTGCGGTGAGGCGCCCTTGACAGCGCGTCGCCCCGAGGGGCCCTCAATTCGGGCAAGCGGACCGTACGTTGCGCATGGGACGGACGGCGCTCCGGGGACATACCGCCCCGGGGCCGGGACCTGGCACTCGGGGCCGGCTCAGCCGTGCGAGAACCGCTTGAGGAGGACCACCGAGGCCACCGGACGGGCCCCCGCCTTCGCCACCCCGTCGGCGACCTCGCGGTCGGTGGAGACGACGATGACGGGCCGTCCCGGGGGCTCGGCCCGCACGAGCTGGCGGATCAGCTCGTCGGCGGTGACGCCGGGCTTGGAGAACAGCACCCGCACCCCGCGCGGCGGCGCGAGCAGCACCGGCGCCGCCAGTTCGGCCCCGTCGAAGACGCAGGTCGTCTCGGCACCGGTCTGCGCGGCGAGCTGGGAGAGCTGACCGAGCAGCCGCAGCCGCTGCTTCTCCAACGGCATCTGCGGATAGCCGGTCTTGGTGACGTTGTAGCCGTCGACGACCAGATGCGCCTGGGGCAGGGCGAGCAACTGGTCGAGGATGGCGGGGTCGTGCTCGGACAGGGCGCGGGCGGCGATGTCCTTGGGGGTCATCCGGCCGGGCTCGACGGCGTCCACCGTCTCCGCGGGCCGCACCGACACCGGGGGCAGCGCGAGCTCCCGGCGCAGCCCCTGCGTGGCGTCCAGCAGCGTGTCGAGGAGCAGCCGTACGCGCATGTCCTCGACGCTGCGCCCCTCGCGGGCCGCCCTGCGGCTGGCCTCGAGCGCGGCCTCCGTCTCGCCGAGCCGCGCCTTGAGCCGCCGGCTCTCGCTCTCGGCGGCGGAGACCTGGGCGTGCGCCTCGGTGCGGACGGTGTCTATCTCGTCGCGGACCTTGCGCAGGGCCGCCTCGCCGCGTTTGACGTCGCTGAGGGCGGAGCGCAGCTTGCGGTGCAGCGACTCGGCCTCCTTCTTCGCCGCGTCCAGCTCGGCGCGCAGCCGCTCCGTCTCGGCCCTGGTGAGCTCCCGGGCCCGGGCCAGCTCCTCCTGCAGCCGCTCCAGCTCCGCGCGGCTCTCCTCGTCGGCGCGCTCGGCGTCCGCGCGCTGGGCCTCCTCGCCGGCGGCGGTCACCAGCTTCACCCAGCCGTGCGGGCGCAGCACATAGGCCGCGGCCGCCACGTCGAGGGGGTCCGCGGCCGGTGGCGGGGAGCCGGAGTCGAGGGCGCCGGCCAGTTCCGGCTGGGCCTCTCTGAACTTCTCGCCGATCCGCTGCCGGAACAGCGGGTCGGTCTCCACGGCCGCCGCCATGGCGTTGCCGGCGAACTTGGTCCGGCGGTTGGGGGCGAAGCGGGCGTACTGTCTCAGCTGTGCGGGCAGTTCGCCGAGGGTGAGCCCGCCGAAGCCGTCGGACACGATCTGCACGACCCTGCGGCGCACCCCGTCGGGCAGCGGGCGGTCGAGCACCTCAGCGGCGCCGTCGCCCGGCCCCCCGCCGTGTGTCTCCACCATCCGTCACCCCAATGCCTCTGCTGCCTGCGCATGCCTGTGCGGTCCCGGCAGGGGACCGCGGCCCGCGAGCCCGCTCCCGTCAGGAGCCGGCGCCCGGCCTGTCCACGAGTTCCACCTGGTCGACGGCGTTGCACCAGCGGCACCGCACCGATTCGATGGTCTCACTGAGCACCTCGCGCTCCTCGACCGTCGGCTCACCGGCCAGATCGAGGTGCACGTACTCGACGACCTTCGAGGCGCGGGTCACGTCGAAGCGGGTGAGGTTGCCGCAGAGGGTGCAGCGCCACCGCGTCGTGTCCGTCGGCAGGGGAACCGTCATCGTGGCTGTCCGCTCTCTTCCAGTGTCCGTGACGCGCCGGCCTCCCCGGTGCGTGTGGCTCGTAACCCTACGGCCTGGCGGGTACCCGCCGCCCGCGTGTCCACGGCGGCGAGGCGGTACGGGAGGTTGCGCCCCGTTACGTCATGCTCTGTATTCATGATCCGCAAGTGGAACACCGCGGCCCTCGGGAAGGCCAGGACGCTCGGGGCCCGCGGCCGGCGGGGTCGCACGGCACCGGTGACCTGTGCGCTGATCACCCTGTGCTGCCTGCTGTTCCTGGTCAGCCCGGCCTCGGGCCTCAATCCGGCCCACGGGACCGGGGAGGAGCTGCTCGCCGCGCAGCGCGCCTGGTTCCGCCGCTGGGGCGTGATCCCCGCAGAACTGTTCGAGGACTCCCCCGGAGCCGTCCTCATCCCCGCCACGGCACTCTTCGTCCACGGGAGCTGGGTGCACCTGCTGGGCAACATGCTCTTCCTCTACGTCTTCGGCGCGATGACCGAGGCGCGGATGGGGCGGCTCCAGTTCCTGCTGTTCTACCTGGGCTGCGGCTATCTGGCGCTGCTGGGCTACGCGGCGGCCAACGCGGACTCCCAGGAGTCCCTGGTCGGGGCCTCGGGGGCGATCTCCGCGGTCCTCGGGGCGTTCCTCTTCCTGTTCCCGCGCGCCCGGGTGACCAGCCTCCTGCCCTTCCTGTTCTTCCTGCCGCTGCGCTTCCCGGCCTGGGTGGTGCTGCCGTTCTGGGCGTCCCTGCAGTGGATGGCGGCGGGCCGGGCCGGTGACGGGCCGGGGGTGGCCTACCTGGCGCATCTGGTGGGCTTCGGGCTGGGCTTCGTCTTCGCCTGGGTGCGGTTCGGCGGTGGGACTAGAGTTGGGGGCGTTCCAGCGACGGCCCCCGAGGGAGAGAACCAGCCGTGATCAGCGCGATCGTCCTCATCAAGACCAGCGTGGACCGGATCCCCGAGATCGCCGAGCAGATCGCCTCGCTGGAGAACGTCAGCGAGGTCTTCTCCGTCACCGGCACCTACGACCTGATCGCGATGGTGCGGGTCAACCAGCACGAGGACCTGGCCGAGGTCATCCCCGGCCGGATCAGCAAGATCCCGGGCGTCGAGGGCACGGACACGCACGTGGCGTTCCGTACGTACTCGCAGCACGACCTGGAGGCGGCGTTCGCGATCGGGCTGGACAACTGAGCCCTCCCGGCACGACCGCCGCCCCGGGGCTCAGGCGGCGGTACCGGCCGCGGACGTGTCCGGGACGCAACGCCCGCCCTCGGTGCGGTAGTTCCACCGGGCGCCGTCGCTCACCAGCTCCTTGACGGCGTTCACGAACCGCTCGACGTGCTCGTCCGGGGTACCCGCGCCGAAGCTGACCCGGATGGCGTTGAGGGACTTCTCCCCCGGCGCCGCCTCGGGGGCGCCGCACTCGCCCTGCGTCTGCGGGTCGCTGCCGAGCAGCGTGCGCAGCAGCGGGTGGGCGCAGAACAGTCCGTCGCGCACGCCGATGCCGTACTCGGCGGAGAGGGCTGCGGCGAAGTGGGAGCTGTTCCAGCCCTCGACGACGAAGGAGAGGACGCCGACGCGGGGCGCGTCGTCCCCGAAGAGGGACAGCACCCGCACCTCGGGCACCTCGGCGAGACCCTCCCGCACCGTGCGGATCAGGTACTCCTCACGCGCGACCAGCGTGTCGAACCCGGCCTCGGTGAGCGCCTTGCAGGCGGACGCGATGGCGTAGGCGCCGATGACGTTGGGCGACCCGGCCTCGTGGCGGGCGGCGCTGTCGTGCCACTGCACGTCCACGCCGCCGTCCGCGCGCCGGCTGACGCTGCGGCTGGCCCCGCCGCCCGCGAGGTACGGCTCGGCCTCGCGCAGCCAGTCGGCACGGCCCGCGAGGACGCCGGCGCCGAAGGGGGCGTACAGCTTGTGCCCGGAGAAGGCGACCCAGTCGACGTCGAGGTCACGGACGCTGAGCGGGTGGTGCGGGGCGAGCTGGGCGGCGTCCAGGACGATCCGGGCACCGTGCGCGTGGGCGGCGGCGGCCAGCTCGCGCACCGGCCACAGCTCACCGGTGACGTTGGAGGCGCCGGTGACGCAGACCAGGGCGGGCCCGTACGGCTCACGGGCGGCGAGCGCGCGCTCCAGGGTCTCGACGGCCTCGGCGGGGCTGCCCGGGGCGTCGAGGAAGGTCACGTCGGCGTCCCGCCAGGGCAGCAGCGAGGCGTGGTGCTCGGTCTCGAAGACGAAGACCCGGCAGCCGGCCGGCAGGGCGCCGGCGAGCAGGTTCAGGGAGTCGGTGGTGGACCGGGTGAACACCACCTGGTCGGCGTCCCGGCAGTCGAGGAACTCGGCGACGGTCTTCCGGGCGTTCTCGAACAGGTCGGTCGACAGCTGCGACAGGTACCCGGCGCCGCGGTGCACGCTGCCGTAGTACGGGGCGTAGGCGGCGACGTCGTCCCAGACCCGCTGGAGCGCGGGCGCGCTGGCGGCGTAGTCGAGCGCGGCGTAGGTGACCTCGCCGCCGGTGACGAGCGGGACGGTGACGTCCCGGCCCAGGACGGGCAGCGGGGCACAGACGGACTGGTCGGCGGCGACGGCGGAGACGGACATGGGTGCTCCCGTGAAGGCAGAGGACGTCACCGCGCGAGCGCACACGGCTCCAGCACGGGACGGAAAGGAAAACGCAAAGGAAAAGGGGATGCGGAGGCGGGGCTCTGCGGCCCTAGCGCATTCGCTGATTCACGGAGAACTCCCTCGGACGACCCAGGACCCCTGGTTCCGCGAGGGGTCCGCGCTTGCCGTGGACCTTGCTGTCCACGGCCTGGTCTTCACCCGGGGCACCCCGCCACGGACGGAGGGTTGCCGGACAGTCGGCCGGGGCCTCATGACTGTCACTCATGACCTGAGGAGGAAAGTACGTGAAGTGATCGCCGCCCCGCAACCCGTGTCCGGATCGCGGGACGGCCGTCACTGTCCCGGGACGGGCGCTACGCGTTGCTGGCGGCCACCCAGCGCTCCAGGGTGCGCCGGGCCGCGCCGGAGTCGATGGACTCGGCGGCCTGCTCCATGCCGGCCCGGATCCGCTCGGTCAGCGGTCCGTCGCCGGGCGTCAGGGCGACCAGGGCCGCCGCCGAGTTCAGCAGCACCGCGTCCCGGACGGGGCCCGGCTCGCCGGCCAGCAGACGGCGGGCGACGTCGGCGTTGTAGGAGGCGTCGGCGCCGCGCAGCGCCTCGACCGGCACCAGTTCCAGGCCGACGTCCCGCGGGTCGAAGGTCTCCTCGGTCACCGTGCCGTCCCGCACGACCCAGACCCGGGAGGTGGAGGTCGTGGTCAGCTCGTCGAGCCCGTCGTCGCCGCGGAACACCAGCGAGGAGTTGCCGCGCTCGGCGAACACCCCGGCGATGATCGGGGCCATCCGCGGGTCGGCGACACCGACGGCCTGTGCCTTCACCTTCGCCGGATTGGTCAGCGGCCCGAGGAAGTTGAACACGGTCCGCACGCCGAGCTGGCCGCGCGCGGTCGCCACATGGCGCAGCGCGGGATGGAACTTCACGGCGAAGCAGAAGGTGATCCCGGCCTCCTCGGCGACCTGGGCGACCCGCTTCGGGGCCAGTTCCAGATTGACGCCGAGCTTCTCCAGCACGTCGGACGCGCCGGACGCCGAGGACGCGGCACGGCTGCCGTGCTTGACGACCTTCGCTCCGGTGCCGGCGATGACGACGGCCGACATGGTGGAGATGTTCACGGTCTTGGCGCCGTCGCCGCCGGTGCCGACGATGTCGACCGTCTCACCGGGCACCTCGATGACGTGCGCGTGCGCGTACATCGAGCGCACACAGCCGGCGATCTCGTCGACGGTCTCGCCCTTGGCCCGCAGCGCCGTCGCGAACCCGGCGATCTGCACGTCGGTCGCCTCGCCGCGCATGATCAGGTCCATCGCCCAGGCGGTGTCGTCGGCGGACAGGTCGCGGCCGTCCAGCAGACCGTTCAGCAGGGCGGGCCAGGAGCGGCCCGCCGCGATGTCGCCTCCAGCGGGGGTCACAGCGCTCATGAGCCGCTCCTGATCGTGTGCATCGTGGAAGAAGAGTGTGGTCCCACCCTATCCAGCCGCCGGGCACGGCGAAGGGCCCCGTCCGCAGACCGGACGGGGCCCTTCGACCGTGGTGTGGCGACGCTGGAGGATCAGTGGTGGCCGTGGCCGCTCGTGATCTCCTTGTACTCGTCGACGGTCGGCTTCGGAATCTGCGACTCCGGACCGAAGTACGCCTTGCTGAGCTTGACGCGGAGCTTCTCCGAGCCCTTCGCCTTGCGCTCGACGCCGTTCTCGTCGACCGTCGGGCCGATCTCGGCCGGCTTGTACTGCTCGTGCGAGGTCAGGGTGTACAGCGCACCCTGGCTCAGCGGCTCGTGGACCTCGATGAACTCACCGTGCGGCAGGCGCTTGATGATGCCGGACTCGCGTCCGTGCAGCACCTTGTCCTTGTCGCGGCGCTGGAGGCCGAGGCAGATCCGCTTGGTGATCACGAAGGCGATGACCGGGCCGACGAAGAACCCGATCCGGACGAACCAGGTGACCGAGTTGATCGACAGGTGGAAGTGCGTGGCGACGATGTCGTTGCCACCGCCGATCAGCATGATCATGTACGCCGTGACCCAGGCGACGCCGAGGCCCGTACGGGTCGGGGCGTTGCGCGGACGGTCGAGGATGTGGTGCTCGCGCTTGTCGCCGGTCACCCACGACTCGATGAACGGGTAGAGGGCGATGGCGGCGAGGAAGATGCCGAACAGCACCAGCGGCACGAACACGCCCAGGACCAGCGTGTGACCCCAGAAGTTGATCTCCCAGCCGGGCATGGCGCGGACGAGACCCTCGGCGAAGCCCATGTACCAGTCGGGCTGCGCCCCGGTCGACACCTGGTCCGGCCGGTACGGGCCGATGCTCCAGATCGGGTTGACCGACACGAGGCCGGCGATGGCCGCGATCACACCGAAGACCAGGAAGAAGAAGCCTCCGGCCTTCGCCGTGTACACCGGCAGCAGGGGCATGCCGACGACGTTGTTGTTCGTCTTGCCGGGGCCCGCGAACTGCGTGTGCTTGTGGTAGAAGACCAGGATCAGGTGGCCCACCAGCAGGCCGAGCATGATGCCCGGCAGCAGCAGGATGTGGATCGAGTAGAACCGGGCCACGAAGTCGTGGCCGGGGAACTCCCCGCCGAACAGGAACATCGAGATGTACGTACCGACGATCGGCACGGACAGGATCGCGCCCTGCGTGAAGCGGACACCGGTGCCGGAGAGCAGGTCGTCCGGGAGCGAGTAGCCGGTGAAACCGGTGAACATGCCGAGGACGAACAGCAGGAAGCCGAACAGCCAGTTGATCTCACGCGGCTTGCGGAACGCGCCGGTGAAGAAGACGCGCATCATGTGCACGAACATGCCGGCGAGGAAGACGATCGCCGCCCAGTGGTGGATCTGCCGGATGAGCAGACCGCCCCGGATGTCGAAGCTGATGTTCATCGTCGAGGCGTACGCCTCGCTCATCAGCTGACCCTGCAGCGGCACGTACGAACCGTGGTACGTGACCTCGTTCATCGACGGGTGGAAGAACATCGTCAGGTAGACACCCGTGAGGATGATGACGATGAAGCTGTACAGGCACACTTCCCCGAGCATGAACGACCAGTGGTCGGGGAAGATCTTGCGCATGTTGGACTTGGCCAGGGAGTAGATCCCGAGCCGTCCGTCGGCCCAGTCGGCGACGCGCTCGCCGGCCGGTGCCTTCCCGCGTCCGCGGGAGTCTGTGGTCGCTGTCGTGCTCATCCGCGCTCCCAGAAAGCAGGACCGACGGGCTCTTCGAAGTCGCCGAGCGCCTCGAGATAGCCCTCGTCGTTCACGCCGATCCGCAGCTGCGGCAGGGCGTGACCGGCGGGACCGAAGATCACCCGGGCACCGTCGGAGAGGTCGAAGGTGGACTGGTGGCAGGGGCACAGCACGTGGTGCGTCTGCTGCTCGTACAGGGAGATCGGGCAGCCCACGTGGGTGCAGATCTTCGAGTACGCCACGATGCCCTCGTGCGACCACTCGAGCTCGCGCTTGTCCTTGATGTTCTCCGGCTGGATCCGGACGATCATCAGGGCGGCCTTGGCGATCTCGTTCTGGAATTCCTCGTCGTGCTCCTCCAGGCCCTCGGGCTTGGCGAAGGTGAGCGAGCCGACCGCGACGTCGGAGGGACGCATCGGCTCGTTCGTGTTCATGTTGACGAGCAGCTTGCCCTTGGACCACAGGGTGTGGCGCAGCTTGGTGCCGGGCAGCGGACCGAGGTCGCGCAGCAGGACGACGCCGGAGAGCGGCACCAGGGTGAGCGCGCCCAGCATCGTGTTGCGGATCAGCTTGCGGCGCCCGAGCGCGGACTCCTTGGCGCCCTGCTTGAAGTCCGCGTGGACCTTGGCACGGAGCTCGGGGGACGCCTCGATCGGGTGACGCTCGTCGGCGACCTCCTCGTCGGACATCAGGGTGCGCGCCCAGTGGACGGCGCCCGCGCCGATCGTGAACAGCGCCACGCCCAGCGTCAGGCCGAGCGCGAAGTTCATCGCGTTCACGTGCCCGAGCGGGAACAGGTAGATCGACTTGTCGCGCGGGATGGTCACGAACGAGGCGATGAAGCCGACGGTGGCCAGCATCGACAGGGTGAACATGAACGCGACCGCGCGCTCCGACCGCTTGGCGGCCCGCTCGTCGATGTCCTGGATCCGGTGCTCGTGGGGCGGCAGCCCCGGGTCGGCGAACGGATGGGCCTCGTCCGCGACCTTCACCGCACCGTGTGTGGTGCCCTGCTCAGCAGGCAGGTTCTCTTCTGGAATGTCTTGGCTACTCATGACTTCTTGGCCTTTGCGGTCCGAGCGGCAACCCACACGGCGACGGCGATGCAGGCGCCGAGGCCGAAGATCCAGCCGAAGAGGCCCTCGCTGACCGGCCCGAGGCCGCCCAGCGACAGACCGCCGGGGCTGACGGTCTCGTCACCGTTGACCGCGTTCAGGTAGGCGATGATGTCCTTCTTGTTCTGCTCCGACATGGTCGTGTCGGGGAAGGAGGGCATGTTCTGCGGGCCGGTCTGCATGGCCTCGTAGATGTGCTTCGGGTCGACACCCTCGAGGCTCGGGGCGTACTTGCCGTGCGTCAGCGCGCCGCCCTTGCCGGTGAAGTTGTGGCACTGCGCGCAGTTGGAGCGGAACAGCTCACCGCCCTTGGCGATGTCCGCGCCCTCCGGGCCGTACTTCTCCTCCGTCGGGATGGCGGGACCGGCGCCCAGCGAAGCGATGTAGGCCGCCAGCTGGTCGATCTCGGCCTGGGAGTAGATCACCTTCTTGCGCGGGACCTGCGCGCCGGGCTGCTGGGCCGGCATGCGGCCGGTGCCCACCTGGAAGTCGACGGCAGCGGCGCCGACGCCGACCAGGCTCGGACCGTCGCTGGTGCCCTGACCCCCGGTGCCGTGGCAGCTGGCGCAGCCGACGGCGTAGAGCTTCTTGCCCTCGTCGATGGCGAGGGACTGGGCGGTTTCATCGGCCTGCGCCTTGCTCGCGGGCGCGAACGCGGCGTACAGCCCCCCGGTGCATGCCAGCGCGAGGAGTAGGACGACGAGCGCCGCCAGCGGATGGCGTCGTCGTGCGGAGAGCTTTTTCACGGATTACCCCGGTGTCAGGATCTTCTGCGTCGATGCTTCTGGTATTGCGCGGGTGCGTGCCGCGACTACTTGATCATGTAGATCGTGGCGAAGAGGCCGATCCAGACGACATCGACGAAGTGCCAGTAGTAGGACACGACGATGGCCGCGGTCGCCTGCTCGTGGGTGAACCTCCGGGCCGCGTAGGTACGGCCGAGGACCAGCAGGAAGGCGATGAGGCCGCCCGTCACGTGCAGTCCGTGGAAGCCGGTGGTCAGGTAGAACACCGAGCCGTACGGGTCGGACGAGAGCGAGAGGCCCTCGTGCTTGACCAGCTCGGTGTACTCGAACACCTGACCGCCGATGAAGATCGCACCCATCACGAAGGTGACGATGAACCACATCCTGAGCTTCTTCACGTCACCGCGCTCGGCGGCGAAGACGCCGAGCTGGCAGGTGAGGGAGGAGAGCACCAGGATCGTGGTGTTCGTCGCGGAGAACGGGAAGTTCAACGCGTCGGCCTTCTCGGACCAGAAGTCCGGGCCGGTCACCGATCGCAGGGTGAAGTACATCGCGAAGAGGGCCGCGAAGAACATCAGCTCGGAACTCAACCAGATGATGGTTCCGACGCTGGTGAGGTTCGGCCGGTTGACCGACGGGTGCGCGTGCCCGGTTTCTACTGTCGTTGCTGTCGCCACGACCGACATTATGTCGGTCGCTTATCCCGCCCTCACCCCGGGGGGTGCCGTTCGGTGTGTTCGCCCCCTCTGTAGTGCCCGTATGGCCCATCGAACGGCCCGTCGAAGCCGTGTCCGAACCGGTGTTGACGGGCAGTGGGAGGGAGTAGCATCCGGCGCAACGGGCACGACAGTCTCCACCGCGTATCGGAGGAAGCATGCAGGCGACCGCCACGGTGCTGGTCTACAGCGACGACTCCAACACCCGCGAACAGGTGCGGCTCGCGACCGGTCGCCGGCCGGCTCCGGACGTGCCCGTGGTCGAGTTCGTGGAGTGCGCGACGCCGGCCGCCGTCATCAGGGAGCTGGACAAGGGCGGGATCGACGTCTGCGTCCTGGACGGCGAGGCCGTCCCGATGGGCGGCATGGGGGTGTGCCGGCAGATCAAGGACGAGATCTTCGACTGCCCGCCGGTGCTGCTGCTCATCGCCCGCCCGCAGGACGCCTGGCTGGCCACCTGGAGCCGCGCGGAGGCCGCTGTGGCCTCGCCGGTGGAGCCGGTGGAGTTCGCGGGTGCGCTGGCCGCGCTGTTGCGGGAGAAGAGGCTGCAGGGCGTCTAGGGACGTCCCGGCGCCCCTGAGGGCATCGCCCTCAGGGGCGTTCTCACGCGCTCTCCGGGCGCAGCCGGGCCTGTTCCGCCGTACCGGTGCCGTTGGTCGCGCCGCCCGTCAGGGCGCTGCCCTGGCGCCACTTGGCCCAGTCCAGGTTCCAGTCGCCGAAGCCGTTGCCGAAGGGCTCCATGGTCTCGCCGTCCGAGTTGATGACCTGGACGAGGTCGCCCTCCTGGACCTCGTTGAAGAACCACTCGGCGTTGTCGGTGCTCATGCCGACGCAGCCGTGGCTGACGTTGGCGGAGCCCTGGGAGCCGACGGACCAGGGGGCGGCGTGCACGTACTCGCCGCTCCAGGTGACCCGGGTGGCGAAGTACACCGGCAGGTCGTACGACTCCGACGAGCCCTCGGCGATGCCGACGGTGGTGGAGCGCATGCGTACGAAGGGCTCCTTGCCGAGGACGACCTTGACCCCGTTG
This sequence comes from Streptomyces sp. NPDC032940, assembly GCF_040636935.1. NCBI lineage: Bacteria > Bacillati > Actinomycetota > Actinomycetes > Kitasatosporales > Streptomycetaceae > Streptomyces > Streptomyces sp. NPDC032940. Next base: position 282,315 of record NZ_JBEZVJ010000002.1, on the reverse strand, counting down.
CGGGTCTCGAAGCCGGGCTTGCCGGTGGTGACGGGGATCTGCCGGACCTCCTCGCCGTCCTTGTAGAGCGTCAGGGTGTGCGTGGAGGCGTCCGTGACGGCGACGACGCGGTCGTCGGTGGTGATCTTCAGGGACGTGGCCTTGCCGCCGCGCAGCCGGTCGCCGATCTTGATGCCCTCGAGATTGCTGCGGACCTGGACTGTGGCGTGGGCGGGCCAGTACTCCTGGGGCCGGTAGTGGAGCTTCTTGTCGTCCACCCAGTACCAGGCGCCCTGCACGGCGGGCGTGGACTGCACCTTGAGGGCTCGCTCCACTATGGCCCGCTGGGCCTTGTCCGCGACCGGCTGGCTCAGTTCCGCGGTGATGGGCTGGCCGACGCCGTACGCGCCCGCCTTGGGCCCGAAGGTGACGTCCAGGGTCTTCTTGGCGGAGGGCTTGCCGGTCTCGAAGGTGAGGACCTTGCGGCCGGGTGCGCCGTCGCCGTCCTCGGTGCTGACGCGCACCGTGTAACTGGCGCCCGCTGCCAGCGGGGAGGTGCTGTGCCAGCGGGAGCCGTCGGCGGAGAGTTCGCCCGCCACGTAGCGGCCCGTGGCGTCGACGGCCGTGACGTCCGTGATGCGCCCGCCTGCGCCCTCGGCGACGACCTCCAGGGGCTTGTCCGGGTCGGCCTTCTTCCCGGCGTCCGTGGGGCCGTTGAAGGAGATCTGGCCGGCCGCGTCGTAGGGCGTGGCCGACAGCGGGTTGTCGTCGTCGCCCATGCAGGCGGTGACGCTCACGCCGAGAGCGATCACCAGCAGGGTGCAGCCGACGACCGTACGCCCCCGCGCCTGGAAGTGAACCGTGTTGCTCATGACCTCACGCTAGGGAGCGACGTCAAGGGCGGCACGGTGGGTAATCCGGACGGGTGACGAGGGGTACGGCAGACGAAGGGGCCCGGACGCTCCTGACGGAGTGTCCGGGCCCCTAGGCGCTCAGCGCGTGTTACTGGGTGCGGTTCTCACCGCGGTAGTACTCGAAGACCCAGCCCCACAGACCGATCAGGATGACCGGCAGCGAGAAGTACATGATCCACCAGCCGACGGCCACGCCGATGAAGGCGAGGGCACCGCCGATGCCGAGGGCCAGCGGCTGCCAGCTGTGCGGGCTGAAGAACCCGACCTCGCCGGCGTCGTCGGCGACGTCCGCTTCCTTGTTGTCCTGCGCGCCCACGTCGACCCGCCGGGCCGTGAAGGCCAGGTAGAAGCCGATCATGAGGCACAGGGCGAAGGCCAGGAAGAGGGCCGTGGCGCCGGCCGGCTCCTTCGACCACACGCCGTACGTGACCGCCACGGCGAGGATGAAGAGGCTCAGCCAGAGGAAAATCTTGCCCTGGATCTTCACTTGCCGGCCTCCTTGCCGCCAGCGAGGGTCTTTTCACCGTGACCGACGTTCTCGAGCTGGTCGAGCGCGGAGATCTCCGGGTGGTGCAGGTCGAACGCCGGGGATTCGCTGCGAATGCGCGGCAGGGTGAGGAAGTTGTGCCGCGGCGGCGGGCAGGAGGTCGCCCACTCGAGCGAACGGCCGTAGCCCCACGGGTCGTCGACGCCGACCGGCTTGCCGTACTTGGCCGTCTTCCAGATGTTGTAGAAGAACGGCAGGATCGACATGCCGAGCAGGAACGAGGCGATCGTCGAGACCGTGTTCAGCGCGGTGAAGCCGTCGGCGTTCAGGTAGTCGGCGTAACGACGCGGCATGCCCTCGGCGCCCAGCCAGTGCTGGACCAGGAAGGTGCCGTGGAAGCCGACGAACAGCGTCCAGAAGGTGATCTTGCCCAGGCGCTCGTCCAGCAGCTTGCCGGTGAACTTGGGCCACCAGAAGTGGAAGCCGGCGAACATCGCGAACACCACGGTGCCGAAGACGACGTAGTGGAAGTGCGCCACCACGAAGTACGAGTCGGAGACGTGGAAGTCCATCGGCGGCGAGGCCAGGATGACACCGGTCAGACCACCGAAGGTGAAGGTGATCAGGAAGCCGATCGTCCACAGCATCGGCGTCTCGAAGGACAGACTGCCCTTCCACATGGTGCCGATCCAGTTGAAGATCTTCACACCGGTCGGGACCGCGATCAGGAACGTCATGAACGAGAAGAACGGCAGCAGCACTCCGCCGGTCACGTACATGTGGTGCGCCCACACCGTCACCGACAGACCCGCGATGGCGATGGTGGCCGCGATCAGGTTCATGTAACCGAACATCGGGCGGCGGCTGAAGACCGGGATGATCTCACTGACGATGCCGAAGAACGGCAGCGCGATGATGTACACCTCTGGATGCCCGAAGAACCAGAACAAGTGCTGCCACAGCAACGCCCCGCCGTTGGCCGAGTCGAAGACGTGCGCACCGAACTTGCGGTCCGCCTCCAGCGCGAACAGGGCCGCGGCCAGCACCGGGAAGGCCAGCAGGACCAGCACACCGGTCAGCAGGACGTTCCAGGTGAAGATCGGCATGCGGAACATGGTCATGCCGGGGGCACGCATGCAGATGATCGTGGTGATGAAGTTGACCGAGCCGAGGATCGTGCCGAAGCCGGAGAAGGCCAGACCCATGATCCACAGGTCACCGCCGATACCCGGCGAGTGCACCGCGTCGGACAGCGGGGAGTAGGCGAACCAGCCGAAGTCGGCCGCACCCTGCGGGGTGAGGAAGCCGCCCACCGCGATGGTCGAGCCGAACAGGTACAGCCAGTAGGCGAACATGTTCAGCCGGGGGAAGGCCACGTCCGGCGCGCCGATCTGGAGCGGCATGATCCAGTTGGCGAATCCGGCGAACAGCGGCGTCGCGAACATCAGCAGCATGATCGTGCCGTGCATCGTGAACGCCTGGTTGAACTGCTCGTTCGACATGATCTGCAGACCCGGGCGGGCCAGCTCGGCGCGCATGAAGAGCGCCATCACACCGCCGATGCAGAAGAACGCGAACGACGTGACCAGGTACAGCGTGCCGATCGTCTTGTGGTCCGTGGTGGTCAGCCACTTGACGACGACTTCGCCACGCCTCTGGCGCCGGACCGGCAGCTCGTCCTCGTAGTGGGACCCTGCCGCGGCACCCTGGGGTTCGTTGAGGATGCTCACAGGTTGTTCGTCTCCCGGTTCTTCTCGTGGCTCGTCTGCGCGATGCCGGCGGGAACGTAACCGGTCTGCCCCTTCTTCGCGAGGTCCTGGAGGTGCTGCTCGTAGCGCTCCGGGGAGACGACCTTCACGTTGAACAGCATCCGGGAGTGGTCGACGCCGCACAGCTCGGCGCACTTGCCCAGGAAGGTGCCCTCCTTGTTGGGGGTCACCTCGAAGGCGTTGGTGTGGCCCGGGATGACGTCCTGCTTCATCAGGAACGGCACCACCCAGAAGGAGTGGATGACGTCGCGCGAGGTCAGCACGAAGCGGACCGTCTTGCCCTTGGGAAGCCAGAGGGTCGGACCCGGGTTGTTGGTCTGCGGGTTCCGCGTGCCGGGGGTGCCGCAGTCGTAGACACCGCCGGCGTTCGCCGGGAAGTCCTCCTTGAACCGGTTCGGAATCGCTTCCAGTTCCTCGGAGGTCTTGGCGTCGCCGTTGGAACCGGCGACGTCCTCGATGTGGTTGAAGCACCAGCTCCACTGGAAGCCGACCACGTTCACCGTGACGTCGGGCTTCTTCTTCAGGCTCAGGAGCTCGGACTCGTCACGGGCGGTGAAGTAGAACAGCACCGAGACGATGATGAGCGGAACCATGGTGTACAGCGCCTCGATGGGCATGTTGTACCTGGTCTGCGGAGGAACTTCGACCTTGGTGCGGCTGCGCCGGTAGAAGAATGCACACCACAGGATCAGGCCCCACGTCAGCACGCCGACGGCGAGCGCGGCGGCCCAGGAACCCTGCCACAGGGAGAGGATCCGCGGAGCCTCTTCCGTGGTCGGGGTGGGCATGCCAAGGCGGGGAAAGTCCTTGTATGTGCAACCTGTGGCGGTCGCCAGGACCAGGCCCGCGGTCAGTGCCTGCAGCAGCTTCCGCCGCATCGGGCGCCGCGGCGAGCGGTCGGAGCCGTTGGGACTCACGTAGCGCCTTCCCGAGAGTCTCGCCCGCGCGTGTTGGCTGCGGCCTGCCTTCTCGCTGGTCGGTCGCCGCCCTGCGTCGGGCAGGGGTTTGATGTTTATGCGGACCAAACCCTAGCCGACGCCCTCCGGGGGGTCGCGGGGAGGGTGGCATACGCGCCGGGGGTCACTCTTTAAGGGTGGGACGGTGCCGCTCAGGGGGCGGGAAGGTGCGGTTCCGTTGACGGCTGACGGAGCGTCGTGGACTGTCGCGCCCACGCGGCGGAGCCGCATGTCGGACACCGTCCCGAGCCCTGGCGGGGCGCCGTGCCGCCCGGCGTTCTAGCGTGGCCCCGTGGCCTACTTCGATGCTGCTTCCGCTGCTCCCCTTCACCCCGTCGCCCGGCAGGCCCTGTTGGCCTCGCTCGACGAGGGGTGGGCCGATCCCGCTCGGCTCTACCGGGAAGGGCGGCGGGCGCGGTTGCTGCTCGACGCCGCCCGGGAAGCCGCTGCCGAGGCCGTGGGGTGCCGCGCGGACGAGTTGGTGTTCACTCCTTCGGGGACACGGGCGGTGCATTCGGGGGTGGCCGGGGCGCTGGCGGGGCGGCGGCGCACCGGACGCCACCTGATCGTGTCAGCGGTCGAACACTCCTCCGTACTTCATGCCGCCGAGGTCCACGAGCGGGAGGGCGGCACCGTCACCCAGGTCCCCGTGGACCGGACGGGGGCGGTGGACCCCGTGGCGTACGCGGCGGCTCTGGGCGACGGCACCGCGCTGGCCTGTCTCCAGTCGGCCAACCACGAGGTGGGCACCGAGCAGCCGGTGGCGGAGGTGGCGGAGGCCTGCCGGGCGGCGGGGGTGCCGCTGCTGGTGGACGCGGCCCAGTCGCTGGGCTGGGGGAAGGTGGCGGGCGACTGGTCGCTGCTGGCGGCGAGCGCGCACAAGTGGGGCGGGCCGTCGGGGGTCGGGCTGCTGGTCGTGCGCAAGGGGGTGCGGTTCGCGCCGCAAGGGCCCGCCGACGAGCGGGAGTCGGGCCGGGTGCCCGGTTTCGAGAACCTTCCGGCGATCGTGGCCGCGGCGGCGTCCCTGCGGGCGGTGCGGGCCGAGGCGGCCGAGGAGGCGGCACGGCTGCGGGAGCTGACGGAGCGGATCCGGGCGCGGGTGCCGGCCTCGGTCCCGGACGTGGAGGTGGTCGGCGATCCGGTGCGCCGGCTGCCCGGCGTCGTCACCTTCTCGTGTCTCTATGTCGACGGGGAGACTCTGCTGCACGAGCTGGACCGCGCCGGCTTCTCCGTCTCGTCCGGCTCGTCCTGCACGAGCAGCACCCTGACGCCGAGCCACGTCCTGCGAGCGATGGGCGTGCTCAGCGAGGGCAACGTCCGGGTGTCCTTGCCGCCCGGGACGCCCGCGGAGGACGTCGAGCGGTTCCTGGAGGTGCTGCCGGGCACGGTGGCCGCGGTCCGGGAGCGGCTGGGGGCGCCGACGGGGCCGGCGGCCGTCCGGGAGACGGCGGCCGACCTCGTCGTGGACGCGATCGGCCGCCGCTGCCCCATCCCGGTGATCGAGCTGGCCAAGGTCATCGGCGACGTCCCCGTCGGCGGCACGGTCCGCGTCCTCTCCGACGACGAGGCGGCCCGCCTGGACATCCCGGCGTGGTGCGAGATGCGGGGGCAGGAGTACGCGGGCGAGGAACCGGCGCAGAAGGGAACGGCCTACCTGGTCCGCCGGCTCCGCTGACCCGCCCCGCTCACCGCCTCAGCGCAGGTGGGTCTGCACCTCGTCCGCCGCCTCGTCCCCGTACGCCTTGGTGAACCGCTCCATGAAGTGCCCGCGCCGCAGCTGGTACTCCTGCGTGCCGACCGTCTCGATGACCAGCGTCGCGAGCATGCACCCGACCTGCGCCGCCCGCTCCAGCGACACTCCCCACGCCAGTCCCGACAGGAACCCGGCGCGGAAGGCGTCGCCGACGCCCGTGGGGTCGGCCTTGCGCTCCTCGTCCGGGACGCCGACCTCGATGGTCGGCTCGCCGGCCCGCTCGATCCGCACGCCCCGCGCGCCGAGGGTGGTGACGCGGTGGCCGACGCGGGCCAGGATCTCCTCGTCCGTCCAGCCGGTCTTGGTCTCGATGAGCCCCTTCTCGTACTCGTTGGAGAAGAGGTAGGTCGCCCCGTCCAGCAGTATCCGGATCTCGTCGCCGTTCATCCGGGCGATCTGCTGGGAGAAGTCGGCCGCGAAGGGGATGGAGCGGGCGCGGCACTCCTCGGTGTGCCGGAGCATCGCCTCGGGGTCGTCGGCGCCGATGGAGACCAGGTCGAGGCCGCCCACGCGGTCGGCGACGGTCTTCAGCTCGATGAGGCGGGCCTCGCTCATCGCGCCCGTGTAGAACGAGCCGATCTGGTTGTGGTCGGCGTCGGTCGTGCAGACGAAGCGGGCGGTGTGCAGCGTCTCGGAGATGCGCACGGAGTCGGTGTCGACGCCGTGTCGCTCCAGCCAGGCGCGGTACTCGGCGAAGTCCGAGCCCGCGGCCCCGACCAGGACCGGACGGGTGCCGAGCTGGCCCATGCCGAAGGCGATGTTCGCGGCGACCCCGCCGCGGCGCACGTCGAGCTGGTCGACCAGGAAGGAGAGCGAGACCGTGTGCAGCTGGTCCGCGACGAGCTGGTCGGAGAAGCGGCCGGGGAAGGTCATGAGGTGGTCGGTGGCGATGGAGCCGGTGACTGCGATGCGCACGGCGTGGACTCTCTCCTCAGGGAGGCGGGGTGGACAGTTCACGCTACCCGGCGGTGCGCCGACTCCGAAGCAGGCGAAACTACCCGATAGTAGAACTTCCTACGCCACCCGGAACAGGCCTACGGTTCCCTTATGACGAACCCGAAGACCGTCGCACCCGCCCCGGCCGACCTGGAGGGCGATCTCGCGTCGCTGCGCGGCGACTGCGCCCGGATGTCGCGGCGCTGGTCGCCGCCCGTACGGGTCTCGGCGCACCCCGTCCCCCTGTCGCTGATCCACGGCGTACGGGTGCCGGGGACGTCGGCCCGGCTGCTGGAGGCGATGTCGGACTACGGCGACTAGCAACCGCTCGTCCGGCGACCCTGCGGCCGGTCGGGTGACCCGCGCCGCCGAGGGGAACCGGATCCTCCTCCACCGCGTCCCATCGCTGTCCCCAGTAACAGCCGAAGGAGCGATGCGGTGAACAGCGAGCGACCCGACCACGACGACGCCCCCGCCGCCGACGAGGGCGGCACCGGGCGTCCCGAGCGGCGGCGTCCCCCGGCGGTCGTCGTCGCGTCCGTCGCCGCCGTACTGCTCGTGGGGGCCGGCGGGGCCTGTCTGGCCACGTCCGCCTCCGGCGGCGGCTCGGACGGCGGTACGTCATCGGGGGCGCCGGGCGACGACACTCCCCCGCCGCTGCCCCTCGACGGCTACCGGGCGCCGTCCCCGGGCGGCGGCGACACCAACGGCATCGCGCCCGGCGAGCCCGACCCGTACGGCGTGACCTACCGCGCCGACGGCCCGCTTCCCGAGGGGCCCGGCTCGGCGCCGGTGTACCGGACGAAGGGCGAGGTCGGCGAGGCGGAGGTGGCCCGCCTGGCGACGGCCCTCGGCATCGAGGGGGCGCCGCGGCTCCAGGGTGAGGCGTGGAAGGCCGGGAGCGTCAGGGACGGCGCGGGCCCAGTGCTCACGGTGAGCCGGCGGGCGCCGGGCACCTGGTCCTTCCAGCGCTACTCGCCCGGCACGGACAACTGCAAGAAGGGCGCCGTGTGCAAGGCCCCCTCCGCCGACGGGTCACCGGTGAGCGAGGCGGCCGCGAGGAAGGCGGCGGCGCCGGTGCTGAAGGCCCTGGGCCAGGACGACGCCAAGCTGGACGCGAGCCAGGTCATGGGCGCCCGGCGGGCCGTGAACGCCGAACCGGAGGTCGGCGGGCTGCCCACGTACGGCTGGACGACCGGCGTGGTCGTCGGCGCGCGGGGCGAGGTGGTCGGCGGCAGCGGACAGCTGAAGGCGCCGGTCAAGGGGGACACGTACCCCGTCCTGGACGCGAAGGAGACGCTGGCGCTGCTGAACGCCCCGGGCGGCGGCGCCGGGGCGGGCATCGGCGGCTGCGCCGGGCCGGTGCCGCTGGAGGAGGGCACCGCGCGGACGCCGTGCGAGCCGTCGACGGCGACGGGCACCCCCGGGATGCCGGAGAAGCCCCGGCGTTCGGACCGGCAGACGGTCACCGTCCGGGAGGCGGTGTTCGGGCTGGCCGCCCATCCGGTGCAGGGGCGGCAGACACTGGTGCCGTCCTGGCTGTTCGAGGTGAGCGCGCCGGGGACCGCGGACCCCTTCACGGTGACGTATCCGGCGGTGGACCCGAAGTACCTGACCTCCCCCGCGCCGTCCCCGTCCCCGTCCGACGGGTCGACGTCGTCCCAGGACGTGCCGGTGAGCGGCTGGACGGCCGAGGGCACCGAGCTGACCGTGCACTTCACCGGCGGGGTGTGCTCCGAGTACGAGGCGACGGCGAAGGAGGACTCCGGGCGGGTGACGGTCACGGTGACCGCGACCTCGGATCCGGGCCGGGTCTGCATCATGATCGCCAAGGAGTTCGAGCGGACGGTGACGCTGGACCGGCCGCTCGGCGACCGGAAGGTCGTGGGGACGGACGGCGAGGAGATCCCGCTGTACAAGCCGGGCGCGCGGCTTCCGGCGCCGTCCGGGGTCCGCTGACGCCCACCGGGAGAATGACGGAAAGAGGGCGGCGGCCCGGGGAGGGAACCCCGGGCCGCCGCCCTTCGCACGAGGGGACGCGGCTCAGCTGAAGGAGTCGCCGCAGGCGCAGGAGCCCGTCGCGTTCGGGTTGTCGATCGTGAAGCCCTGCTTCTCGATCGTGTCCACGAAGTCGATGGTGGCGCCGCCCAGGTACGGGGCGCTCATGCGGTCGGTGGTGACCTTGACCCCGCCGAAGTCCTTCACGACGTCGCCGTCGAGCGAACGCTCGTCGAAGAAGAGCTGGTAGCGCAGGCCGGAGCAGCCGCCGGGCTGGACGGCGACGCGCAGCGCCAGGTCGTCACGGCCTTCCTGGTCGAGCAGGGCCTTGACCTTGGCCGCGGCGGCGTCGGTCAGGATGATGCCGTCGGTGACGGTGGTGGTCTCGTCCGATACGGACATCTACATCTCTCCCGGGTTGTACGGAGACTGCTTGCCGACGGTTCCAACCGACGGGGCCGCGGATTCATTCCGGGACGGACCCGTGAGGTGTTCCTCGGCCTTCTCCTCATGCTCGCACATGCCCCGGAGGGCGGACAGCGGCTCGGGCGCCGGGATTCACGTCACATCGACATGATGGGCATCGTCAAAGTGACGTGAACCGGTTATGATATATAGCGTCAGTTAGACGAAAAGTAGAAAGGGTGCGTGTCGTGACCACCGCCCAGCCCCAGGAGCTCGACGTGCAGCCGACGCCCCTCGCCCTGTTGCTGCTCGGCCGCGAGGCCGACCCGAGGAGCGAGCGCGGCGTGGAGTGCCCGGGCGACCTGCCCTCGCCCTCCGACCCGGACCTGGTCGCGCGCGCCCGTGCGGCCAAGGAGAAGCTCGGGGACAAGGTCTTCGTCCTCGGCCACCACTACCAGCGCGACGAGGTCATCCAGTTCGCGGACGTCACGGGCGACTCGTTCAAGCTGGCCCGGGACGCGGCCGCGCGCCCGGAGGCCGAGTACATCGTCTTCTGCGGCGTGCACTTCATGGCCGAGTCGGCGGACATCCTGACCTCCGACGACCAGAAGGTGGTCCTGCCCGACCTCGCGGCCGGCTGTTCCATGGCGGACATGGCGACGGCCGAGCAGGTCGCCGAGTGCTGGGACGTGCTCACCGAGGCCGGGATCGCCGAGCAGGTCGTGCCCGTCTCGTACATGAACTCGTCCGCCGACATCAAGGCGTTCACCGGCAAGCACGGCGGCACCATCTGCACGTCCTCCAACGCCGAGCGTGCCCTGAACTGGGCCTTCGAGCAGGGTGAGAAGGTGCTCTTCCTGCCCGACCAGCACCTGGGTCGCAACACCGCGGTGCGGGACATGGGCATGTCCCTGGAGGACTGCGTCGTCTACAACCCGCACAAGCCGAACGGCGGGCTGACGGCCGAGGAGCTGCGCGCCGCGAAGATGATCCTGTGGCGGGGCCACTGCTCGGTGCACGGCCGCTTCAGCCTGGACTCGGTGAACGACGTGCGCGAGCGCATCCCGGGCGTGAACGTCCTGGTCCACCCCGAGTGCCGGCACGAGGTCGTGGCCGCGGCGGACCACGTCGGCTCGACCGAGTACATCATCAAGAAGCTGGAGGCGGCCCCGGCCGGCTCCAAGTGGGCCATCGGCACCGAGCTGAACCTGGTCCGGCGACTGGCGAACCGTTTCGCTCCCGAGGGCAAGGAGATCGTATTCCTCGACAAGACGGTCTGCTTCTGCTCGACGATGAACCGCATCGACCTGCCGCACCTGGTCTGGGCGCTGGAGTCGCTCGCCGAGGGCACCCTGGTCAACCGGATCGAGGTCGACAAGGAGACCGAGGCGTTCGCGAAGCTGGCGCTGGAGCGGATGCTGGCGCTGCCGTAGCCCGGTCGCGCCGCCGTTGCCCGGACGGGCCGGCGCAGGCGGGGCGGGCCGCCCACGGCCGCGGTGTCGGACCGCTGCCGTAGGCTTCCCGCCCCGCACACCGACTCGGAGGATCCAGAGCAGTGACCGGCCTGTCCGCTTTCCCCCTGCCCTTCAGCACGGCCCGCTCCATACCGTTCGCGAAACCCCGGACGCTGCGGGAGCTGGAGATCATCCGGTGCAGCGCCCACATCCGGTCGAAGCCCGGCTGGTACGACAAGATGCACGACCCCGGCATCGTCGCCCGCTGGACGCGGGAAGCGGTCGGCCAGGGCCTGACCGAGGCCCAGGTCCGCTACGTCCTCGACGAACTCGCGCACTACGCGGCGCTGCGGGACGCGCGGACCGGCATCGAGGTGTCCGCCGTCGACGGGGTGTGGCAGTCGGACACGCTCATCGACGAGAAGCTGCACTCCCGGCTGCGCGAGGCGGTCCGGGTTCTCGAGGAGGTCCCCGAAGCCGAGCGGGACTGGCACCCCGGCTCCGGCGGCCAGGTGCTGGACCTGGTGCACCCCTCTCTCTTCTGCCTGGTGAAGGGCGTCAGCGGCGACCACGAGCAGGCCTGGCGGAACCCGACGGACCGGTACTCCCGGTACGAGTTCTCGGAGCGGTTCCAGTGGCTGCCCACGGACGTCGACGTCCAGGACGACGGGACCGTGGCCTTCCGTTCGTACGTCAACAACCTCCACCCGGAGGACCATCGCGAGCTCGCCTCCGTCCTGCCGGACGTGTTCGCGCGCATGCGCCCGCTGCTGGAGAACGTGCTCACCGATCTGCGCCACCCGCGTCCCCTGCGGATCGAGGCCGACCCCTACGGGTGGTACGACTCGGAGCCGGAGTACCCGGACGAGTCCGACTTCGACGACGACGAGGCGTACGAAACGGCCGTCGAGGCCTTCGAGGAGGCCTACGACCACTGGTGGGAGCAGCGCCGCCCGGCCGTCCCGGACGCCCCGGCCTTCACCGCGCCCGAGCCGCCCGACGCCTCGGCCCGCGTCGACCTGCGCGGCCGCCGCCTCCAGGTCATCGTCAAGCTCGCCACCATCCACCTCACCCCGGACCGGCCCGAGTACGCCGGCGGTTCCTGGCACGTCGAGGGGATGCTGAACGAGCGGATCGTGTCGACCGGCATCTACTACTGGGACAGTGAGAACATCACCGAGAGCCGGCTGAGCTTCCGGACGGCCCTCGACGAGCCGAGCTACGAGCAGAACGACCACACCGGCCTGCGCGAGGTCTACGGCCTGGAGAACGAGGACGCGCTGAACCAGGTGCTGGGGTCGGCGTCGACCCCGGCGGGCCGCTGTCTGGCGTTCCCGAACGTCCTGCAGCACCGGGTCGGCGACTTCCGGCTCGCGGACCCCACGCGTCCGGGACACCGCAAGATCCTCGCGTTCTTCCTCGTGGACCCGTCGGAGCGGATCGTCTCGACCTCCGACGTGCCGCCGCAGCAGCCGTGGGCCGCCACCTCGACCATGACGCCGGACGAGGCCAGGGGCTACCGGGAAGAGCTGATGCACGAGCGCAAGTTCTTCGTCGACGAGCACAACGAGCAGCTCTACGAACGCGAGTTCTCGCTGTGCGAGCACTGAACCGCTCTCCGCGCGGGCACTGAACGCCCCGCGCGACGCGAAAGGGGCGCTCCCCGTGAAGATTCCACGGGGGGCGCCCCTTCGGCGTACCGGCCGCCGTGCCTGCGGGCGTCAGACCTGGGCCGGCTCCGGGTCCTGCGCGGGCTGCTGCTGCTCGGGCAGGCCCTTCTTCGCCGCCTTCTTCCTCGCGCGCCGCTCCTTGCGCAGCTCCAGCATCGCGTAGAGCGTCGGGACCAGGAGCAGGGTGAGCAGCGTCGACGTGATCAGGCCGCCGATCACGACCACCGCCAGCGGCTGGGCGATGAAGCCGCCCTCGCCGGTGACGCCCAGGGCCATCGGCAGCAGGGCGAAGATCGTCGCCAGGGCCGTCATCAGGATGGGCCGCAGACGGTGCCGGCCACCCTCGATCACCGCCTCGACGACACCGTGTCCCTGCTTGCGGTACTGGTTGATCAGGTCGATCAGCACGATCGCGTTGGTGACGACGATGCCGATCAGCATCAGCATGCCGATCATCGCCGGGACGCCCATCGGGGTGCCCGTGGCGACCAGCAGGCCGATCGCGCCGGTCGCGGCGAACGGGATCGACACCAGCAGGATCAGCGGCTGGGCCAGCGACCGGAAGGTGCCGACCAGCAGCATGAACACGATCGCGATCGCCGCGAGCATGGCCAGGCCGAGGTTCTTGAACGCGTCGTCCTGGTCGGCCGTGACGCCGCCGATCTCGGCCGTGGCGCCGGCCGGCAGCTCCAGGCCGTCGATCCTCGACTGCAGGGCCGTGCCCACCGCGCCGGTGTTGTCGCCGGTCGGCCTGGCGGTGACGGTCGCCGCGCGCTGGCCGTCGATCCGGGTCATCGACACCGGGCCGTCCACCAGCTGCACGGTGGCGATGTCGCCGAGCCTGGCCTTGCCGAGGTTCAGGGCCTTCAGCTCGGCCAGCGTCCGGGCGGGCTGCGCCGACCGGATGACGACGTCGCGCTCGGTGTCGTCCAGGACCGCCTTGGCGGCCGGGGTGCCGCGCACCGCCTGGGCGACGGCCGCGCCGAGCGTCTGGTCGCTGAAGCCGGCCTCGGCGGCCTTCGCGTTGGCCTTGACCGAGATGCGCGGCACGCTCTGCGCCAGGTCGCTGGTGACGTCGGTGACGTCGTCGAGCCCGGCGACGGCCTTGCGGACCTCCTCCGCGGCGTCGCGCAGCACCTGCGCGTCGGCCGCCTTGACGACGACGCTCAGGTCCTGGCTGCCGAAGCCGTCACCGGCGGAGACCGTGGTGGTGCCGATGCCGTCGAGCTTCGCGAGCCCGGCCTCGATGTGGTCCTGGACGTCCTCGGCGTCCGCCGAGTCCTCCAGCATCAGCTGGTACGAGGCCTGGTTGGTGTCCGTGCCGCCGCCGAAGGCCGCCATGAAGCCGGACGAGCCGACGGTGACCTGGTAGTCCTTGACGCCCTCGGTCTCACCGAGCAGCTTCTCGACCTTGCGGGCCTGCGCGTCGGTCGCACCGAGGCTGGTGCCGGGCTTCAGCTCCTGCTTGATGCTGAGGACCTTCTGCTCACCCTGGTCGAAGAAGTTCGTCTTCAGCAGCGGCGCCATGCCGAACGTGCCGATGAGCACGACGACCGCGATGGCCACGCTGGTCAGGCGACGGCGGGTGGCGAAGCGCAGGACCGGGACGTAGAAGCGCTGCAGGCGGCTCTTCGCCTCCTTCTCCTCGGCCAGGCGGCGGGCCTCCTCGGCGTCCTCGGGGGTGCCCTTCGGCGGGCGCAGGAACCAGTACGACAGCACCGGGACGACCGTCAGCGACACCAGCAGGGACGCCAGCAGCGCGGCGGTGACGGTGAGGCTGAAGGAGCCGAACAGCTCACCGACCATGCCACCGACCAGACCGATCGGCAGGAACACGGCGACCGTGGTGAGTGTGGACGACGTGACCGCCCCGGCGACCTCGCGGACCGCCCTGAGGATGGCCTCGTGGCGCTCCTCGCCGTAGCCGAGGTGCCGCTTGATGTTCTCCAGGACCACGATCGAGTCGTCGACGACGCGGCCGATGGCGATGGTGAGCGCGCCCAGCGTCAGCATGTTCAGCGACAGGTCGCGCGTCCACAGCACGATCAGCGCCAGCACCACCGACAGCGGGATGGAGACCGCGGTGACGAGGGTGGAGCGGATGGACGCCAGGAAGACCAGGATGACGAGGACGGCGAAGAGCAGTCCGAGGGCGCCCTCGGTGGTCAGGCCCTCGATGGCCTGCGACACCGCCGGACCCTGGTCGCTGACGACGGTGAGGGTCGCGCCGGAGCCGAGCTGCTCGCGCAGTCCGGGCAGCTTGTCCTCGACGGCGTCCGAGATGGCGACCGCGCTGCCGTCGTGGTCCATGGTGACGGCGACGGCGAGGGACGGCTTGCCGTTGGTGCGGGTGAGCGAGTCGGCCTTGGCCTCCTCCTGCTTCACGGTGGCGACGTCGCCGAGGCGCACCGGCTTCTGCACGCCCTCGCCGGTGACCATCAGGTTCTGGATCTGCTCCAGCGAGGTGAAGCCGCCGCCGACCTGGACGGTGCGGTTGGCGCCGCCCTCGTCGAAGGAGCCGGCCGGGACGGTCGCGCCGCCCGCCTGGAGGGACTGGGCGAGGGCCATGGGGCTCACGCCGGCCTTCGCCAGCTTCGCCTGGTCGGGGGTGACGGTGACCTGGAGGTCCCGCACGCCGTCGACCACGACCTGGGCGACCCCGTCGATGTCCTTCAGCTCCGTCACGACCGTCTTGTCGAGCTGGTCGGCCAGCGCCTGCTGGTCCTTGTCCGAGGTGACGGCGAGGACGACGGTGGGGATGTCGTCCGTCGAGCCGGAGATGACCTGCGGGTCCACGCCGTCGGGGAGCTGCGCGCGGGCCCGGTTGACGGCCTGCTGGACATCGGCGACGAGCTGCTGGGTGCCGTTGCCGTAGTCGAAGGACGCCATGATCACGGCGTTGCCCTCGCTGGCCGTGGAGGTGACGCCCGAGACGCCGTCGACGGCTTCGAGGCTGTCCTCGATGGGTTCGACGACCTGCTTCTCGACCACGTCGGGCGAGGCGCCCTGGTACGGCGCCAGCACGGACACCATGGGCAGTTCGATGGTGGGCAGGAGCTGCTGCTTGAGCTGGGGGATGGCGATCGCGCCGAAGACGAGCGCGACGATCGACATCAGGCCTATCAGGGCCCGTTGCGCGAGGCTGAATCTCGACAGCCAGGACATGGATCAGGGTCTCTCTTCTGTGGCCGAGCGGAGGAAGGGCGGGACAGGAGCGCCCACCCAACACCCTGAGCCATGGAAGCCCCCCGTTCCCTAGGCCCCAGGTCCATTTCCTTATCCCGCGCATACTCCCGGCGCAGTACGGCGGGGTGGACCTCACTCCACCCTCGGACGTACCAGCCCGGACTCGTACGCGATGACCACCAGCTGGGCCCGGTCGCGGGCGCCCAGCTTGGCCATCGCCCGGTTGACGTGTGTCTTCACCGTGAGCGGGCTGACCTCCAGCCGCTCGGCGATCTCGTCGTTGGAGTGCCCGCCGGCCACCTGCACCAGCACCTCGCGCTCCCGCACGGTCAGCGAGGCCAGCTTCTCGGCCCGGGCCGGGTCGCGGCCGGCGTCGTCCGCGCCGTCCTCCTGGGCGAGGAACCGGGCGATGAGCCCCTTGGTGGCGGCCGGGGACAGCAGCGCCTCGCCGCCGGCCGCGACACGGATCGCGCTGAGCAGCTCCTCCGGCTCCGAGCCCTTGCCGAGGAAGCCGGAGGCGCCCGCGCGCAGCGACTGCACCACGTAGTCGTCGACCTCGAAGGTGGTCAGTATGACCACGCGGACCTGGGCGAGGGCGGGGTCGGCGCTGATCGTGCGGGTGGCGGCGAGGCCGTCCGTGCCGGGCATCCGGATGTCCATCAGCACCACGTCCGGCCGGTGCTCGGCGGCCAGCCGGGCCGCCTCGGCGCCGTCGGACGCCTCCCCCACCACCTCCATGTCGGGCTCGGAGTCGACGAGCACCCTGAAGGCGCTGCGCAGCAGTGCCTGGTCGTCGGCGAGCAGGACACGGATCGTCATACGGCATCCTTCGCGGCGTCGTCACGGCTTCTGACGGGAAGGATCGCATGGACCCGGAAGCCGCCCCCGTAGCGGGGACCGGTGGTGAGGGTGCCGCGCACGGCGGTGACGCGCTCACGCATGCCGAGCAGCCCGTGTCCGCCGCCGTCGGCGGGGGCGTCCGTCTCGCCGGCACCGTCGTCGAGGACGGTGACCTCGATGTGGGGCCCCACCCTGACGATGCTGACCTCGGCCTTCGCCCGCGGCCCCGCGTGCTTCTGCACGTTGGTCAGGGCCTCCTGGATGATCCGGTAGGCGGCGAGGTCGACGGCGGTGGGCAGGGTGGTGCCCTGGTCGGCGCGGGCCACCTCGACGTGCAGGCCGGCGTGGTGGAAGGTGGCGACCAGTTCGTCGAGCCGGTCCAGGCCGGGGGCCGGTTCGGTGGGGGCCTTGGGGTCGTCGGACTGGCGGAGCAGACCGACGGTGGCGCGCAGCTCGTTCAGCGCGGACCGGCTGGCCTCCCTTACGTGGGCGAGTGCCTCCTTGGCCTGGTCGGGCCGCTTGTCCATGACGTGGGCGGCGACACCGGCCTGGACGTTGACCAGGGCGATGTGGTGGGCGACGACGTCGTGCAGGTCGCGGGCGATGCGCAGCCGCTCCTCGGCGACGCGGCGGCGGGCTTCCTCCTCCCGGGTCCGCTCGGCCTTCTCGGCGCGTTCCCGGATGGCCTGGACGAAGGCGCGGCGGCTGCGGACGGCGTCCCCGGCGGTGGCGCCGATGCCGGTCCAGGCGAAGACGGCGAGGTTGTCCTGCGCGTACCAGGGCAGGGGGCCGGCCAGCATGGCGACGCCGGTCAGCACGGTCATGGTGAGCAGGCCGACCCGCCAGGTGGTGGAGCGGTCGGTGGTGGCGGCGACGGTGTAGAGCGCCACCACGGCGGACATCACGACCGGGGCGCGGGGGTCGCCGGTGACGCACTCGACGATCGAGAGGCAGCCGGTGAAGGCGAGCACCGCCAGCGGGGCGCGGCGCCGCAGGACGAGCGCGGCGGCGCCGAGCACCATCAGCAGCAGGCTGAACGGGTCGGGGGTGCGGACGCCCCAGGTGACGCCGTCGGGACCGTGGGGGTCGGCGAAGGAGCCGGCGACCATGCACACGAGGACGGCCGCGGCGAGGGCGGCGTCCAGGGCCAGGGGGTGCGCGCTGAGGCGGCAGCGGGCCCGCGCGAAAGTGCTCACGCGTGTCTACGGTAGCGGGGTGGGGGTTTCTTCGGGGGGTGCCCGGCGTTCCGGTGGACGACCCGGGGGCTGCGCCCCCGGACCCCCGCTTCGGCCTGGACGGTGACCGGCGTGGCAGTGGCCGGTGTTCTCAGGGCGCGTCCGGGATGAGGCCGTTGTCGCTCAGCAGTTCGCGGACCTCCTCCAGGGTGGCGTCCGGGGAGGGGAGGATCAGGTCCGACGGCTCCAGGGAGTCGTCCGGCAGCGGTTCGCCCAGTTCGTGGACCTTGGCCAGCAGGGCCTGGAGAGTCGCACGGAAACCGGGGCCGTCGCCGTTCTCCATCTCGGCGAGGAGTTCGTCGTCCAGCTTGTTCAGCTCGGCGAGGCGGCCGTCGGCCAGCCTCACCTGTCCCTCCCCCATGATCCTCACGATCATGTCGCCCTCCTAGGCGTGGGCTACTGCTTGTCGAAACGCGGGGTGTCCTGCGGCTGCTGCCGGGGCTGCGACTGGCCCTGGCCGCCCTCGAGCGCCTGCCGGTCGGAGGTGCCGCCTCCGGCCAGCTCGGCCTTCATGCGCTGCAGCTCCAGCTCTACATCCGTACCACCGGAGAGCCGGTCCAGCTCGGCCTGGATGTCGTCCTTGTGCATGCCGGACTGGTCGTCCAGGGCGCCGGAGGCGAGCAGCTCGTCGATGGCGCCGGCCCGCGCCTGGAGCTGGGCGGTCTTGTCCTCGGCCCGCTGGATCGCGAGGCCCACGTCGCCCATCTCCTCGGAGATGCCGGAGAACGCCTCCCCGATGCGGGTCTGCGCCTGTGCGGCCGTGTAGGTGGCCTTGATGGTCTCCTTCTTGGTACGGAAGGCGTCCACCTTGGCCTGGAGGCGCTGGGCCGCGAGGGTGAGCTTCTCCTCCTCGCCCTGGAGGGTGGAGTGCTGGGTCTCCAGGTCGGTCACCTGCTGCTGGAGGGCGGCGCGGCGGGAGAGCGCCTCGCGGGCCAGGTCCTCCCGGCCCAGCGCCAGCGCCTTGCGGCCCTGGTCCTCCAGCTTGGACGACTGGGACTGGAGCTGGTTGAGCTGGAGCTCCAGGCGCTTGCGGCTGGTCGCCACGTCGGCGACGCCGCGGCGCACCTTCTGCAGCAGCTCAAGCTGTTTCTGGTACGAGTAATCGAGGGTCTCGCGCGGGTCCTCGGCCCGGTCAAGGGCCTTGTTGGCCTTCGCGCGGAAGATCATCCCCATACGCTTCATGACACCGCTCATGGGCTTCGCGCGCCCCCTTCTGACCGACTCCAGCTCCAGCGACTGCAACAGAACCCACAGTACGGGCCCTGCATCCATTACCGCACTGTTCGGGGACGGATGCGCTCATCCCCAAGGACGACTGCGTGCGCTTCCGCTCCGGCCCAGGGAGTAGGCGCTCCCCGGGGAGACGTCCCGGAGCCCCGGACCGGGGCCGTACGCAACGTCCCCTCTGTCCCCTTACGGACGTCCGGCGTTGCCGGATCGTTCCCCACCGGGCTGGGGCCCACACTCCCCCACCCCGTACCCTTGGGTTTTGTGTTCCGTAGCCGTGCCAAGGAAGAGAAGGCCCCGAGCGCCGTCAAGGCGCCGGTGACCGACTCCAAGCAGCCCCGCGACCCGCAGGCCCCGAAGGGCAGGCCCACGCCCAAGCGCAGTGCGGCCCAGTCCCAGCGCCGCAGCGTCGCCAACACCCAGATGACGCGCAAGGAGGCCGCGAGGCGTCAGCGCGAGGAGCGCCGGTCCGCGATGGAGCGGCAGCGCCAGGCGCTGGCCAGCGGCGACGAGCGGTATCTGCCGGCCCGCGACAAGGGCCCGGTCCGCAGGTTCGCGCGCGACTTCATCGACTCGCGGTTCAACATCGCCGAGTACTTCCTGCCCATGGCCGTGATCATCCTCGTGCTGAGCATGATCCGGGTGGCGTCGCTGCAGAACATCGCGCTGCTGCTGTGGCTGGTCGTGATCGTGCTGATCGTGCTCGACTCGCTCGTCACCGGCTTCCGGCTGAAGAAGCGCCTCGCCGAGCGCTTCCCCGACGAGCGCCGGCGCGGTGCGGTCGCCTACGGGCTGATGCGTTCGCTGCAGATGCGCCGGATGCGGCTGCCCAAGCCGCAGGTCAAGCGCGGGGAGCGGCCCTGAGCGCCACGCCGTTCGCCGGGGGCGCCACCGACGCCTGGCTGGACGAGCCGGGCGGTCTGCGGGACTTCGTACGGCAGGAGCTGGTGGCCCGGCAGCTCGACGAGCAGATAGCCGGCCGCTTCCCGGTGGGCAAGCGGCTGCGGGTGCTCGACGTCGGCATGGGCCGGGGCACCCAGGCGCTGCGGCTGGCGCGGGCCGGGCACCAGGTGACCGGTGTGGAGCGCGACGCCACGATGATCGCCGCGGCGCGTGAGGCCCTGGCGGGCCAGCCGGAGGGCATCCGGGAGCGGATGCGGATCGTCGAGGGCGACGGCCGGGACACCGGCGTGCACTTCCTGCCGGGCAGCTTCGACGTGGTGCTCTGTCACGGCGTGCTGATGTACGTCGAGGAGCCCGACCCGCTGCTGGCCGGGCTGGCCCGCATGCTCGCCCCGGGCGGCCTGCTGTCGCTGCTCGTGCGCAACGGGGACGCGCTCGCCATGCGCCCGGGCCTGAGCGGCGACTGGGCCGGGGCGCTCGCCGCCTACGACACGGCCGCCCACCTCCCCCGTTCTAGAACCGACTCGGACGGGGGGACCCCCGCCCGCCTCGGCCTCGACGTCCGCGCCGACCGGCTGGCGACGCTGACGGCCAAGCTCGCGGGCATCGGCGCCCCGCTGCACACCTGGTACGGCGTCCGGGTCTTCACGGACACGGCAGCCGACGGCGCCGCCGCCCCGGACGACGTCGAGACGCTGCTGGCCGTGGAGGAGCGCGCCGGCCGGACGGACCCGTACCGCGGAGTCGCGGCGCTGCTGCACCTGTGCGGGGTGCGGGGATAGGACCCCGGCGGGGCGCCCGTTCGGGTGCTCTGCGCAAGCAGGACGTCCGGGCCGCCGTGAGACTCGGGGCATGGACGTCTCCCGCACCCGTGCCGTGTCCCGGTTCCGCATCCCCGTCGCCGCACTGGCAGGCTCCCTGCTGCTCGCCACCGGTTGCTCCGCGGCCGGACCGGGCTCCGACACGGACGGCGGGCGGGAGACCGCCACGACGGCCCGGGCCGCCGCACCGGCCGCGGCCAACGACCTTCAGGCCGACTACCAGCAGGTGATCAAGGACGTCCTGCCCTCGGTCGTCCAGATCCGGTCCGGGGACGACCTGGGCTCGGGAGTCGTGTACGACGACCAGGGCCATGTCGTCACCAACGCCCATGTGGTCGGGGACCAGACGTCCTTCCGGGTGACCACCGCCCACAGCGAGGACCCGCTGTCCGCCCGGCTCGTCTCCTCCTACCCCGAGCAGGACCTCGCGGTCGTCAAGCTGGACACGGTGCCCGACGGGGTGCGGGCGGCCCGGTTCGAGGACTCGTCGAAGGTCGACGTCGGACAGATCGTGCTGGCGATGGGCTCGCCGCTCGGGCTGTCGTCCAGCGTGACGCAGGGCATCGTCTCGGCGACCGGACGGACCGTCACCGAGGGCCGCGGCGGCGGCGGTACGGGGGCGACCCTCGCCGACATGGTGCAGACCTCGGCGGCCATCAACCCCGGCAACAGCGGCGGTGCGCTGGTGAACCTCGACGGCCGGGTCATCGGCATCCCGACGCTCGCCGCGACCGACCCCGCCCTCGGCGACAGCGCGGCGCCCGGCATCGGGTTCGCGATCCCCTCGTCCACGGTGACGACGATCGCCGGCCAGATCGTCAAGAACGGCCGGGTCACCGAATCGGGACGGGCGGCACTCGACATCACCGCCCGCACGGTCGTCGACGACGCCTACCGGCCCGCCGGCGTGGCGATCGTCAGCGTCGAGCAGGGCGGTGCCGCGGACGGGGCGGGCCTGCGGGCGGGGGACGTCATCACCGGGCTGGGCGATGCGGACATCACCACGATCACCTCGCTCTCCGAGGCCCTGGCGTCGATGCGGCCGGGCGACCGCACCAAGGTCACGTACACCCGAGGCGGCGACGAGCACACCGCCGAGGTGACGCTGGGCGAGCAGTGACACGGAAGGGGACGGCCCCGTTCGCGGCCGTCCCCTCCCCGTCGCCGGCGGGCCCTCGCTCAGGCCCCTTCGGCGTGCAGGCTCATCGGCCCGTAGATCTCCGTGGAGTCCTCGAACAGCCGCACCTGGTCGGCGCCGCCCTCCTGGAGGTCCTTCCAGTGCTCCCCGATCCAGGACTCGGCGTCCCCTTGCGTGGTGAACTCCTCGGGCTGCACCGCGGGCTGGACCTCCGTCCCGCCGGCCGTCTCGAACCGCCACGTCCATGCCGCCATGTACGCCTCCAAGATGTGAGCACATGCAGAGCGGAAGCCGGATCTTGGTCCGGCTCCCGGTCGCAGCCTATGCGCTGAGCCGGGCGTGTCGTAGAAGGCCGGGGCACGACTCCGGGGGCCTCGGGCGCGCATGTCGTGGGGCGACCGGCGAAAATCGGGGCGTGGACGTGACTCTGCTCGGCACCGGTGCCCCCGCGGGACTCCCCCGCCCCGACTGTCCCTGCGCGGCCTGCGCCGCCGCACAGGGCGAGAACGCGCGCGCGGCGACCGCGCTGCTGGTGGACGGGACGCTGCTCCTCGACCTGACGCCCGGCGCCGCGTTCGCCGCCGCTCGCGCCGGGCACTCCCTGGCCGGCGTACGGCAGGTGCTGCTGTCGCACCCGCACGACGGCCCCGCCGTGGAGGTGCCGGCGGGGCTGCCGCAGCCGGGGCGGGTGCCGGACGGGCGGGAGCTGGCGCTGCTGACGGGGCACCGGGTGCGGGCGGTGGCGATGGACGCGCCCGGCACCGGGTACGCCGTGACGGGGCCGGACGGGCAGCGGCTGCTGTATCTGCCGCCGGGCGGGGCGCCGGCCGGCCTGGAGGAGCCCGCCGAGCCCTACGACCTGGTCCTCGCGGACGTCGTGGGCCGCCCGGACGCCCTGGCGAAGCTGCGCGCGGTGGGCGCCGCACGGCCCACCACGGACGTCGTCGCCGTCCACCTCGGCCACGACGTGCCGCCGGGCCGCGAGCTGAAGCGCCGGCTCGCGGCGGCGGGCGCACGGGCGGTGCCGGACGGGACGACCCTGACGACGGGCGTGTACGAGGACGTGCCCGACGTGCCGCGGCGCACCCTCGTCCTGGGCGGGGCCCGGTCGGGGAAGTCGGTGGAGGCCGAGCGCCGGCTGGAGTCCTTCCCGGACGTGCTGTACGTGGCCACCGGCGGCTCCCGCAACGGCGACACCGAGTGGGCGGCCCGGGTCTGCGCGCACCGCGAGCGGCGCCCCGGCTCGTGGCGGACCGCCGAGACCTGCGACCTGGTCCCACTCCTGAAGGACGACGGCCCGCCCCTCCTCGTCGACTGCCTGTCGCTGTGGCTGACGGACGCGATGGACGCGGTCGGCGCGTGGGACGACGCGGAGTGGGCGGACGGCGGCGAACGCGCCCTGCGGGACCGGGTGCGCGAGCTGACGGAGGCGGTGCGCGCCACCCGGCGCACGGTGGTCGCGGTGTCGAACGAGGTGGGCTCGGGAATCGTCCCGGCCACCGCGTCGGGCCGCCGCTACCGGGACGAACTCGGCCGCCTGAACGCGGCGTTCGCCGACGAGTGCGAGCAGGTCCTGCTGGTGGTGGCGGGCCAGGCGCTGGTGCTACGGGGCTGACGGCGGCTCCTTGCGGGCGACCAGCCGGGGGGTCCGCTCACCGGTGAGGACCGTGCAGCCGCGGACCTCCAGCTCGGCCCGCAGCCCCATCGGGTGCGAGGTGCCCGGCGGCAGGGCGAACAGGCGGCGCGGGTCGGCGAGGTCCAGCAGGAGATGGCCGCCGGGGCGCAGGACGTGCAGGGCGGCGCGGAGTTCGGCGCGGGGGTCGGGGACGCGCTCCAGATGGTGGAAGAGGCTGACGACGTCGTACCGGGCGCGGAGCCGCGCGGCGATGTACCGGTCCGTCAGCCGGCCGACGTACGCCTCCTCGACGCGGTCGGCGGCGCGGGCACGCAGCACGCGGTGCGTGGGGTCCACGCCGTCGAACGAGGTGTAGGGGAAGTAGCGCCGCGCCGTCCGGGGGAAGTCGGCGTCGCCGGTGCCCACGTCGAGCCAGCTCTCGGGCTCGGGGCAGTGACGGAGCATCGTGCGGACGGCCAGGACGTGTCTCAGCCGGACGCCGGCCCGGACGGCGGGGTGTTCGGGCCGGGGCGCGAGCAGCGGGTTGGGGAAGGTGTGCCGGCAGTCCCGGCACCGGTCGAGGACGGAACGGGCCGGCGCACCCTGCCGCGGCTCCTGGCGGCCGGACCGGGAGCGCAGCCGCCGTGAGCCGCACCAGGGGCAGTCGGCACGGTGCGGCCCGTAGAGGGGGACGGGAGGCACCGGGGGCACGGGAGAGGGCACCGAGGGGGCGGAGGGCGACACGGGCGGCTCCCGACACATAGAGGACGACGTACACAATCCGCGCAAAACGTTACGTAGAGGAGGACGATCCGGAGGGCAACGACGCCGGTCCGGCGCGGTGCGGACGGGACCTCTTCGGTGTTCGACCGGGGCCGGTACTGTTCGGCGAATGAGCTCGCTGAATCTCGACGACTTCACCGATCTGATCGAGCGCCCCGACGGCGGGGTGCGCCGCGACGCCGAGGCGCGCCGGGAGCGTCAGGTCGTGCCGCCCGGGTCGCTGGGCCGGCTGGACGACCTGGGTGAGTGGCTGGCCGCGGCGCAGTCCGCCGTACCGGTACGGCCGGTCGAACGGCCCCGGGTGGTGCTCTTCGCCGGAGACCACAAGGTCGCCGAGCTGGACGTGTCGGCGCGGCCCGCGGGCGGTGCGGCGGACCTGGTGCGCGAGGTGCTGGAGGGCGGCCGGCCGGTCTCGGTGCTGGCGCGGCGCCTCGGGGTGCCGCTGCGGGTGGTCGACATGGCTCTGGACTGCGATCCGGAGACGCTGCCGGCCGAGGTCGTGAAGCACCGGGTGCGGCGCGGCGGCGGGCGCATCGACATCGAGGACGCGCTGACCCTCGAGGAGGCGGAGGCCGCCTTCCGGGCCGGGGTCGCGGTGGCCGACGAGGAGGCCGACTCCGGTACGGATCTGGTGGTGCTCGGCGATGTCAGCGTGGGCGGCACGACGGCGGCGGGCGTGCTGGTCGCGGCGCTGTGCGGGACGGACGCGTCGGTCGTCACCGGCCGGGGCGGGCTGGCCATCGACGACCTGGCGTGGATGCGCAAGTGCGCGGCGATCCGGGACGCGCTGCGGCGGGCGCGGCCGGTGCTCGGCGACCAGTTGCAGCTGCTGGCGACGGTGGGCGGGGCCGACCTCACGGCGATGACGGGCTTCCTGCTGCAGAGTGCGGTGCGGAAGATGCCGGTGATCCTGGACGGCGTGGTGAGCGCGGCGTGCGCGCTGGTGGGCCAGCGGGTGGCGTTCCGGGCGCCGGACTGGTGGCTGGCGGCGCACGACAGCGGGGAGCCGGGGCAGGCGAAGGCGCTGGACCGGATGGCCCTGGAGCCGCTGCTGGCGCAGGGTGTCCGGGTGGGTGAGGGGGCGGGAGGTCTGCTGGCACTGCCCCTGGTCCAGGCCGCGGCGGCACTGGCGGCGGAGCTGCCGGAGGTCTCCGACG
This sequence comes from Streptomyces sp. NPDC032940, assembly GCF_040636935.1. Taxonomy (NCBI): domain Bacteria; kingdom Bacillati; phylum Actinomycetota; class Actinomycetes; order Kitasatosporales; family Streptomycetaceae; genus Streptomyces; species Streptomyces sp. NPDC032940. The sequence continues at coordinate 257,089 of NZ_JBEZVJ010000002.1, read as the reverse complement.
GGGGTGAGTGAACGAGGGCGCGTGGTCCGGCTGCGGGGTGGGCCGGGGGTGGGTGCGCGTGGCCCGGTATTGCCGGGGTGCCCGGCGCGGGTGCGGGGCGGGTGGGGTGACGCGGCCCGGCGCTACGGGGTGCCTCCCCCAGAGGGGGGACCCCCAGCGCCCACCCGTGCCGCCCTGGGGGGCACCTCCCAGGCCGTTCAGGCACTGGGGGAGGCACGCCTGCCCGCAGCTACGACGGCCGGGCGGACGACTGCCCGCAGCTGGAGGGGCGGGAGACTACGGATAGCCGCGTACGGCGAGAAGAGGCCGTGTCGGGGGGTGTCCGCCCGCAGCGGTTGGCGCGTCAACGCCCCGTCTGTTGGAAGTGACCGATTTCGCGCCGTGCCGAGGACGGACACCCCCGGCGCGGCCCGACCCACACACAACGCAACGCGCTACGCGCACCCCCACCCAGCAGCCACAGGCCGCCGCAGGCATCGCACCCGCACCACCACCGCCGGAGGCATCCGCGTCACAGCCGCGGTGGGTCCGGGCGGCCGCCGATCCAGTCCTGGAGGGCGCGGCTCCGGCCGGACCAGCGGCGGTCGTGGTGGTAGGCGCGCAGCCGCGACTTCGCCCGGGCGCGCGGCCGGCGGCCGTAGAAGCGGCGGGCCCAGAAGGACCCCGGCCGGGCCAGACGGACCGCGCCGATCAGGGCGATGACCGGCACGATCACCCCGAAGATCGCGAGGCGCGCCTTGCCCTTGGCCAGTGCGAGGAGGGAGAAGAGGAAGTTGCCCCCGACGGTCGCGATGACGTTCGCACGGTCCTGCAGCTCGTCCTCGGAGACGTCGTCCACGCCGAAGGGCGTGAAGCCGGCCAGCACGAGCCCCACCAGAGCCGCGGTGATCACCACGACCTCCACGCTCTTGCGGCCGTCCTCGGTCCAGTAGACGTCGTCGAGGTGCAGGATCAGCGCGAACTCGTCCAGGACGAGCCCCGCCCCGATGCCGAAGAACACCGCCGCGAGCGCGGAGCCGAACCCGTGACGTCCGCCGGCGACCGCGCCGAAGCCCCCGACGACGGTGAGGACCACCCCGGGGACCACGTGGTGGATGTGCACCCCGCCCGCCTTCACGTTCCCGAAGGGCCCCTTGCCCGCCCGGATCAGCCGGGTGACGATCCGCGTGATCACAAAGGTCAGCACGAACGCACCGAGCGCGAGGAGCAGCGGCAACTTGCCCGGTTCCACGATGTTCCGCTGCCACCAATCTCCCATATGCGAACTTTATCCCCGGGCCCCGACAGCACCCCGCCGACCGCCGGGTAGTCTGCGCCGGTGCTCAGGACCCCCTCCCCCCACGGCCTCCGGTTCGCGTTCGGCACCCTCACCGTGCTCCCGGTCCGCGTGACCCGCTGGGACCGGGAGGCGGCCCGCGGCGGCATGCTGTGCGCCCCACTGGCCGGGCTGGTCGTGGGCGCCGCTGCCGCCGCCACGGGGCTCGCGCTGCTGTTCCTCGGCGCCGGCCCCCTGCTCGCCGCGATCGCCACCGCCGCCGTGCCCGCCGTCCTCACCCGGGGCCTGCACCTGGACGGGCTGGCCGACACCGCGGACGGCCTGGGCAGCGGGAAGCCCGCCGAGGACGCGCTGCGCATCATGAAGCAGTCGGACATCGGCCCGTTCGGCGTGATCACCCTCGTCCTCGTGCTGCTGAGCCAGGTCGCCGCGCTGACCCAGGCGTACGACGCCTCGTGGGCGCGGGGCGCGCTCGCCGCCGTGGTCTCGGCGACCGCCGCCCGGCTGGCGCTCACCCTGGCCGCCCGGTCGGGGGTGCCCGCCGCGCGCCCGGAGGGGCTCGGCGCCGCCGTCGCCGGGGTGGTCCCGATACGCGGAGCGATAGCCGTCGCCGTCGCCGTCACGGCGGCCGGCGCTGTGGCGGGCGCGTCCCTGGGCGCGGCCGACGCGCTCCGCACGGCGCTCGCCCTCCTGTGCGCCGGCGCCGGCGCAGAACTGCTCCTGCGGCACTGCGTCCGCCGCTTCGGCGGGGTCACCGGTGACGTCTTCGGCGGCGTCGCGGAGACGGCGGCGACGACCGCGCTGGTGGTCCTGTCACTGAGCCCCTGACACCCCGCACCCCACCACTCCTCACCCCGCCCCTGATACTCCGCACCCCGCACTCAGCAGGCCTCCCGCCACGCCCCCAGGTCGTACTCCTTCCGCATCGAACTCAGCCCCAGCCGCCGGGACTCGGCACAGAACCGTCCGGTCGGCAGCTCGTACTCGACGTGGAAGACCGCCTTGTCCGCCTCGAGGAACGGCTGGTTGTCGGCGCACTCGCCGTACTGCGCGCACTGCTCGTTGACCGCGAAGTCGAAGTCGTCGACCAGCTCCGGGATCTGGTCGAGGTCGTTCTTCAGACCGACGGCCATCCCCCGGTCGTGGGCGAGCCTCGCGATCAGCCGGTTGTAGCGGAGCTGGTCGCCGGCGGTGAGCGGGAAGCCGGTGTCGTTCCGGTAGCCGTCCATGTTGTCGGGCTCCACGGCGTCGAAGCCCTTGTCACGGCACATGTCGAGGCGCGCGGCCATCAGCGGCTCCAGGACGTCCGTCGCCCGGATGTCCAGCCAGCGTTCGCCCTCCCAGCCGTTGGACCTGCCCAGCACCGACGCGGGGAAGCCGGCCGCGTCGGGGCGGAAGTCCTCCCAGGCGCCGGTGGAGACGTAGCAGATGACCTTCCGGCCGTCGTCGTGCAGGGACGCCACCGTGGACGCGGTGTGGTCGAAGCCGTCGATGTCGTAGACGGGCACGTCGACGCCGGTGTCGAGCCGCCCGCTGAGCTGCCACTGCCAGGCGGTGCCGGGGCGCGGGCGCCAGTGGCCGGCGTCGCCGCGCCCGTCGTCGACGGGGGACCCGGACGAGCACGCCGCGAGCGGCAGGGGAAGGAGCAGCGACAGGACCGTCAAGAGGGCCGGGCGTCTCATGGGGTGTGCTCCACGGGGTGAGGGCGGGGGACCCCCGGAATGATCTCGTACGCCCGGGGCCGCGCGGGAAACGCGGGGCGCGGGAGCGAGCGGGCGGGGCCGCGAGCGTAGGCTCGTGCCGGGTGTTCGCCTGCCCGGGTGCATACCACACCGCAGGAGGGATCTAGGGTCGGTTGTCGGGCCCGGTCGACCCACCCGCATTCGGCCATACAGGACTTCATACGGAAGCGAGATTTCACCACCGTGACTGCTCTCACTCTCTCCACCGCAGCGGTGCCCGGCCTGCGGGCCGACGCGATCGTGATCGGTGTCGCCAAGGGGGCCCGCGGCCCGGTCGTCGCACCGGGCGCCGAGGCCGTGGACAAGGCGTACGACGGCAGGCTCGCCGACGTGCTGGAGACCCTCGGTGCCTCCGGTGCGGAGGGCGAGGTGACGAAGCTGCCGGCACCGTCCGGCTTCAAGGCCCCCGTCGTGGTGGCGGTCGGTCTGGGCGCCGAGCCCGAGAAGGACGCCGCCTTCGACGCGGAGGCGCTGCGCCGCGCCGCCGGTGCCGCCGCCCGCGCGCTGGCCGGCGCCAAGAAGGCCGTCTTCGCGTTGCCGGTCACCGAGGCGGCCGACGCCGGCGTCATCGGTGAGGGCGTGCTGCTCGGCGCGTACTCCTTCGACGCGTACAAGGAGAACGGCCGTCAGGCCCAGGGCGCGAAGGCGAAGAACGGCAAGGCTCCGCTCGCGGAGGCCGCGCTGCTGGGCGGCAAGCCCCGCGACAAGGCGTACAAGGCCGCGATCGAGCGTGCCGCGGCCGTCGCCGAGGAGCTGAACCGCGCCCGCGACCTGGTCAACACCCCGCCGAACGACCTGAATCCCGAGGCGTTCGCCGCGATCGCGCAGGCCGCCGCCAAGGAGCACGGCATCAAGGTGCAGGTGCTCGACGAGAAGGCGCTCACGAAGGGCGGCTACGGCGGCATCCTCGGCGTCGGCGCCGGTTCGGCGTCCGGCCCGCGGCTGGTGAAGCTGTCGTACACCTCGTCCAAGGCGACGAAGTCGCTCGCCTTCGTCGGCAAGGGCATCACGTACGACTCGGGCGGCATCTCGCTGAAGCCGGCGGGGCACAACGAGACGATGAAGTGCGACATGGCCGGCGCGGCCGCCGTGTTCGCCGCGGTCGTCGCCGCCGCGCGGCTCGGCCTCGAGGTCAACGTCACCGGCTGGCTGGCGCTGGCCGAGAACATGCCGTCCGGCTCCGCCACCCGCCCGGGTGACGTGCTGCGCATGTACAGCGGCAAGACGGTGGAGGTCCTCAACACCGACGCCGAGGGCCGTCTCGTCCTCGCCGACGCGCTGTGGGCGGCCTCGCTGGAGAAGCCGGACGCGATCATCGACGTGGCGACGCTGACCGGCGCGATGATGCTGGCACTGGGCAGCCGTACGTACGCGGTCATGGCGAACGACGACGCGTTCCGCGCCACGGTGCACGAGGCGGCGGAGGAGGTCGGCGAGCCGGCCTGGCCGATGCCGCTGCCGGAGCACCTGCGCAAGGGCATGGACTCCGCGACCGCCGACATCGCCAACATGGGTGAGCGGATGGGCGGCGGGCTGGTGGCCGGCCTGTTCCTGCGCGAGTTCGTCGGCGAGGGCATCACCTGGGCGCACCTGGACATCGCGGGTCCGGCCTTCAACGAGGGCGGGCCGTTCGGGTACACCCCGAAGGGCGGCACGGGGACGGCGGTGCGGACGCTGGTGCGGGTCGCGGAGCTGACCGCCGCGGGCGATCTGGGCTGACGGCGCCTGCGAGCCCCGGGGGGCGTGGGTGATCGTGCGGCTGCGTCCGTCGTGGCTCGTCGCGCAGTTCCCCGCGCCCCCAGGGGGCGTGACCCCGGCGCCGCGCCCCCTGGGGGCGTGACCCCGGCGTCGGCGGCAAGTGGACCGTTGCCCGTCGCGCCCACGCGGCGGAGCTGCAGATCCACACAGCCCTGCGCCCCTGGGGGCGTGACGCGGAACTCGGCCTCGCCGGCCTGGAGCGGGTGCACAGCCCCGCGCTCCTGGGGCGTGACCCGTCCTCGCTCACACGGGAACGTGGGGCGTCTCACACCCCGGCCCCGCGTCTCGTTCGCCTCTCACAAGTGCGAAGATGGGGCTCGGCAGGACAGGGCCCCAACCAAGGGCCGAAGTACGAGCGGCCGGACACCAGCCGCCAGCCGGTCACCGACGACCGGTGGCGCACATGCATGGAGGACGTGACGTGGCGAACGACGCCAGCACCGTTTTCGACCTAGTGATCCTCGGCGGTGGCAGCGGTGGGTACGCCGCGGCCCTGCGAGGGGCGCAGCTGGGTCTGGACGTCGCCCTGATCGAGAAGGACAAGGTCGGCGGCACCTGCCTGCACAAGGGTTGCATCCCCACCAAGGCCCTGCTGCACGCGGGTGAGATCGCCGACCAGGCCCGCGAGAGCGAGCAGTTCGGTGTGAAGGCCACCTTCGAGGGCATCGACGTACCGGCCGTCCAGAAGTACAAGGACGACGTGATCTCGGGCCTGTACAAGGGCCTGCAGGGTCTGATCGCCTCGCGCAAGGTGACCTACATCGAGGGTGAGGGCCGGCTGTCCTCCCCGACCTCGGTGGACGTAAACGGTCAGCGCATCCAGGGCCGCCACGTCCTGCTGGCGACCGGCTCCGTGCCGAAGTCGCTGCCGGGCCTGGACATCGACGGCAACCGGATCATCTCCTCCGACCACGCCCTCGTCCTGGACCGCGTGCCGAAGTCCGCGATCATCCTGGGCGGCGGCGTCATCGGCGTCGAGTTCGCCTCCGCGTGGAAGTCCTTCGGCACCGACGTCACGATCATCGAGGGCCTCAAGCACCTCGTGCCGGTCGAGGACGAGAACAGCTCCAAGCTGCTGGAGCGCGCGTTCCGCAAGCGGGGCATCAAGTTCAACCTGGGCACCTTCTTCGAGAAGGCCGAGTACACCCAGGACGGGGTCAAGGTCACCCTTGCCGACGGCAAGGAGTTCGAGGCCGAGGTCCTGCTCGTCGCCATCGGCCGCGGCCCGGTCTCCCAGGGCCTGGGCTACGAGGAGGCCGGGGTCGCCATGGACCGCGGCTACGTCCTGGTCGACGAGTACATGCGCACCAACGTCCCGACCATCTCCGCCGTCGGCGACCTGGTCCCGACGCTCCAGCTCGCGCACGTCGGCTTCGCCGAGGGCATCCTGGTGGCGGAGCGGCTGGCCGGTCTGAAGACCGTCCCGGTCGACTACGACGGCGTGCCCCGGGTGACGTACTGCCACCCCGAGGTCGCCTCCGTCGGCATCACCGAGGCCAAGGCCAAGGAGATCTACGGCGCGGACAAGGTCGTCGCCCTGAAGTACAACCTGGCCGGCAACGGCAAGAGCAAGATCCTCAAGACCGCCGGCGAGATCAAGCTCGTGCAGGTCAAGGACGGTGCCGTGGTCGGCGTCCACATGGTGGGCGACCGCATGGGCGAGCAGGTCGGCGAGGCCCAGCTGATCTACAACTGGGAGGCGCTGCCCGCCGAGGTGGCCCAGCTCATCCACGCCCACCCGACGCAGAACGAGGCGCTCGGCGAGGCTCACCTGGCGCTGGCCGGCAAGCCGCTGCACTCCCACGACTGACCTTCCCCGGTCACTGGGCGCGACGACACAGACTTTCCGCAATTCGTAAGGAGCAACCGAAACCATGGCGGTTTCCGTAACCCTTCCGGCGCTCGGCGAGAGCGTCACCGAGGGCACCGTCACCCGCTGGCTGAAGGCCGAGGGTGAGCGCGTCGAGGCCGACGAGCCGCTGCTCGAGGTCTCGACCGACAAGGTCGACACCGAGATCCCGGCCCCCGCCTCCGGCGTGCTGTCCTCCATCAAGGTCGCCGAGGACGAGACGGTCGAGGTCGGCGCCGAGCTGGCCCTGATCGACGACGGCTCCGGCGCCCCGGCGGCCGAGGCCGCCCCGCAGGCCGAGCAGGTCGCCGAGCCGGCGCCCGAGCCCGCCGCGGCCGCGCCGTCCACCGAGCAGGCCGCCCCGGCGCCCGCTCCCACCGCCGAGGCCTCCACCGGCGGCGGCTCCGCCCAGGGCACGGACGTCGTCCTGCCCGCGCTCGGCGAGTCCGTCACCGAGGGCACCGTCACCCGCTGGCTGAAGTCGGTCGGCGACAGCGTCGAGGCCGACGAGCCGCTGCTCGAGGTGTCCACCGACAAGGTCGACACCGAGATCCCGGCCCCCGCCTCCGGCACCCTGCTGGAGATCGTGGTCGGCGAGGACGAGACCGCCGAGGTCGGCGCCAAGCTGGCCGTCATCGGCGAGGCGGGTGCGGCTCCGGCCGCCGCCCCGGCCCAGCCGGCCGCCCCCGCGCAGCCCGCCCCGGCCCCGGCCCCGCAGCAGGCCGCCCCGGCTCCGGCCCCGGCCGCCCCCGCGGCTCCGGCCCCCGCCGCTCCGGCCCCGCAGGCGCCCGCGGCGCCCGCCCCGGCTCCGGCCGCCCCGGCGCCCGCGCCGGCCCCGGCTGCCGCTCCGGCCGCCCCGGCCGCCGCCCAGCCGGTGGACGACGGCGCCTACGTCACCCCGCTGGTGCGCAAGCTCGCCGCCGAGAACGGCGTCGACCTGTCCACCGTCAAGGGCACCGGCGTCGGCGGCCGCATCCGCAAGCAGGACGTCACCGCCGCCGCCGAGGCCGCGAAGGCCGCCGCTCCTGCTCCGGCCGCCGCTGCCGCCGCGCCCGCCGCGAAGAAGGCCCCCGCCCTGGAGGCCTCCCCGCTGCGCGGCCAGACCGTCAAGATGCCGCGCATCCGCAAGGTCATCGGCGACAACATGGTCAAGGCGCTGCACGAGCAGGCGCAGCTGTCCTCGGTCGTCGAGGTCGACGTCACCCGCCTGATGAAGCTGCGTGCCAAGGCGAAGGACTCCTTCGCGGCGCGTGAGGGCGTCAAGCTCTCCCCGATGCCGTTCTTCGTCAAGGCCGCGGCGCAGGCGCTGAAGGCCCACCCGGCCATCAACGCCAAGATCAACGAGGCCGAGGGGACCATCACCTACTTCGACACCGAGCACATCGGCATCGCGGTGGACTCCGAGAAGGGCCTGATGACCCCGGTCATCAAGAACGCCGGTGACCTCAACATCGCCGGTATCGCCAAGGCCACGGCCGAGCTGGCGGGCAAGGTCCGCGCCAACAAGATCACTCCGGACGAGCTGTCCGGCGGGACCTTCACCATCAGCAACACCGGTTCGCGCGGTGCGCTCTTCGACACGATCATCGTGCCGCCGGGCCAGGTCGCGATCCTCGGCCTCGGTGCCACGGTCAAGCGTCCGGCCGTCATCGAGACGGAGGAGGGCACGGTCATCGGCGTCCGCGACATGACGTACCTGACCCTGTCCTACGACCACCGTCTGGTGGACGGCGCCGACGCCGCCCGTTACCTGACGGCGGTCAAGGCGATCCTGGAGGCGGGCGAGTTCGAGGTCGAGCTCGGCCTGTAATTCCCCTGCCAGTGGGCCCGTACGGTGCCCCCGCCCGGAGCTTCCCGGGCGGGGGCACCGTCGCGTCCGGGCGGCGGCACGCTGTGTAAGTCTCGTCTCACCTGCGTAAAAGCGCCCCCGTGCGCCCCTCCCGCGCGCCGTGGCGGCCGTATTGTCTAAGCGTCAACGCCCCCGGGGGCCGAAGGGGCCCCTTCCGAAGGAGCTTCCCATGACCGCGCCCGTCGTCCACTCGCTGCGGGAACAGATCCGCGAGCACATCCTGGAAGGGATCATCAGCGGACGCTGGCAGCCGGGCGAGCGGATCGTGGAGCGCCGGATCGCCACGGAGCTGGAGGTCAGCCAGACCCCGGTGCGGGAGGCACTGCGCGAGCTGGAGTCGCTGCGGCTGATCGAGTCGGCGCCGAACAAGGGCGTACGGGTACGCAATCTGACCGCCGCCGACCTGGAGGAGAGCTACCCGGTCCGGGCCGGCCTGGAGGCCATCGCGGCGGAGCTGGCGGCGGAGCGGCTCGCCGAGGACTGCTCGGTCCTGGAGCCGCATGTGGCCGCGCTCTACGAGGCCGACCGGGTGGCCGACGGGACGGCCCAGGTGCGGCACACGGTGGGCTTCCACCGGGAGCTGGTGCGGGCGGCCGGCAACTCGGTGCTGCTGCACACGTGGGAGGGGCTGGGCATCGAGGTGTTCACGGCGCTGTCGATACGGTGGCTGGGGACGGTGCAGCAGTCGTACGCGGAGGAGCACGAGGAACTGGTCGCCGCGTTCCGCCGCCGCGACCCGCGGATCGCGGAGCTGGTCAAGGCCCACGTCCTCGGCTGCGCACCTCGCGCCTAGTTCTTCGCCCCCGCCGTCCCTTCCCCTTCCCGACCCTGGGGGCCGCGCCCCCAGACCCCCGGTTTCGCGCGGTCCCCCGCGCCCCTTGGAAGGGGCGCGGGGCTGTGTCGATAGGCGGCTCCGCCGCGTGGGCGCGATCAGCCACGACGCACCCGCAGCCGCCGGCGACACCGCACCCACCCGAGCCGCACCGCGCTCACCTGCACAAACCCCCACCCTGGAGGGTCACCCCGTGCCACCGCCGGAGGCACCCCGTGCCGACTTTCTCGGTATCGAGAGGTTTTGCCCCTCAACCCTTTGATCGATCATCGATCAGGGAGTTACAGTCACCGACGGGCTTACCAGAGCCCACGCCCTGTCCTGCCAAAGACCTAGGGCACCCCCGAACCCTTGACTTGAGGGAACCCCCTTCGACTGAGGAAGGCGGCGACATGACCGACCCCAACGCCATCCAGCCGAGCGAGCTCGACCAGCTCCCGGACCGCGACCCCGAGGAGACCGCCGAGTGGCAGGCCTCCCTGGACGCCGTCACCAAGGCGGCCGGGCCGCACCGTGCCGCGTACCTGATGCGCCGCACACTGGAGCGCGCCGAGGGCGCCGGCATCGCCCTGCCGAAGCTCCTCGAGACGGACTACGTCAACACCATCCCCACCTCCGCCGAGCCCGCCGTGGACGGCGACGAGGAGATGGAGCAGCGGATCACCGCCTGGAACCGCTGGAACGCGGCGGCGATGGTGACCCGCGGGAGCAAATACGGCGTCGGCGGCCACATCGCCACCTTCGCCTCCGCGGCCTGGCTGTACGAGACCGGCTTCAACCACTTCTTCAAGGGCAAGGAGGCGGACGGCTCCGGTGACCAGCTCTACATCCAGGGTCACGCCTCCCCCGGCATCTACGCCCGCGCCTTCCTCGACGGCCGGCTGACCGAGGAGCACCTCGACAACTTCCGCCGCGAGGCCGGCGGCAACGGCCTGCCGTCCTACCCGCACCCGCGGCGCCTGCCCTGGCTGTGGGAGTTCCCCACGGTGTCGATGGGCCTCGGGCCGATCTCGGCGATCTACCAGGCGCGGTTCAACCGCTACCTGACCAGCCGCGGCATCAAGGACCTGACGAACTCCCACGTGTGGGCGTTCCTCGGCGACGGCGAGATGGACGAGCCGGAGTCCACCACCGCGCTCACCCTCGCCTCCCGTGAGGGCCTGGACAACCTGACCTTCGTCATCAACTGCAACCTGCAGCGCCTCGACGGTCCGGTCCGCGCCAACTTCAAGATCGTGCAGGAGCTGGAGGCCCAGTTCCGCGGCGCCGGCTGGAACGTCGTCAAGACGCTGTGGGGCACCGCCTGGGACGAGCTGTTCCAGCTCGACACCACGGGCGCCCTGGTACGCCGGCTGCGCGAGGTACCGGACGCGCAGGTGCAGACGTACCAGACGCGCGACGCCGCCTACATCCGCGAGGACTTCTTCGGCAAGGACCCGGCGCTCGCCGAGATGGCGAAGCTGCTGAGCGACGACAAGATCCTCGAGTGCTTCCACTACTCGCGCGGCGGGCACGAGGCCCGCAAGGTCTACGCCGCGTACCGGGCCGCGCTCTCCCACAAGGGCGCGCCGACCGTGATCCTGGCCCAGACCGTCAAGGGCCACACCCTCGGCACCGGCTTCGCGTCCAAGAACGCCAACCACCAGATGAAGAAGCTCTCGGTGGACGAGTTCAAGGACATGCGCGACCTGCTCGGCCTGCCGATCAAGGACAGCGACTTCGTCGACGGTGTGGTCCCCTACGGCCACCCGGGCGCCGACTCCCCCGAGGTCCGCTACCTCCAGGAGCGCCGCGCGGCCCTCGGCGGTCCGGCCCCGGCCCGCCGGGTCCACCCGGTCGCGCCGCTGCCCGCGCCCGCCGACAAGGCCTTCGTCGCCTTCGACAAGGGCTCCGGCTCGCAGAACGTGGCCACCACCATGGCGTTCGTCCGCCTGGTCAAGGACCTGGTCCGCGACAAGGAGACCGGCAAGCGCTGGGTGCCGATCGTCCCCGACGAGGCGCGCACCTTCGGCATGGAGAGCCTCTTCCCGTCGCTCGGGATCTACTCCCCCAAGGGTCAGACGTACGAGCCGGTCGACCGCGACCAGCTGATGTACTACAAGGAGGCCAAGAACGGCCAGATCCTCAACGAGGGGATCACCGAGGCCGGTTCGATGGCCGACTTCATCGCCGCTTCGACGTCGTACGCGACGCACGGCGAGGCGATGATCCCGTTCTACATCTTCTACTCGATGTTCGGCTGGCAGCGCACGGCCGACCAGATGTGGCAGCTCGGCGACCAGCTCGGCCGCGGCTTCCTGGTCGGCGCCACCGCCGGCCGGACCACACTGACCGGTGAGGGCCTCCAGCACGCGGACGGCCACTCCCCCGCCATCGCGGCGACCAACCCGGCGGCGCTGACGTACGACCCGGCGTTCGCGTACGAGGTCGCGGCGATCGTCAAGGACGGTCTGCGCCGGATGTACGGCGAGGCGGCCCCGGGCGAGGACCCGAACGTCTTCTACTACCTGACGGTCTACAACGAGCCGATGCCGCAGCCGGCCAAGCCGTCCGCGGCGGGTGTCGACGAGGGCATCGTCAAGGGCCTGTACCGCTTCAACACGGCGGAGTCGGCGGGTCTGTCCCCGGCCGCCAACGCCCCGCGCATCCAGCTGCTGGGCTCCGGCACGGCGATCCACTGGACGCTCAAGGCGCAGAAGCTGCTCGCCGAGGAGTGGGGCGTGGCCGCCGACGTGTGGTCCGCGACCTCCTGGACCGAGCTGCGCCGGGACGCGCTGGAGGCCGACGCGGCGCTGCTGCGCGGCGAGGAGCGGGTGCCGTACGTCCGCCAGGCGCTCCAGGGTGCCGAGGGTCCGGTGCTGGCCGTCTCCGACTACATGCGCCAGGTCCCGGACCAGATCGCGCAGTGGGTCGAGCAGGACTGGTCCTCGCTGGGCGCCGACGGCTTCGGTCTGTCGGACACCCGTGAGGCCGCCCGTCGTCACTTCGGTGTGGACGCCGAGTCCATCGTGGTCGCGGCCCTGGCCCAGCTCGCCAAGCGCGGCGAGGTCCAGGCGACGGCCGTGAAGGAGGCGCGCGAGCGCTACGGGCTGTGATGCTCTGACCTGAGGAGGCCCCTGCTTCGGCGGGGGCCTCCTGCATGATGTGGGCATGCGTGCTGCCCGCCTCATCAAAATGGTGCTGCTGCTCCAGTCCCGCCCCGCGATGACCGCCGCCGAGCTGGCCCGGGAGCTGGAGGTGTCGGAGCGGACCGTGACGCGGGACGCGCAGGCACTGTCGGAGGCGGGCGTGCCCGTGTACGCCGAGCGGGGGCGGGCCGGGGGCTACCGGCTGGTCGGCGGGTACCGGACGCGGCTCACGGGGCTGGCGCGGGGCGAGGCGGAGGCGCTGTTCCTGTCCGGGGTGCCGGGGGCGCTGCGCGAGATGGGCCTGGAGGACGCGGCGTCGGCGGCCCGTCTGAAGGTCTCGGCGGCCCTGCTCCCCTCCCTGCGGGACGCCTCCCGTACGGCGGCCCAGCGGTTCCATCTGGACGCGCCGAGCTGGTTCCGGGAGCCGGAGACGCCCGAGCTGCTGCCTGCGGTCGCGGACGCGGTCTGGGACGACCGGCCGGTGACCGCGCGCTACCGGCGCGGGGACGAGGAGGTCGTCCGGGAGCTGGAGCCGTACGGGCTCGTGCTGAAGGCGGGGGTCTGGTACCTGTGCGCGCGGGTGCCGGACGGCGACTCGTTCCGGGTGTACCGCATCGACCGGTTCACGGCGGTGGAGCCGGGCGCCGGGCGGTTCGCGCGGGACGGGGAGTTCGACCTGCCCGCGTTCTGGGCGGAGCGGGCCGAGCAGTTCGCGCGCTCGATCCTGCGGGCCGAGGTCGTGGTACGGCTGTCCGCGCGGGGCGTGTGGGCGCTGCCGGACGTCGTGGACGCGCTGTCGGCCCGGGAGGCCCTGGCGGCCGCCGGTACGCCGGACTCGGACGGGTGGGTGACGGTGCGGATGCCGGTGGAGTCCGAGGAGGTCGCCCACGCCCAGCTGCGCGGCCTCGGCCCGGAGGTGGAGGTCCTGTCCCCGCCCGCCCTGAGGGAACGTTTCGCACAGGACGCCCGGCGGCTCGCCCGGCTGTATCCGGAGAGCCCCGGCTGACCGGCCCGCCCAAGCCCTCCGGGCCAGGGCCGGGCCGCAGGGCCGGGGCGGGCATAACGATCCGAGCCGCTCCACGTGCGTCGCACTGCTACAGGGCCGATGCTGGACCCGTGATGGACGAGACGGAGTTCTGGGAGCTGATCGACGCCGCCCGCCGGGGCGCCGAGGGAGACCCCGAGGACCAGGCCGACCTGCTGCTGGAGCGGCTCCTGGAACTGGACCCGGACCTCGTCCTGGACTTCGCCCGCCACTTCGAGGCCCGCTACAACCGGGCCTGCACCTGGGACCTGTGGGGTGCCGCGTGGGTGCTGCTCGGCGGGGCGAGCGACGACGCGTTCGACTACTTCCGGTGCTGGCTGATCGGCCAGGGCCGCGAGGTGTACGAGGGCGCGGTGCACGATCCCGACGCGCTCGCCGAGCTGCTGGACGACTTCGACGAGGAACTGGACGGCGACGGGGAGGAGCTCGGCTACGCGGCCGACGAGGCCTACGAGCAGCTCACCGGCACCGTCGCCCCCGACCTCGGCATCGCCCCCGCGCCCACGGAGCCGCTGGGCGCCCCGATCGACCTGGAGGACGACCGGGCCCTCGCGGAACGGTTCCCGAGGCTGTGGGAGCGCTTCGGGGAGGGCTGAAGCCCCCGCCGCGCTCCCCTCAGCCGCTCCTGCCCTGGAGGCGGGCCGCGAGGTCCCTGATGTCCGGGAGGCGGGCGGAGAGGGCCTCGCCCGGGCAGTCGGTCTGATAGCCCTCCCCGTGCCCCGCGACCGCGGGCAGCGTCGCGGTGGTGCCGGCGGCGTACCGGCTGAGGCCGTTGCTGGAGACCAGGCGGACCGTGCCGCGCGGGTCGGTGTCGGTCGGGCCGAGCTTCCAGGCGGCCAGTGCGGCGATCGCGTCGGTCAGCGCGTCCGGCACGGGGACGCCCGCGGTGAAGGTGCCGAGGGCGGCGATGCCGGTGGTGCGGTGATTGAAGCCCTGGGTGTGGGCGCCGGTGACGGGCCGGTCGATGCCGCCGGCGCGGCCCTCGTAGATGGTGCCGCAGCGGTCGACGACGAAGTTGTAACCGATGTCGTCCCAGTCCCGGGCGCCGGTCTGGCCCGAGTAGACCCCGCGCAGGATGCCCGGGACGTCGGCGCAGTCGTAGCCGTTCGGGGTGTCGGTGTGGTGGACGAAGACGGCCCGGATCTCGTCGTCGTAGCGCGGGGCCGGCTGGTTTCGGGCCTCGTCGCCCAGCCAGACGGAGCGGGGCACGATGGGCGGCCGCGGGGCGGCGTGGGCGGGGGCGGCGCCGGCCGCGTGGGCGTTCGTCTCGACGGACCGTTCCACACCCATCGCGCACAGCACCAGCGCCGCGCCTGCGGCCAGGCCGGGCAGGCAGCCGAGCACCACCCGGGCGGGCGCCGGTATGCGGTCCGGACGCCGTTCCCGTGGACCGCGCGGACCTCGGAAGAGACGCATGGTCCCACTGTCAGGTGGATCCGCCGTGTCCGCGACGCGAGCCGTGCCGGCGGGTGGCGGTCCGCATCACGGCCCGCCCGCACCCCGTCGGGCTCAGATCAGCCGCTGCCCCATCAGCACGTCGTCGACGTACGCGCCGTCGAGGAGGAACTCCTCCGGCTGGACGCCCTCGACGACGAAGCCCTCGGACTCGTACAGCCTCCGCGCCGCCGTGTTGTGGCCGAGGACGCGCAGGGTGATGCGGCGGGCGCCCAGGCGGCGGGCCTCCTCGACGGCGCCGCGGACCAGGGCCCGGCCGACGCCGTGGCCGCGGGCCGCGTCGGCGACGGCGAGGCCGCGGATCTGACGGACGTGGGTGTTGGAGGCCAGCCCCGTCGGCAGGCCGAGGCGGACGTAGCCGACGAGGGTGCCGTCGAGTTCGGCGACGAAGTGGTCGGCGGGGCCCGAGTGCTCCCGGAAGAAGGGGTCGTCCGGGCCCGGCGGGGGCGAGACGGCGTGCTGGTACGACCAGGTGGCGCGGTCGAGCAGGCGCAGCGGCTGTTCGTCCTCGGGCAGGGCTCGGCGTATGCGGGCGGCGGGCATGACGATCACTGTACGGCGCGCGGTCCGGGCCGTGGTTTCCGGCCGGTCCGGGCAGGATGGGCGTATGGACGACTCGGAACGTTCCCGTATCGCGGTGGCCGGCGCGTCCGGTCTCGTCGGCAGCGCACTGGTGCGGTCCCTGACCGCGGACGGGCACGAGGTGGTGCGCCTGGTGCGCCGCGCCCCGGCGGGTCCGGACGAGGTCCGCTGGGACCCGGCCGCCGGGCGGGTGGACACGGCCGGTCTCGAGGGGTGCGACGCCGTGGTCAACCTGGCCGGGGCGGGGATCGGCGACCACCGCTGGACCGAGGAGTACAAGGCGCGGATCCGGGACAGCCGGGTGCGCGGCACCAGGGCGCTCGCGGAGGCCGTCGCCTCGCTGGGCCGCCCGGTGCGGGTCTTCGTGAACGGCAGTGCGATCGGCTTCTACGGGGAGACCGGCGGGCGGCCCGTCGACGAGAGCGCCCCTGCGGGCGAGGGGTTCCTGCCGTCGGTGTGCGTGGAGTGGGAGGGTGCGGCGGCGCCCGCGCGGGAGGCCGGCGTGCGGACGGTGCTCGCCCGGACCGGCCTGGTGGTCGCGCGACGGGGCGGGGCCTGGGGGCGGCTGTTCCCGCTCTTCCGGGCGGGGCTCGGCGGGCGGCTGGGCGACGGCTCGCAGTACTGGTCGTTCGTGGCGCTGCACGACGAGGTGGCGGCGATCCGGCACCTCCTGGACCGGGACGACCTGTCCGGCCCCTTCAACCTCACCGCCCCGCACCCGCTGACGAACCGCGAGATCACCGCGGCGATGGGGCGGGTGCTGCACCGGCCGACGCCCTTCGCCGTGCCCGCGCCGGTGCTGCGGGCCGTGCTCGGCGAGATGTCCGGGGACGTCCTGGGCAGCGCCCGGGTGCTGCCGGCCCGGCTCCTGGAGTCGGGCTTCCGCTTCGCGTTCCCGGAGATCGAGGGGGCGATCCGGGCGGCGCTGTGAGACCGGGACGGGCCCCCTTGTGACCGTTTGACGGCCGTATCGCGGCGATATGCGACCGCTGTGCGACCGTGCCCTGCCTCCGTGCGACTCCCCCCGGCCGGTCCGGGACCTAATCTCGACGTGGACTCGGGTATCGCTCGAGCCGGTTGAGGGCATGACGTCTCCACCGGCCGCGCAACCTCCAGGGGGGTGTCGTGTGGAACAGCTCGCAGGAGACCGGCGGTTCCTCGTCAGCGCCGCTGCGCGGGGTGACGAGGCCAGTGACGACAACACCGCAGGCGGGTGTGGTGGACCCCGCGGCTGCGGCATGATCCGAACGGACACCCCCTAGGAGGGGCACGTGTTTGAGCCCGCGTACCAGGCGGACGTCGTCGTCGTGGGGGCCGGGATCGCCGGACTCGCCGCGGCGCATCGGCTGACCAGCGCAGGAGTGACGACCACGGTCCTGGAGGCCGCCCATGGCGTGGGCGGCCGGATGGCGACGGAGAAGGTCGACGGATTCCGGCTCGACAGGATCGGACAGCTGCTCTCCACGGCGTATCCCGAACTGCGCCTCACCCCCGGGCTCGACGGCCTCGCGCTGCTGCCGTTCGCGCCCGGGGTGCTGCTGCACAGCGAGGGGCGCCACCATCGCGCGGGCGTCCCGGCCGGCCCCCGGGGCGCGAGGGGCGCACTCCATACGGTGCGCGCCCTTGCGAGCGCCCCCCGGTCGGGTCCCGCGCCCCGGCGCATGGTTCCCGCTCCCCGGGTGCCGGGCCGGGCCGTGCCCGCCCCCCGGCCCCGGACGGGCGCCCCGCTGGGCACCGCCGTCGACCAGGCCCGGCTCGGCGCCGCGCTGACCCGCCTCGCGCACACCCCGGTCGAACGGCTGCTGGCCCGCCCGGAGCTGCCCGCCGCCCAGGCGCTGGCGGCCCGCGGACTGCCCGCCCGCACGATCGAGGGCTTCCTGCGTCCGCTGCTGGCCGCCCTGCTGTACGACCCGGAGCTCACCACCTCCAGCCGGTGCGCCGACCTCGCGCTGCGCGCCTTCGCGAGCGGACGGCCGGTGCTGCCCGAGGGCGGGGCGGAGACGGTGCCGGAGCTGCTGGCGCGGACGCTGCCGCCGGGCACCGTGCACACCGGCGTCCGGGTCACCTCGGTCGCCACCAACGCGGTGACCACCGCCGAGCACGGCGTCATCCGCTGCCGGGCCGTCCTGGTGGCGACCGACGCCCGCGCCGCCGCCGAGCTGCTGCCGGGGCTGCGGGTGCCGGACTTCCATCCGGTGACGGTGGTGCACCACGCGACGGACGACCCCCCGGCGACCGGCGCGTCGCTGCTGCTCGACGCGGACCGCGGCGGGCCGGTCGCCCACACGGCGGTGGTCAGCCAGGTGGACCCGTCGCGCGCGCCGGCCGGCCGCGCCCTGGTCTCGTCGACGGTCCTCGGGCCCGTCCCGTCCGACGTCGACACCGCCGTGCGCATCCACCTGGCCCGCCTCTACGGCACGCCGACGGGCCGCTGGGAGACCCTGGCCGTGCACCACACGGCCGAGGCGGTGCCCGCCATGCGCCCGCCGCACGATCCGCAGCGGCCGGTGCGGCTGCTGGCCGGCCTGTACGTGTGCGGCGACCACCGCGACACCAGTACCGTCCAGGGCGCGCTGCACTCGGCCCACCGGGCGTCGGCGGCGATCCTGACGGACCTGGGCGCGGGCCGCCCGATGCACACGGCCGACCCCCTGCCCACGGCACGGGCCGCGTAGGGGGCGGTCACCCCAGGGCCGCCACCTTGTCCCGGTAGCCCCGCACGGGGGCCGCGTCCCGGTACGGCTCCAGGCGCCGTTCGAAGTCGCGCACGTACTCCGCCGCCCGCACCGACCGCATCTCGGCCGCCTGTCCGGCCGCCTCGGCGGCCAGCTGGCAGGCCTGGTCGAGCTCGCCCAGGCCGAGGCGGGCGGTGGCGAGGACGACCCGGCAGAAGAGCCGGCTGCGGGCATAGGCGGGGGCGCGCAGCAGCAGGGAGCGCTCCGCGTACTGGGCGGCGGCGCGGAACTGCTGGAGGTCGCGGTGGCAGTGCCCGAACTCGTCGGCGAGCTGTGCCTCGTCGAAGAAGCGCGCCCAGTGCGGCACCTCGTCCCCGGGCCGGGCGGCCTCCAAGGCCCGCTCGGCCCGGACCAGGGCGGCGGTGCAGGCCCGCACCTCGCCGAGGACGGCGTGCGCCCGCGCCTCGGCGGCGTGCAGCAGCGTCTGCACGACGGGCGGGGCGGTGGTGCCGACGCCCTGCTGGGCGACGCGCGCGAGCTGCACGGCCTCGCGGCCGTGGCCGAGGTAGACGGCCTGCCGGCTCATGGTGACCAGCACGTACGAGCCGTACGCCCGGTCCCCGGCCGCCTGGGCGAGCCGCAGCGCCTGCACGAAGTAGCGCTGGGCGAGCCCGTGCGCGGCGATGTCGTACGACGTCCAGCCCGCGAGCCGGGTCAGGTCGGAGGCGGCGGCGAACAACCGGCGGCCGGTCTGCTCGCCGTAGGTGCCGCGCAGCATCGGCTCCAGCTCGTGCTCGAGGTAGCGCACGAGGGCCTGGCGGGCGTGGCCGCCGCCGTACCGGTCGTCGAGGCCGCGGAACAGCTCGCCCACCGAGCGCAGTGCGGCGAGGTCGCCGCCGGTGACCCGCTGGCCGGGGCCACGGTCGGCCGGGGCCCGCCTGCGGGAGGGCGCGAGCGGCACCGGGCCGCCGGGGAACGCGGGGCGGCCCTGGGCGGGGATGCGGACGGGGATCTCGGTGCGGGCCACCTTCTCGTCGGCCCGGCCGATCAGCCAGTCCCGGCTGGGCACGACGAGGCCCGCCGGGGTGAAGGCGATCTTGCGCAGTTCGGCGTGGCTGCCGGAGTCCTTGCGCCACAGCCCGCTGACGATGTCGACGGCCTCCTCCGGACCGGCGGCGAACTCGAGGCCGGCGTAGACCGGGGCGCAGGCGTCCAGGCCGAGGTCCTGGGCGGTGAGCCGGCGGCCGAGGCGACGGGTGAAGACCTCGGCGATCAGGGCGGGGGTGGTCCCGCGGGGCTGCTGGCCGCGCAGCCACCGGGTGACGGAGGTCTTGTCGTATCTGAGGTCCAGGCCGTGCTCGAGTCCGAGCTGGTCGACGCGTCGTGCGAGACCCGCGTTGGAGAACCCCGCTTCGGCGATGAGCGCGGCGAGCTGGCGGTTGGGGGTGCGCTGCGCGGGTCGTTCCGTCATGGTGCGGTGCGGTCTCCTGCCTTCCGGGCCCTCGATGTGCCCGGAGCGCCTGTGAGCAGCCCTTATGGCCTCGTGAACGGCGTGAATGTAGCGGAGAGTAAACACCCGACCGCAGAGTTCGACCGGCATTCATCCGATCGTGTGAGGATTCCCTGTCGGGCTGACGGCAGCGGCCGCCCGTCAGGGGTCCGGCGACCGGTCGTACAGTGGCGTGGGCACGGTTCGTGCCTTACGACCTTCCAGGGAGGCTCTTGCCGTGAATGGGCTTCGCTTCATCCGCATGGGGTTCGGCGCCGAGCGCGTCGAGTACCAGGAGGCGTGGGACGAGCAGCGCCGGGTGCACGCCGCGCGCTTCGCCGACGAGGTCCCGGACACCGTGCTGCTCCTCGAGCACCCGCCGGTCTACACGGCCGGACGGCGCACCGCGGACGACGAACGCCCCCTCGACGGCACGCCGGTCGTCGACGTGGACCGCGGCGGCAAGATCACCTGGCACGGTCCGGGCCAGCTGGTCGGCTACCCGATCCAGAAGCTCCCGCGCCCGGTCGACGTCGTCGCGCACGTGCGGCGGCTGGAGGAGGCGCTGATCCGCACCTGCGCGGAGTTCGGCGTCGAGACCACCCGGGTCGAGGGCCGCAGCGGGGTGTGGGTCCTCGGCGACCCGGTGGAGCAGCGCCCCGCCCTCGGCGGACTCTCCCTGGACTTCGATCCGCGGCTGACCGACGAGGAGTTCGACCCCCGCCTCAACGGGCCGGAGTACGCCCCGTCCAACGCGGGCCAGCGCCGCGAGGACCGCAAGATCGCCGCGATCGGCATCCGGGTCGCCAAGGGCGTCACCATGCACGGCTTCGCGCTGAACGTGAACCCGGACAACAAGTGGTTCGACAAGATCATCCCGTGCGGCATCCGCGACGCGGGCGTCGCCTCCCTGGCCAACGAGCTGGGCCGGGACGTGACCATCGAGGAGGTCCTGCCGGTGGCGGAACGCCACCTGCGCGACGTCCTGGAGCACGCGGACCTGAAGCCCCGGGTGATCGAGAGGACACCGGCCTGAAAGGCCCGCGGCCGATCCCGTCCGGCACTTTGTGACGGAGGGCCGCATCCAGCCCGTCCGGCACTTTGTGACGGAGGGCATTAATCCAGCCCGTCCGGCGTTTGAGGACGAGGCCGTTCAGGCCGAAGCGGGGGCCTGGGGGCGGCAGCCCCCAGCAAGGCCGGCACCGACGCCGACCAACAAATCAACGGGCGTACCCTGGGGCACGCCGAAGAATCAATCGCTAGGGAGCCGGTCGTGTCCGCAGTCGCACCCGACGGACGCAAGATGCTGCGCCTGGAGGTCCGCAACAGCCAGACCCCCATCGAGCGCAAGCCCGAGTGGATCAAGACCCGGGCGAAAATGGGCCCCGAGTACACGAAGATGCAGAACCTCGTGAAGAGCGAGGGCCTGCACACGGTCTGCCAGGAAGCCGGCTGTCCGAACATCTACGAGTGCTGGGAGGACCGCGAGGCGACCTTCCTCATCGGCGGCGACCAGTGCACCCGGCGCTGCGACTTCTGCCAGATCGACACCGGAAAGCCCGAGGCGCTCGACCGCGACGAGCCCCGCCGGGTCGGCGAGTCCGTGGTCACGATGGACCTGAACTACGCCACCATCACCGGCGTGGCCCGGGACGACCTGCCGGACGGCGGCGCCTGGCTGTACGCCGAGACGGTGCGCCAGATCCACCAGCAGACCGCCGAGCGCGCGGACGGCCGCACCAAGGTCGAGCTGCTCGCCCCCGACTTCAACGCGGTGCCGGAGCTGCTCCGCGAGGTCTTCGACTCCCGCCCCGAGGTCTTCGCGCACAACGTCGAGACCGTCCCGCGCATCTTCAAGCGGATCCGTCCCGGCTTCCGCTACGAGCGCTCCCTGAAGGTGATCACCGAGGCCCGCGACTACGGCCTGGTCACCAAGTCGAACCTGATCCTCGGCATGGGCGAGACCCGTGAGGAGATCAGCGAGGCGTTGAAGCAGCTGCACGAGGCCGGCTGCGAGCTGATCACCATCACGCAGTACCTGCGCCCGTCCGTGCGCCACCACCCCGTGGAGCGCTGGGTCAAGCCGCAGGAGTTCGTCGAGCTGAAGGAGGAGGCCGAGCAGATCGGCTTCTCCGGTGTGATGTCCGGCCCGCTGGTGCGCTCCTCGTACCGCGCCGGGCGCCTCTACCGGATGGCGGTCGAGAAGCGCGACACCGTCGTCGCCGGCCAGGCCGTCTGACGCGCCGTCAGCCTTCGCCGCACCGGCGGGGGCACAGGGTGTGTGAATTCACGCACAAGGCGCTACTCGCCAGTAATGGCCGATACACCGCGGCCCCGACGGTCCTCGCAGATGAGGGCACCGGTCGGGGCCGCGTCGCCGTTCCGGGCCCCCGCACCACGGCTTCGTGTGCGTTTGACCGGCGGGTCACGCCCTGGTAACACCAATCAGTGACCCTGGAATCACAGCACGTACACCCGCACCCGGATCCGTACCGAGGGGGGACCTCCACGATGCAGGCCGCGCCCGTTCGCGCCACCGTCGTCCGCGCCACCGCCATCCCGTCGTTCACCACCGCCCTGCGGGCCGTCGAGTCGCTGCTGATGAGCAGCGGCCAGCGCACCGCCCGGCGCAACGCCTGGAACTCCGTGCTGGAGGACCGCCGCCGGGCCAAGGACCGGATCGAGACCGAGAAGGTCCTCCAGCGGCAGGTCGCCTCCGGCCGTCTCTGACCTCCCCCGTTCGGCGGCGCCGGACACTGCCGTCGTGGGCGCCTTCCCGGCCACGTAGACTTCACGGCATGGCGAGGAAGGAACCTGCAGCGGACGCTGCGAACCCCGGGCGACTGAAGCAGATCGCTCTGACCTACAAGATGACCCGCAAGGCCGACAAGAAGATCGGTCTTGTACTCGCGGGTGTCGGCATCGTCGTCTTCGGTGTCCTCCTCGCGATCGGTTTCCTGATCGGTCACCCCATCTATCTCGGCATCCTGGGCCTGCTGCTCGCCTTCCTCGCGACGGCGATCGTCTTCGGGCGCCGGGCCGAGCGGGCGGCCTTCGGGCAGATGGAGGGCCAGCCGGGCGCCGCCGCGGCGGTACTGGACAACATCGGCCGGGGCTGGACGACGACCCCCGCGGTGGCGATGAACCGCAACCAGGACGTGGTGCACCGCGCGGTCGGCAAGGCCGGCATCGTGCTGGTCGCCGAGGGCAACCCGAACCGGGTGAAGTCCCTGCTGGCGGCCGAGAAGAAGAAGATGAACCGGATCGTGGCCGACGTCCCGGTCCACGACCTGATGGTGGGCACCGGCGAGGGCCAGGTCGAGCTGAAGAAGCTGCGCACGACCATGCTCAAGCTCCCGCGCGTCCTGACGGGCCCGCAGGTCACCGCGACCAACGACCGGCTGCGCGCCCTGGGCGACCTGATGAGCAACATGCCCCTGCCCAAGGGACCGATGCCCAAGGGCATGCGGATGCCGAAGGGCGGCAACCCCCGCCGCTGAGCCCGGTCGGCTCGGCACTCGGCACCCGAACGCGGATACGGCGATGGGGCGCCCGGATCACTCCGGGCGCCCCATCGCCGTATCCGCACCGTCCCGCGGGCGGCGCGGCCGTGGCCGCGGCCGTGCGGACGCTAGAGCCGGACCTCCACGGTGCGCGCCAGCCGGTCGTGCAGCCCCCGGCCGTCCCGGTCCCAGACCAGCGCGGGGATCGCCACGCACAGCAGGGCCGACCGCAGCAGCGCGCGCAGCGGGCTGGGCCGGCCCGTGGCGAGGTCCACGACCCGCAGGCCGAAGAGACGCTTGCCCGGGGTGAAGCCGACCGTGCCGACGGTCAGGACGCTGAGCACGAAGAAGATCAGCAGCACCCAGTTGCTGGTCTTCTGGTCGTAGCTGCCCGTGATCAGGCCGTATGCGATCAAGGAGCACAGGGCCCAGTCGACGACGAGTGCGCCGAGCCTGCGGCCGGGACGGGCGATGGAGCCCGGCCCCTCCTCCGGCAGCCCGAGCTGCTCGCCCCGGTACCCGAGATCCGCGCCGGCGCCCTCGACGGCCGCGCGGGGCCCGGAGAGCCACGATCCGATTGCTTCCCTCTTGTCCACCGGACCACGGTACTGCGCCGCCCCGCGGCCGAGGGAGGGCGGGGTGCACGGTGGGGTGTGCCGGGCCCGGATGAGGCCTAGGCTGGGAGGCAGCCGGTTAACTTCTGCGAAACAAATGGGTCACGCCCGAGAAATCACCCGTCCCTAGGGTCGAGGCAGCGTGTGCCACCCGCACTGGCCGCACGAACGATCTACCACCCCGGCGGGACGGTCGGGAGTAGGAGGAGCTGGATGTTCCAGAACGCCGACGAGGCCAAGAAGTTCATCGCGGACGAGGACGTCAAGTTCGTCGACGTCCGGTTCTGCGACCTGCCGGGCGTCATGCAGCACTTCACGTTGCCCGCCGAGGCGTTCGACCCCGATGACGAGCAGGCCTTCGACGGATCCTCGATCCGCGGCTTCCAGGCCATCCACGAGTCGGACATGTCGCTGCGCCCCGACCTGTCCACCGCGCGCATCGACCCGTTCCGCCGGGACAAGACGCTCAACATCAACTTCTTCATCCACGACCCGATCACGGGCGAGCAGTACTCCCGCGACCCGCGCAACGTGGCGAAGAAGGCCGAGGCCTACCTCGCCTCCACCGGCATCGCCGACACGGCGTTCTTCGGTCCCGAGGCCGAGTTCTACGTCTTCGACTCCGTCCGCTTCGCCACCAGCGCGAACGAGTCCTTCTACCACATCGACTCCGAGGCCGGCGCCTGGAACACCGGCGCCCTCGAGGACAACCGTGGTTACAAGGTCCGCTACAAGGGCGGCTACTTCCCGGTCCCGCCGGTCGACCACTTCGCCGACCTGCGTGCCGAGATCTCCCTGGAGCTGGAGCGGTCCGGCCTGAAGGTCGAGCGCCAGCACCACGAGGTGGGCACCGCCGGCCAGGCCGAGATCAACTACAAGTTCAACACGCTGCTCGCCGCCGCGGACGACCTCCAGCTCTTCAAGTACATCGTGAAGAACGTGGCGTGGAAGAACGGCAAGACGGCGACCTTCATGCCGAAGCCGATCTTCGGTGACAACGGCTCGGGCATGCACGTCCACCAGTCGCTGTGGAGCAACGGCGAGCCGCTGTTCTACGACGAGCAGGGCTACGCCGGTCTGTCGGACACCGCCCGCTACTACATCGGCGGCATCCTCAAGCACGCCCCGTCGCTGCTGGCCTTCACCAACCCGACGGTGAACTCGTACCACCGCCTGGTGCCGGGCTTCGAGGCGCCGGTGAACCTGGTGTACTCGCAGCGCAACCGCTCCGCCGCGATGCGTATCCCGATCACGGGCTCGAACCCGAAGGCCAAGCGCGTCGAGTTCCGCGCCCCGGACGCCTCCGGCAACCCGTACCTGGCCTTCTCGGCCCTGCTCCTCGCGGGCCTGGACGGCATCAAGAACAAGATCGAGCCGGCCGAGCCGATCGACAAGGACCTCTACGAGCTGGCTCCCGAGGAGCACGCCAACGTGGCGCAGGTCCCGACCTCCCTCGGTGCGGTCCTGGACCGCCTCGAGGCGGACCACGAGTTCCTCCTCCAGGGCGACGTGTTCACGCCGGACCTGATCGAGACGTGGATCGACTTCAAGCGTGCGAACGAGATCGCCCCGCTGCAGCTGCGTCCGCACCCGCACGAGTTCGAGCTCTACTTCGACGTGTGACCGACCCCCGGGCCGCGCGGCCCGGCTCGTCGTCCGGCGCCCTCGTCCCCTGCCCGTCAGGGGCGGGGGCGCCGTCGTTGGCCGAAAAGCTTCACAGGCCGCTCCCGGCCCGGGATCATGTCATTGACACGGTTGTTCGAGTCAGGGAACGGGGAGAGGGACCGGACATGTCCGATCGGGACGACGAGGAACGCGAGTTCGACCTCAGATGGGCGGACGGCGCCGAGCACAAGGAGCCCTCCGCACGGGCCCGGATGCTCGCCGCGCGCTGGAAGGAGAACCCGCCCGGGCCGGTGCCCTTCCGTGCCGACCCGGACCACGTGGGATCCGGCCGCCGGTCCTCGTGGGTGTCCACCGCGGTGGTCCTCGGCTGCGTGGCCGCGGTGATCGTGCTGCTCGGGTACATCAACTTCCGGGCGCCCTACTGAGCCTCCTTCGTGGCGCCCGCGGTGCACACTGGACAGCGGGACGAGTGCGCGACTGCGGGGTGATGCAGATGCAGAGCCGCTTCCACAGCGACCGGCGGCTGACCGTGCGCATGGGGATCACGCTGTTCCTGCTCGGTCTGCTCTACGTGGGTTTCGTCGCCGCGCTGATCGTGCTGCTGAAGTCCTGGGTCCTCGTCGTGGTGATCGTCGCCCTGATGCTGGGGGCGCAGTACTGGTTCTCCGACCGGATCGCGCTGTTCGCGATGCGCGGCCGGGTCGTGGAGCGGGACGAGTACCCGCAGCTGCACGCGGTGGTCGACCGGCTGTCCGCGATGGCCGGCATGCCGAAGCCGGTGGTCGCCGTGTCGGCGATGGACATGCCGAACGCGTTCGCGACGGGACGGAACCCGGACAACGCGGTGGTCTGCGTGACCACCGGGCTGCTGCGCCGGCTGGAGCCCGCCGAGCTGGAGGGCGTGCTCGCGCACGAGCTGTCGCACGTGGCGCACAAGGACGTCGCCGTGATCACGGTCGCGTCCTTCCTCGGTGTGATCGCGGGTCTCGTCGTACGGTTCGCCTTCTACTCGCAGCTGTTCGGCGGCGGACGCCGGGACCAGAACACCCTGGTCGTGTTCGCGGCCGTGATGGGCGTCTCCGCGGCGGTGTACGCGCTGAGCTTCGTGCTGATCCGGGCCCTGTCCCGGTACCGGGAGCTGGCCGCGGACCGGGCCGCCGCCCTGCTCACCGGCCGTCCCTCGGCGCTGGCCGCGGCGCTCACCAAGGTGACCGGCGACATCGCCCGCATCCCGACGAAGGACCTGCGGACGGCGCAGGCCTTCAACGCCTTCTACTTCACGCCCGCCCTCGGCGCCGAGCCGGGACTCGGACGGCTCTTCTCCACCCACCCCAGCCTGGAGCAGCGGCTCGAGCAGCTGGGCCGGATCTCCGCCGAGCTGGGTGAGCCGGCGGCACCCGGGAAGGCGTGAGCCCGATGGGTCTGCTGGACGTCCTGCTGGGTCGCTCCAAGCCCGTCCCGCCCGATCTGGACCGGCTCTTCGCGCTGCCCTCGGCGGCGGTGACGCTGGAGGCGGCGGCCGGTTTCATCCCGACCGGGCAGGGCGCGGTGTGCTTCGCGACGGTCGAGGGCGCCGCCTTCGAACAGGCGCACCGCGAGGTCAGGTCCCTGCTCGACGCGGACGCCGGCCGCACCCCGGTGGAGCCGGCCCAGGACTCCTACGGTTACTCCTGGCTCGTCTCGCACCGCTCCCCCGACGAGCTGCCCCTGCTGGTGAACGACCTGCACGCGGTGAACAGCTCGTTGGAGGCGGGCGGCTTCGGACCGCAGCTGCTGTGCTCCCTGGCCGGATTCCGCCATGACGACGGGCGGCGGCTCGCACTCGTCTACCTCTACAAACGGGGCACCTTCTACCCGTTCGCGCCCCTGCCCGGCGACCGGGAGCGGCGGGACAACGCGCTGGAGCTGCGGATACGGGCGGTGCTGGCCGGCGAGCTGCCGGTCGAGGAGGACCTGGGGCGCTGGTTCCCGGTGTGGGGCGCGCCCGGACTGTGACCGGCCCGGTGCCGGTCCGCTGTCAGTGGGGGCAGGCAGGATGGCCGTACCGGGACGTGACGGACGGGCGGGCGGAGGCCGGCATGGATGACGGACGGCGGCACATCGGGACGGCGGAGCGGCGGGCGCGGCTCGCGCTGCGGCAGCGACTGGCGGACGGGGCCCGGGCGGACAGCCCGGAGGAGGTCGCCGATTCGCTGGTGGCGCTGCACGGCACGGATCCCTCGACGGTGTATCTGGCCGTCGGGGCCCGGCTGGCGGACCCGGCGAAGACGGTGGGCGAGACGGAGCGGGCGCTGTACGAGGACGGGACGCTGGTCCGGATGCACGGCATGCGGCACACGGTGTTCGTCTTCCCGACCGGGCTGACGGCGGTCGTGCACGCCTCGACCGGTCTCGCGGTGGCCGCCCGGGAGCGGGCCGCGCTGCTCAAGCACATGGCGACGGCCGGGGCGCCGGACGGGGCCTGGCTGGCGGAGGTCGAGGAGTCGGCGCTGGCGGCGCTGGCCCGGCGCGGGCAGGCGACGGCGGCCGAGCTGGCCCGGGACGAGCCGCGGCTGAAGGAGCAGTTCGTGTACGCGGCCGGGAAGAGCTACGAGGGCGTGCACACGGTCTCCACCCGGCTGCTGAAGGTGCTGGGCGTGGAGGGCAAGGTCGTGCGGGGCCGGCCGCTGGGCTCGTGGACGTCCAGCCAGTTCCGCTGGGCGCCGGCGCCCCCGCATCCCGAGCTGGACACCGCCGGGGCGCAGGCGGACCTGCTGCGCCGCCGGCTGGAGGCGTGCGGGCCGGCCACCGAGGAGGACCTCACGTGGTGGACGGGGTGGCGGGTGACGGAGGTCCGCCGGGCGCTGTCCGCGATCGGCGCGGAGACGGTGTCGCTGGACGAGGGCACGGGGTATGTGGCCGCCGGTGACACCGGCCCGGTGGCGGCGCCGGCCGCGCCCTGGGCCGCGCTGCTGCCCGCGCTGGATCCGACGGCGATGGGCTGGCGGCACCGGGACTGGTATCTCGCGCCCGCACTGCGGCCGGCGCTCTTCGATCGCAGCGGCAACGTCGGCCCGACGGTGTGGTGGAACGGCCGCGTGATCGGCGGCTGGGCCCAGCGGGCCGACGGGGAGATCGTCTGGCGGATCCTGGACGACACGGACGCCGGCCGCGAGGCCGAGACGGCGATCACGACGGAGGCGGAACGCCTGAGGACCTGGGTGGGCACCACCCGGATCACCCCACGCTTCCGGACACCGCTGGAACGGGAGCTGTCGGCGTAGCGCGAGCGATCACGGGCGCACGACTCACGCCGGCGCGGGGCACCGTCACGAAGAACGGCACCCCGCGCCCGCGTCACCGCGAGTACCGCATCAGCGCCCGCACCATGTGGCACGTCGTGTCCGACGGCGGGTGCACGCCGATCGTCTCCGCCGCGCTGCGTATCGTCTCGTTGCGGGCCTGGTTCGGCAGATAGACGCCGGAGTCGAGCAGGGCGATGGCGAGCCGCATCGCCTTGAGCCGGCGGTTGTGCGTGACGTACCACTCGCGGGGGCGGCCCGCCGGCAGCGGACTCTTCTCCACGGGCCGGTACGGCAGGTCGAGCAGGACGGGTCGCTCGGCGGTCGACTGGGTGGGCAACGGCTTCTGCTTCAGTGCGGCAGCGGGCACGGGCATCCTCCTCCTGTCGCGGTCGGGGCGCCGTCCGGACACCCCGGCGACACCCTCGAACACTGCTTCTATTTTACCGCCCCCCACTGACAAAAGCCCCTGGCCACAAGGGCTTTCGGGACGCTTGGGACGTACGGGGAGAACGGGTTTCGCACCCCTCGGGCTACCGTGTACGCCATGGAGATCTGGATCAACCCGGCCTGTTCCAAGTGCCGCAGCGCCATCAGCCTGCTCGACGCAGAGGGCGCCGACTACACGGTCCGCCGGTACCTGGAGGACGTGCCCGGCGAGGACGAGATCCGCGAGGTCCTCGCCCGCCTCGGCCTCGAACCGTGGGACATCACCCGCACCGGCGAGCCCGCCGCCGAGGAACTGGGCCTGAAGGACTGGCCCCGTGACGACGCGTCACGCGACCGCTGGGTCGCCGCGCTCGCCGCGCACCCGAAGCTGATCCAGCGCCCGATCATCACGGCGGACGACGGAACGGCCGTGGTGGGCCGCTCCGAGGAGGCGGTACGGGACGCCCTGTCCCGCTGAATCCGGCGCCGGACGCCGCCGGGGCCGGTGTCGGCGGGCCCTGTTACGCTGCGCCGCCGTGACCCCAGATGATCAAGGCATGCGCTACGGGCTGCCCTACGACCCCGCCGCGGCGGCCTGGGCCGCCGAGCAGGAACGCATACGCCGGCGTCGGCGCACCCGGCTCGCGGTGGCCGCGGCGACCTGCGGCTTCCTTGCCGCGGCCGTGGTCGCCGGCGCCGTGACGCTGACCGGTGGCGAGGACGACGACGCGGTCGCGGAAGGGGCCCCCACGGCGTCCGCCACGGCCGTCTCGGTGCCCTCCGGGGTCTCGGCGCCCTCCGTCTCCGTCACCATGCCCTCCGACGCGCCCTCCTCCCTCCCCTCCCTGCTCGCGCGCCCGGTCGTCCGGCCCGAGCAGGCCTTCCCGGACACGGACGTCCGGTTGTCCGACGGCTCCCGGTACGAGCGCGTCGACCTGGCCACGACGACCGAGTGCGCGCGGGGCACGTCGCCGGAGCTGGCCGCCCTGATCGACCAGGGGAAGGGCTGCCTCAGGCTCACCGCCGCCCTGTTCACCGACGCCGAGCGGCGCTCACAGGTGACCGTGACCGTGATGAGCTTCCGGCGCGCGGAGGACGCCGCCTCCGTGTTCGCCATGGCCTCGATGGACCCGGTGACCTACCAGACCGTCTCGCTCGACCCGCCGCCCGAGGCCGGCCTGCCGACGGTGCCGCCCGGCTCGGCCGGTGTCTTCCGCCGCCTGATGTCCGTGCGCTCGGTGGTGTTCGCCAACGGTCAGTGGGGGGACGGCGCGGAGACCGGGGAGGCCGAGCTGACCCGGCAGACGGAGGGCCTTCTCCAGTACGTCGACGACAACGTGGTGGCCTACGAGGACGGCGACGGCCCCGGGCCGAGCTGACCTGCCCTCGGCCCGGATGTGACGCAGGTTACTCCGCCGGATCCCCGTGACCGCTGAGTAACCGCGTTCGGTATCTCGTACATAGCGGCGTACGCTCCCCTACCTCTTCAGGAGGCGCGCATGTCGCGCAGGAGAAGTCTCGGTACGAAGAAGAAGATCGCGCTGCTGGTGAGCGCCGCGTCGGTGGCGGGCGCCGGGGCCTTCGTGATGGCGAACGCCTCGAACGCCGCGCAGACCACGCAGAACGCGCAGACCAAGTCCGCCCAGGACTCCACCGTCTGCCAGGGCCTGGCCACCGCGCTCGGCAACAACGAGCGGTTCATCGAGGGCCAGCGGGCCGCGCCCGACGCGCAGTCCGAGGCCCGGATCGCCAACCGCGAGGCGGTCATCGAGGAGATCAAGCGCAAGCAGGAGGCGTCCGGGTGTGCGGTCGGGGAGTCGGCTCAGGACTCCCAAGCCGCGCAGCCGCCGCAGGAGGCGCAGCCCCCTCAGACCGCGCAGCCCCCTCAGAGCGCGCAGCCCCCTCAGGCCGAACAGCCCGGCGACCAGGCGGACGGCGACGCGGCGCAGGCAGGTGCGCAGGTGTGCAACGGCTCCACCGTCACCCTCTCCGGCGAGGGCGGCGCCCCGGCCGCGTCCAGCAACCAGTTCCCCGTGGGCACCAAGCTCAGGGTGACCAACCTGGACAACGACAAGTCCACGACGGTGGAGGTGAACTCGGTCTCCGGCAGCTGCGTCCTGCTCAACAACGCCGCGTTCGAACAGGTCCGGGAGCAGGGCAAGTTCCTGATCCGCCGGGCCCTGATCGAGAAGGTGGGGTGATCCACTGACCGGCTGACCCTCACTCCCCCCGCCCCCGGCCTCCGCTCGCCCCGCTCAGAGCGGGGGCCGGGTCCGTGAGACGCACCACACCTTCCCCAGGTAACACGGGGTTCACATATGGGCAACGGACGGGAAATCGCCCGTTGACACGCTGCACGGCAGTAGACGCGGCGCCCCGGTGCCGCAGCGCCGCAGCACCCGCAAGTGCGCCCAGACCCACCCCGAAGGATGTGTCCCCCGTGACCTTCAAGGCTGAGTACATCTGGATCGACGGCACCGAGCCGACGGCCAAGCTCCGTTCCAAGACGAAGATCATCACGGGCGCTCCGGCGGGTCTCGACGCGCTGCCGATCTGGGGCTTCGACGGCTCCTCCACCAACCAGGCCGAGGGCAACTCCTCGGACTGTGTGCTCCGGCCGGTCTTCTCCTGCCCCGACCCGATCCGCGGCGGCGACGACATCCTGGTGCTGTGCGAGGTCCTCGACACGGACCTGACGCCGCACCCGAGCAACACCCGCGCCGCGCTGGCCGAGCTGTCCGAGCGCTTCGCCGCGCAGGAGCCGATCTTCGGCATCGAGCAGGAGTACACCTTCTTCAAGGGCTCGCGCCCGCTGGGCTTCCCCGAGGGCGGCTTCCCGGCCGCGCAGGGCGGCTACTACTGCGGTGTCGGCTCGGACGAGATCTTCGGCCGCGACGTCGTCGAGGCGCACCTGGAGAACTGCCTCAAGGCCGGTCTCGGCATCTCCGGCATCAACGCCGAGGTCATGCCCGGCCAGTGGGAGTTCCAGGTGGGCCCGCTGGCGCCCCTGGAGGTCTCCGACCAGCTGTGGGTGGCCCGCTGGCTGCTCTACCGCACCGCCGAGGACTTCGGCGTCTCCGCCACCCTCGACCCCAAGCCGGTCAAGGGCGACTGGAACGGCGCGGGCGCGCACACCAACTTCTCCACCAAGGCGATGCGCGAGGGGTACGACGCGATCATCACCGCGTGCGAGTCGCTCGGTGAGGGCTCCAAGCCGATGGACCACGTCAAGAACTACGGCGCGGGCATCGACGACCGTCTGACCGGCCTGCACGAGACCGCCCCGTGGAACGAGTACTCCTACGGCGTCTCCGACCGCGGTGCCTCGGTCCGCATCCCGTGGCAGGTCGAGAAGGACGGCAAGGGCTACATCGAGGACCGTCGTCCCAACGCCAACGTCGACCCGTACGTGGTGACCCGCCTGCTGGTGGACACCTGCTGCTCCGCGCTGGAGAAGGCCGGCCAGGTCTGATCCGCACCGTCCCGGGGAGGGGCGTCCGCCTTCGTGGCGGACGCCCCTTTCGGCGTAGCCCCCGGCGTCCGCTCCGGCACCCGCTCCGGCACCCGCTCCGGCCTCGGCTCCGGCGTCGGTTTTCGGCCGACGGGGTGTCAGGGAGACGCCGTCGGACGTCCAAGCAGTGAGAGGAGTCTCCTGAACCGGGCCGCCGTCTGCTTCAATGGACCCATGTCCGCCTTCCAGAAGCACGCCGCGACGGGTCGCCACGACCTCGAGCCCTTCTGGCCTTCCCGTCAGCATCACGACTTCGACCGGGTGTGTTGCCGCGCGACGACCGCGTCGGCCCTCTGAAGCCGTAGTCCCGGCTTTCGCCGACGCGCACGACGTACGTCCCCGACGCCCCGGCCGCCGCGCCGCGGCCGTCGGCCTCCCGACGAACTCCTCGCGCGAAAGAGCTGACCTCTCATGGCGACCACTCGTTCCCTCTCCCCCGCTCCCGTCACCGCCGCCGCCCCCGCCTCCTCCGCCCGCCACCGACTGCGGGCCGTGGACCGGGACGAGGTGGTGGACGTCAGGGACTTCCTGCCGCCGGGCGCCACCTGGCTGCCCGCTCCCCCGCACACCCTGCCCACGCTGCCGGGCCGGCCGCCCATGGTCGGGTACCTGGTGCTCGTCCCCGCCGACCAGCAGCCGCCCTTCGCACCGGTGGCCGTACCCGGCACGGCCCGGCAGGACGTCAAGGAGGCCGACGTCGCCGACGACCCGCTGGTGCGGATCGACTCCGCGCGCCGGACCGCCTCCGTGGACGGACGCCGGCTCGACCTGACCTACCTCGAGTTCGAGCTGCTCGCCCATCTCGTCGCGCATCCGCACCGGGTGCACACCCGCGACCAGCTCGTCACCACGGTGTGGGGCTACGGCCACGTCGGCGACGGCCGCACCGTGGACGTGCACGTCGCCCGGCTGCGCCGCAAGCTGGGCGCCGAGCACCGCCGGACGATCCAGACCGTGCGGCGCGTCGGCTACAAGTACACGCCGCCCACCGGACGCTGAGAACGCCGGACACGCCGGGGCCGCCGGACGCCGGGGCCGCCGGACGCCGGGGCCGCCGGACGCCGGGGGCGCCGGCCTCTGCTGTCGGCAGAGCGGCGTTCCCCCGGCCCGCCGCGCCGGGCAGAGTGGCCCGCATGAGGCTACTGGTGCTGGGCGGTACGGAGTTCGTGGGGCGGGCCGTGGTCGAGGCGGCGCTCGGGCGCGGCTGGGAGGTGACCGTCTTCCACCGGGGGCGGCACGCGCCGCCGCCGGGGGTGCACTCGCTGCACGGCGACCGCACCGCGCCCGACGGGCTCACCGCCCTCGCCGAGGGGAGCTGGGACGCCGTCGTCGACACCTGGTCGGCGGCGCCCCGCGCGGTGCTGGAGGCGGCACGGCTGCTGGCCGGTCGCGTCGGACGGTACGTGTACGTGTCGAGCTGCTCGGTGTACGCGTGGGCCCCGCCCGCCGGGTACACCGAGGACGCCCCGCTGGTCGAGGGCGCGGCGGCGGACGCCGGGCAGCTCGACTACGCGCGGGACAAGCGGGGCGCCGAACTGGCCGTCCTGGACGCCTTCGGCGCGGACCGCTCGGTGCTCGTGCGCAGCGGCCTGATCCTCGGTCCGTACGAGAACGTCGGGCGGCTGCCGTGGTGGCTGGACCGCGTCGCGCGCGGCGGCCCGGTGCTCGCACCCGGGCCCCGGGAGCTGCCGTTGCAGTACATCGACGTCCGCGATCTCGCCGACTGGACCCTCGGGGCGGCGGAGCGGGAGCTGAGCGGGCCGTACAACCTGGTCTCCGCGCCGGGGCACACCACCATGGGCGACCTGCTCGACGCCTGCGTCCGGGTCACGGGCGGTGCGGCCGAACCGCGCTGGACGGACCCCGGCACCGTGCTCGACGCCGGGGTGCAGCCGTGGACGCAGCTGCCGGTGTGGGTGCCGCCGGGCAGCGATCTGCACGACGCCCTGCACACGGCCGACGTCTCGCGCGCCCTGGCGACCGGGCTGCGCTGCCGGCCGGTCGGCGAGACCGTCGCCGACACCTGGACCTGGCTACGGAAGATCGGCGGGACGGCCCCGCAGCGCCCCGACCGCCCGCCGGTGGGCCTGGACCCGGAGACGGAGGCGAAGGTACTCGCGGCGGACGGGGGTGGAGAACAGTTGGGAACTGGCTGAGTGCGAGTGCGTTCTGGCGTGCATGAGTGAGCGCGGATGGTCACGGCCGGGAGTGCGTGCTGTTTGCGTGGGGTGGGGAATGAGAGTTCGTCGGTCGAATGGGTGACCTTTGCGGGGGGTGCTCGTTGGGTGGGCAGGCCGGGTTTGAGGGCCGGGCGGGTGGGCTGGCCGGGAGGAGGTGTGGGGATGAGCGGGGTGCGCGAGCTTGCAGCGCCGTTCGTCGTGCCGGGCCCGTCGGGGGTGCGTGCGTACCCGGCTCAAGCAGCTCACCGCCGCCGACGAGGTGGTGCTGCGGCGGGTGGGTGCGCATCTGGGCACGCTCGCCGGTCGTGACCTCGCAGCGCGCTGCCGGGACGGCCTGGACCACGACGCGGCAGCGTGGGCGGCGCGCAAGCGGGAGCTGACACCTCGCTCGTCGGCCCGGTGGGCGGGTGCGATCACCAAGGCCACGCACGATCAGTGGGCGCTGGCCCGCCGTGGCGCCCACGCCTGTCTCCAGTCGTTGGAGGCGGGGGTGCGCACCATCCGCCACCGACTGTCCCTGCCCGTGGGGCACAAGGGCAGCAAGCGCGCTCCGGGCGGGTATCGCAGCCGGCGGGAGTGGCACGCCAAGGCCCGGCGCCTGCGCGTGCTGGAGGACCGGCCGGCGAGGACGCGCACGGACTGGACGGCGGGCACGGTACGCATCGTGCGGGGCGGGAAGCGGCTGGCCCGCGCCCGGCAACATCTGACTGCCGCCGGACTCACCGCATCCCAGTGGCGCGCACGCTGGGGGGCGGCACGGTGGTTCGTGCAGGCGGACGGGGGGACCCCGCCCCCGCATGCCCGGACCACGGACCCGATCCGTGCCACCGGGACGCGGTGCGAACGCGGGCGACCAGGACACCCAACACCGTTCGGGGCGTCCGACTGAGCGCAAGTCCTGGCAACAGGACTTACTCCCGCTCAGTCCTTAGGAACGGTGTACCTGGCACCACCCCCTGACCGGGGGTCCGGCCCAGTGACCCGCCTCGCCGGCTCCGCGAGACTGGGGTCATGAGCTTCGAGACGACGAGCGACAGCGGCGGCGACGCCGGGACGCGGATACGGCACCTGGGCCTGACGGCCGTACGGGGGCTGGCCCTGGCGCTGATCAGCCTGCCCGGCGCGGTGCTCTGCTTCTGCCTGACCCTGGTGTCGATCGCGCTCGTCCCGATCGGCGTCGGCATCGTCACCACCCCGTGGGTGCTGACGGGGGTGCGGGCCTTCGCGGACCGGCGGCGGCTGCTGGCCGCCGAGTGGGGCGGGGTGCGCATCCCGCGGACGTACCGGCCGCTGCCCGCGGACGCCAACCCGTGGGCCCGCACCTTCGGCATGCTCCGCGACCCGGCGACCTGGCGGGACTTCCGCTGGCTGCCGGCCGACATGACGGCGGGCTTCGTCCTCGCCCTGCTCGCCTTCGCGCTGCCGCTGTACCCGCTGGAGGGGTTCGTGATCGCGGCCGGGCTGTGGCGGGCGATGCCCGACGGCTACTGGTACGGCTTCGTGCACGTCACCGGCCAGACCTCCGCGTACTACGCCGCCGCGCTGGCCGTGGTCCTCCTCGTGCCGGCGATCTGGCTCGCCCCGCGCGCGCTGCACGCCCACTTCCGGCTCACCGCCGGCCTGCTGGGCACCGGTGAGGGCGAACTGGCCGAGCGGGTGCGGGTGCTGACCGAGACGCGCCGCGACGCCGTCGACACGTCCGCCGCCGAGCTGCGCCGCATCGAGCGGGACCTGCACGACGGGGCGCAGGCCCGGCTGGTCGCCATGGGCATGGACCTGGGCACCGTCGAGGCGCTGCTCGAGAAGGACCCGGCGAAGGCCCGCGAGCTGCTGGCGCAGGCCCGGCGGTCCTCCGCGGAGGCCCTGACGGAGCTGCGCGAGCTGGTGCGCGGCATCCACCCGCCGGTCCTCGCCGAACGCGGGCTCGGGGACGCCGTACGGGCGCTGGCGCTGCGGCTGCCCGTTCCGGCCGAGACCGAGGTGGACCTGCCCGGCCGTGCGGAGGCGCCGGTGGAGTCGGCCGCGTACTTCGCCGTCAGCGAGCTGCTCACCAACGCCGTGAAGCACTCCGGCGCCGACCGGATCTGGGTCGACGTGCACCACCGCGAGGGTCTGTTGCGCATCTCGGTCACCGACAACGG
This sequence comes from Streptomyces sp. NPDC032940, assembly GCF_040636935.1. Lineage (NCBI taxonomy): Bacteria > Bacillati > Actinomycetota > Actinomycetes > Kitasatosporales > Streptomycetaceae > Streptomyces > Streptomyces sp. NPDC032940. The sequence goes on along the minus strand of NZ_JBEZVJ010000002.1, from coordinate 220,124 downwards.
CAGGGGCGGTGCGGTGGCCGGTGCGGGATCGGGGCTGGCCGGGGTGGAGCGGCGGCTGGGTACATTCGACGGCGTCCTGGCCGTCAGCTCCCCGGCGGGCGGCCCCACCATGGTCACCATGGAGATCCCTTGCGCGTTGTCCTAGCCGAAGACCTGTTCCTGCTGCGCGACGGGCTGGTCCGGCTCCTGGAGGCCCACGACTTCGAGATCGCCGCGGCCGTCGAGACCGGCCCCGAGCTGGCCCGGGCGCTGGCCGAACTGGAGCCGGACGTCGCCGTGGTCGACGTCCGGCTGCCGCCCACGCTCACGGACGAGGGCCTCCAGTGCGCCCTGGAGGCCCGCCGCAACCGCCCCGGGCTGCCGGTGCTGGTGCTGTCGCAGCACGTGGAGCAGCTGTACGCGCGGGAGCTGCTCGCCGACGGCAGCGGCGGGGTGGGGTATCTGCTCAAGGACCGGGTGTTCGACGCGGAGCAGTTCGTGGACGCCGTACGGCGGGTGGCGGCGGGCGGCACGGCGATGGATCCGCAGGTCATCCAGCAGCTGCTGAGCCGGCGTGCGGCGCAGGACCGGCCGCTGGAGCGGCTGACGCCCCGGGAGCTGGAGGTGCTGGAGCTGATGGCGCAGGGGCGGACCAACGCGGCGATCGCGGGCAGGCTCGTCGTCACCGAGCGCGCGATCGCGAAGCACACCGCGAACATCTTCGCCAAGCTGAGCCTCGAGGTCTCGGACGACGACAACCGCCGTGTCCTGGCGGTTCTCGCCTATCTGGACCAGGGCCGCTGAGTCACACCGGTCCCACCGGACCCCTCAATTCCCAGGACGGCTGAACACCGCCGGAGCGGCTTCCGTATGGAAGGGAGCCGCTTCACTCCTGTCGGGCGCCTCGATGCCCCGCAAGGAAGTCAGAGGAGTTCCATGGGACGCAACACAAGAAAACGCCGAATGCCGCTGGCCGCCAAGGCCGTTGCCGGGGTGGCGGCCCTGGCGCTCGGTGGGGGCGGGCTGGTCTGGGCGAACTTCTACGCCTCGGCCCACGAGGAGCACGGGGGCGGGGGCCACGACCGGACGAGGTCGGCCGGGGCGTGGGTCGCGACCATCGACTGCCCCGACGTGGGCCAGCGGATGCGCGACGTGCCGGACCGGGCCCGCGGGGAGGTGGACGGCGAACTGGCCACGCTGGACAGCCAGATCACGGACGCCTACCAGCGGCTCGCCACCACGCGGCAGGCGCAGGCCGGGGACTCCCGGTTCGTCGACAACGCCATCCTCGGGCCGCTCAGGGACCGGCGGAAGGTGATCATCGACCGGATCCAGCTGGAGATCAACCGGGCCGGCGGCCGGGCGGACGACGGCCTGGACGAGCTGGCCTCCTGCCAGGGCCGGCCCGCCGACCAGCAGCAGGGCGGCGACGGCCAGGGAGACGGCGGCCAGAACGGCGGCGACGGTCAGGACGACGGCGGTCAGGGCGGCGACGGTCAGAACGGCGGCGACGGTCAGAACCAGGACGACAACGGCAACGGTGTCGCGGGGCCGGTCGCCGACGACTTCATCGACATCAACGACGTCCAGCCGAACTCGCGCAACAGCCGCAACGGTCTCGCCGCGGACGGCGACGGCGGCTCCACCGGCACCTTCACCACCGACTGCGGCGTCAACGAGAACAACCTGTTCAACAGCGACAACCTGATCGCCGCCCCCGGTGTCGACAACGGCGCCCACCACACCCACGACTACGTCGGCAATCAGGACAACGACGCGTTCTCCAGCGACGACGACCTGGCGAACGCCGACACCTCGTGCCAGAACCAGGGCGACAGGTCGACGTACTACTGGCCGGTGCTGCGGCTCCAGGACGGAACGCAGGAGTTCGACGCGGGCGACCAGGGCGGCGGTGCCGAGGGCAACATCGGCCGGATCCTCAAACCCGCCGAGGCGCAGCTGAGGTTCGTCGGCAGCCGGCAGGGCGACGTGGTGGCGATGCCGAAGTTCCTGCGCATCATCACCGGTGACGCCAAGTCCTTCACCAACGGCGACGCGAACGCCAACAGTTCGTGGAGCTGCACGGGCTTCGAGGACCGGCAGGTCACGGACAAGTACCCGCTGTGCCCCGACGGCAGCCAGGTGGTGCGGACCACCAACTTCCAGAGCTGCTGGGACGGCCAGAACATCGACAGCGCCAACCACCGCACGCACACGGCGTTCGTCGACGAGAACGGCAACTGCCCGGACGGCTTCCAGGCCATCCCCCAGCTCCAGGTCCGCCTGGTGTACGACATCCCCACCCCGACCGTCGAGAACGGCCAGGTGCAGAACCCGTACGCGGTGGACAGCTTCCCGGAGCAGCTGCACAAGCCGATCACCGACCACAACGACTTCATCAACGTCATGGACGAGAACCTGATGAACAAGGTGGTCGACTGCATCAACAACGGCCAGGACTGCACGTAGTCCCGCCCCGGGGCACGAGGAGGGCCGGTGGCGGGCGTCCGCCACCGGCCCTCACCCGTGTGCGGGGGCGGTCAGCTCCCGTGGCCGCCGTGACCGCCGTGTCCGGCCGGGTGCGTGCCGCCCCCGTGCCGGGCGCCCTGCTCCAGGGTGCCGCCGAGCCGGCCGCGCAGTCCGGCCACGACGTCCTCGTGGCCGACGGCGACCCATTTGCGGCCGACGAGGTAGTAGCCGCCGTAGTCCTTGGCCGTGTTGATCCACTCGCGCTGTCCGCGGTCGGTGGCGAAGGTGGCGAGGATGTACTTCTCGTCGCCCCGGACGCAGATGGCCTGGCGGATGGTGTCCGCGTCGGTCTGGAGGTCCGGCTCGCAGTCGGCCTCGGCGGCCAGGTGCTCCAGGCTCCCGGTCGCCGTCTGTGGCACGGCCGCGCCGTCCCCCTCGGACGCGCAGCCCGTCAGCGCCAGTACCGTCACCGCTCCGGCCAGCGCGAGCAGCGGTCGGGTCAGCCTCATGTGTTCCTCCGGTCCCTTCCGGCGACATGCCGCACGGAGCCCCGGCACGGGGCCCCGGTCATCGGTACGGCGGCGGGGCGGGAACCACTCAACGGGCACCCCGGGTGACCACGGGCCGACTGGCTCGTTCCACTGGACGTGCAGTCACAGGATGTCGCCAAGCACGCCGCACCGTCCGCCGGTGACCCGGTCGTCGACGTCGAGCAGGCCGAGGCCGCGCTCGTCGAGCACTATCCGGGCCTGGTCCGCCTCGCCTATCTGGTGCTGCCGCCGGACCTCGGCCGCGGCCGCCGGGTGCTGACGGCGCACGCCCTGACCCAGCGTGCGCTGCCCGGGAACCGGACGGCGACGCCCGTGATCCCGGCCCAGTCCTCCGGCCGTGAGGGCGACCCGGGGTACGCCCTGGTGCGGCTGCGGGTCGTGCGGACGGCGCTGCAGGCGGGGCTGCCGCTGCGGCGCCTGGCGTGGCCCCGGCGGGCCCAGCTGCCGCCGCTGCTGCCGCAGGTGTGGGGGCTCAAGCTGTTCCCGCGCTCGGGCGGCGCCGACGAACTCGCCCTGGACCAGCGGCTGTCCGCCCTGTCCGGCCCGGCCCGGGCGGCGTACGCGCTGCGCGGTCTCGAGCGGCTGCCGGACGGCGACGTACGGCGCGTGCTCACGGCCGCCGGGGTCGCCGAGGCCGACGCCGACGCGGCGCTGCGGGAGGCCGACGGGGTGGCGGACCGGTACGCGCTGCTCGCCTCCCCCGAGTTCGATCCCTGTTCCCTCCAGGCCCGGCCCACCGATCTGATGCGGCGCCGCCGGCACACGAAGGCCGCGCTGGTCGCCGGGGCGGCGCTGGTGGTGTGCGGGGCGCTGCTGGGGCTGCCCGGCGACGGCTGGGGGCCGGACGGTGCCGCCGCCCCGGCGGGCGGGCGCAACGCGGCGGCCGAGGCGGCGCTCGACCCGGGCAGGCTCACGAAGGCCGCGCCCACCGCCTGGAAGACGTCCGCGCGCACCGACTTCTCGGTGTGGCCGGCGCGCGGTGACCTGACCGGTGACCGGAAGCTGCTGCGCCGGGCCCTCGCCGTCTGGGCCCGCCCCGGCGGGAACGTGCGGGTCTCGGCGACGACGGGCACCGCGAGCGGCGGCCCGGCCGGACCGCCGCAGCTGCTGTACGCCGGGACCGTCGACACCGCGCACGTGGTGATCCTCTACGACGGTCTGCGCATCGTCCGGTACGCCGAGCCGAAGGACGGCACGGCGGGTGCCGCGCTCGACTTCGCGCGGGCCGACGGGGCCGGCCGGGCGGAGGCGGCCGCGGTGGTGCTGGGCCGGGCCGACGGCAACGTGCGCTATCTGACGGCGCCCTGGGTGACGAAGGCCGCCGAACGGGACCTGGTGAAGCCGGGTTCCGGGGCGATGGAGCTGACGCTGGCCGACGGGGTGACCTCGCCGCTGGCCACGCCGGTCCAGCGCTCCGGGGACTGCACCTCGTGGAACGTGCTCCAGCTGACCGACGGCTCGCACACCCGGCTGATGAGCGACCTCGGCGAGCTGGTCCCGGCCCGGCTCACGACGGGGCGGCCCGGGAAGGCGAAGGACGTCTCCGGTGCCGGGGCGCTGCACGCCTGGGCGCCGTACGCCTGCTCCCTGGGCGCCGTGCGCGGGCAGGGGGTGCGGTCGGTGAACGCCTGGGAGTTCGCGAGCCAGCCGCTGCCCGACGACACCGGGTCGGGCGAGTGGGTGTGCATGCGGGCCGAGACCTGGCGGGGGCCCGGGGCGCGGGTGATGGCGCAGTTCCGGACGCCGGGCGGGACGCGGGGCGCGGTGGCCGCCAGGGCCCAGGACGTGCCGGCGTGCGGCAAGCGGGATCCGCACGTGCTGGCCGGGGTGCTGTGGAAGTCGGAGGGCGGGCACTGGTACCTGCTGGCCGCCGGCAGCCGGGACACGGAGTCGGTCGAGGCGTCGGGCGGGGTCTCCGGCTCCGCCGACGGCCCGTTGCTGACGGCCGCGGCCGAGCAGGGCGCGGAGGCCGAGCTGAAGGGCACGCTGGAGGACGGGCGGACGATCGGCGGGCTGCGCTAGCCGCCGCGATCCGCGCTTGCTGACGCTTGCGTCAACAAGTGCCCGCACAAGGCTTCCTGACAGGCTTACTCGTCAGTACATTGACGTCATGTCTAACAAGCATGCCTCCACGCTGAAGACCCTGCTGCTGGTGGCCGGTGCCGCGCTGGTCGTCCGGCGGGCGATACGCGGCCGGGTCCCGGCCTCGCCGGCGACGGCGACCGCCGCGCAGCCGTCGGCTCCCGGGCGCTCCGCGCCCCGTGGCCTGAACCTGCTGGTCACCGCGCACGAACGGCTGGCCGACGGGGTGGTCGGGATCCGTCTGGAGGGGCACGACCTGCCGCGCTGGGAGCCGGGCGCGCACCTGGACCTGGTCCTGCCCTCGGGGCTGGTCCGGCAGTACTCCCTGTGCGGCGATCCGGAGGACACCTCTTCGTACACCGTCGCCACGCGGCTGGTCGAGGACGGGCGGGGCGGCTCGCGTGAGGTGCACGAGCAGGTGCAGGAGGGGACGGAGCTGGAGGTGCGCGGGCCGCGCAACCGCTTCCCGCTGGTCGAGGCGCCCGCCTATGTGTTCGTCGCGGGCGGCATCGGCATCACCCCGGTCCTGCCCATGCTGCGGGCGCTGCCGGAGGGCGCCGAGTGGCGGCTGCTGTACGGCGGGCGGACGCGGGCCTCGATGCCGTTCCTGGAGGACGTCGAGAAGCTGGACGCCGGCCGGGAGAGGGTCACCGTGGTCGCCGAGGACGAGGAGGGGCTGCCGGCCCTGGACGCCTTCCTCGCGGACCTGCCCGAGGGGGCGGCCGTCTACTGCTGCGGCCCCGAAGGGCTGATGGCGGCCGTCGAGGAGCGGCTCCCGGAGGGCACGGACCCCCGCCTGGAGCGGTTCGCGCCGCGTACGACGGCGGGCGGCGACGGGGAGTTCGAGGTCGAGCTGCAGCGCAGCGGGCGCACCCTGACCGTGGCCGCCGACTCGTCCGTGCTGGCCGCCGTGCGCACCGAGCTGCCGAACACCCCGTACTCCTGCGAGCAGGGCTGGTGCGGGACCTGCCAACAGCGGGTGCTGGAGGGCGAGATCGACCACCGGGACGAGCTGCTGACCGACTCGGAGCGCGGTGAATCGATGCTGATCTGCGTCTCGCGCGCCAAGGGGACGCGGCTCGTGCTGGATCTGTGAGACCGGTGAACACCGATGCCCGGTCGGGCCCGTTCGGGGGCCGGATCCGATCGGTAAGGTGTTCGTATGACTACCGGGGTACGCCGCAGAATGGGCGTCGAGGAGCGGCGGCAGCAGTTGATCGGCGTCGCGCTCGATCTGTTCAGCCGCCGCTCGCCCGACGAGGTCTCCATCGACGAGATAGCGTCGGCCGCGGGCATCTCGCGCCCACTGGTCTATCACTACTTTCCCGGCAAACTCAGCCTGTACGAGGCCGCGTTGCAGCGGGCCTCCAGCGATCTGGCGGCCCGGTTCGAGGAGCCGCGCCAGGGGCCGCTGGGGGCGCGGCTGCTGCGGGTGATGGGGCGCTACTTCGACTTCGTCGACGAGCACGGCCCCGGTTTCTCGGCGCTGATGCGCGGGGGCCCGGCGGTCTCCGCGGGCGGCGCCTGCTCCCTGAGCACGGTGTCCACGGCGAACGCGCTCGTCGACTCGGTGCGGCAGGCCGCGTACGAGCAGATCCTGGCGCACCTGGGCGTCACCGATCCGCCCGCGCGGCTGGAACTGGTCGTCCGTTCCTGGATCTCGCTCGCCGAGTCGACGGCCCTGATCTGGCTGGACGGCCGGCGCATCCCGCGTGCCGAGCTGGAGGCGCAGCTCGTGCACGACTTCGCCGCGCTGCTGGCGGTGAGCGCCGCCCAGGACGAGGAGATGGGCGAGCTGCTGCGCGGCATCCTGAAGGACGAACCGGCCGACGGCCCGTTCACGGACCTGGTCGGCCGGCTGATCGAGCTGGCGTCGTAGCTCAGACCACGGCCTTGCGGTAGGACGGGTCGAGGTCGCGGACCTCGGCCGACAGGTGCAGGGTGACCCCGTCCCTGGGCGGGACGTGCTTGCGCAGCAGGTCCACCACGGCCTCGGTGAGGCGCGCCTTGGTCTCGTCGGAGCGGCCGGCGAGCAGGGCGATGGAGACGTCCACGATGGCGTGCCGCCCCTTCTCGGCGCCGACGACGTCCTCCTCGCCGCGCAGCACCCGTGTCTTGCACGCCTCCAGCCGCGCGGCGGCCGTCTCGACGACGACCGGGTGCAGGGCGACCGCCAACTCCTCCCAGTCGACGTCGTCAAGCCAGGCGGAACGCTCGATGGTGATCTGCGGCATGGGGTGCTCCTGTTCTCGGGCGGACAGGAGCACCCTAGCCGGGGCCTTCCCCTAGCCCGCGCGGGTGAAGACCGCGACCGTGCGGGCCGGGACCGTGAAGGTGCCCGAGTCCCGGGCGTAGGCCGCCTTCTTCACGACGGGGTCCGCTCCGGACGCCTGCACCGGGTGCAGCCGGTAGCCGGTCCCGGCCGCGTCGCCCACCCGCTGCCGCTGCTCCTCGGGGGTCGCGTTGAAGACGACGACCAGGTCACCGAGGCGCATGGTGATCACGCCGGGTGTCTCGTCCTTCCCGGAGAGCGGGAAGGAGAGCCGGGACTGCACCTGGCCGGCGGTGGCGAGGGAGAAGTCCTTCTCGCCCGTGCGGATCCTCAGCAGGTCCTGGTAGGCGGCCGAGGCGCCCCGGATCTGCGGGCAGCCGACCTTCACCGAGGTCAGCAGAGGCTTGGCGTACGACCACTTGTCCTTGTTGTCGGCGGCCGGCGGCAGCCCGCGGCCGAAGCCGTTGCCGTCGGAGCAGTCCCAGTGGATCGCGTTGAACCAGTCGCCGCTGTCGTAGGAGTTGCGGTCCAGCGACTTGGAGCGCAGCAGGTCGGTGCCGGCCTGGGAGAGCGCCGGGCCCTGCGAGAGGGCGGCGGTGGCCATCGCGAGGACCTGCATGCGGGCCCGGTCGTCGGCGGACGTGCCCTGCGGCAGCTTGAAGGCGAGTGCGTCGAACAGGGCCTCGTTGTCGTGGGCGTCGGCGTAGGCGAGGGCGTCGCCCGGGGCCTCGGCGTAGCCGGCGGGGGCACCGTTGTAGTCGACCTCGGCGCCCTTGACCTCCTTGCCGTCGGTGTCGGTGAAGCGGTAGGCGGCGAGATTGCCGGAGAGACCGACCTTGATCAGGTCCTGGTAGTGCAGCAGGCGGGCCTTCTGCTCGGCCTCGGTGCCGTTGGCGGCCGACGAGTTGGGGTCGGTGTAGAGGCCGGAGGCGAAGCCCTGGACGCCGGGGTCCTCGTCGAAGGGGCCGCCGCCGCGCACGGCGTCGCGGGCCCGGTCGGAGAAGGTGGCGATGCCGGTGCCGGCCATGTTCTTCTGCGTGGCCTGGACGAAGCGGGCGTCGTCGGCGACCTCGCCGAAGTTCCAGCCCTCGCCGTACAGGATGATCTTCTTGCCGTCGACGCCGTCCTCGGCGAGGGTCAGCTCGTCCAGCGCCTTCCGGACCGCGAGGATGTTGGCCTTCGGGTGGTGGCCCATGAGGTCGAAGCGGAAGCCGTCGACCTTGTACTCCTTGGCCCAGGTGACGATCGAGTCGACGACCAGCTTGCCCATCATGGCGTTCTCGGTGGCCGTGTTCGCGCAGCAGGTGCTGTTCGCGACCGTGCCGTCGGCCAGCAGCCGCTGGTAGTAGCCGGGCACGATCCGGTCGAGGACGGACGTGTCCGCCTGACCGCTCGCCGCCGTGTGGTTGTAGACGACGTCCATGACGACGCGCAGCCCGTCGTCGTTGAGCGCCTTGACCATCTTCCGGAACTCGACCGTGCGCTCGGTGCCGTCCGGGTCGGTGGCGTAGGAGCCCTCGGGGACCGTGTAGTGGTACGGGTCGTAGCCCCAGTTGAAGGCGTCCTTGGCGGCGGCCTTCGTCACGCACTCCTGCTGCTTCTCGGAGTCGGCCGGGTAGGAGGCGAGGTCGCAGTCGGGCGTCGCCCGGTCGGACTTCTTCTCGGGGATCGTGGCGATGTCGAAGGCGGGCAGCAGATGCACGTAGGACGTGCCGGCCTTCGCCAGCTCGCGCAGGTGCTTCGAGCCGTCGCTGTCCTTGTCCGTGAAGGCGAGGTAGGTGCCCCGGTGGTCCGGGTCGGCGGTGCGGTCCGCGACGGAGAAGTCGCGGATGTGCAGCTCCTGGATCTGGGCGTCGCGCAGCGGCACGGCCTTCGGCTTCGCGTACGTCTCCCAGCCGCCCGGGGCGAGCGCCCGGTCGTCGAGGTCGACGACGAGGCTGCGCTCGGAGTCGGTGGTCAGGGCGACCGAGTAGGGGTCGGTGACCTCGTTGGTGACGACCTTGCCCGCGGTGGGCGCCCAGACCCGGACGGCGTACCGGTAGGGCTTGCCCTTCCAGGACGCCGGGCCGGTGACGGACCAGACGCCGGTGGCGTCGTCGCGGCGCATGGCCACCGTGCGGTCGCCGATCTCCAGCTTCACGTCCTGCGCGGTCGGCGCCCACACGGACAGCGTGGGCCGGCCGTTGCGGAAGACGGGGCCCAGCTCGGCCTCGGTGGCGCCGGCGTAGAGGTCGTCCAGGGCGCCGGCGGTCTGGACGCCGGTCGCGGCGAGCACCGCGCCTCCCCCGGTGCCTGACGCCTGGGAGGTGCCCCCAGCGGCGTGCTGGGCGGCGACGACCTGGCCGCGCAGGGCCTCGCGGACCAGGTCGCGGTCGCGCGGGTCGACGGACCAGGCGGTGTACGCCGCCAGGTGCGGGTACTTCGCCTTCTGGGCGTCGGTGAGGGTGGTCCTCGTCAGGCGCAGCCACTTCGCGTCGTCACCGGTGAGGGTGCCGTGGTCGGCCTTGACCGAGCCGCTGCGCGAGGCGAGCAGCTGGGTGGAGGCGGCGCCCTCGGAGCCGTTCCAGGCGACGGTGTTCCGGTCGATCCAGACCGCCTTGGCGGTGGTGAGGTCGACGGCGGCGGCCGAACCGGCGGGCTGCGGCAGCAGGTACTTCTCCTGGCCGCTCACCAGCCACACCTCGTGGCCGTTCGCCTTGAGGTCCAGGGCCTGGTCGGTGGGCAGGTCCTTCTCGTCGCCCTTGTGGAGGATGTAGCTGAGGCTGCTGGCACCCTCGGTGAGGGGCACCTCGTACACCGCGCCATAGGAGTCGGTCTTCACCGGTGCGAGCGGCTTCGCCCAGTCGGTGGGGTTCGCGGCGCCCGTCCAGACGTGCAGGCCCCAGCCGTCGTAGTTGCCGTCGGCCCGGTGGTAGTGCAGAACGGCCTTGCTCGTGTCCTGGGCCGGGTACTCGGGCCGTTCGGTGACGACCTGCTCCTTGCCCTCCTCGATCCACACCTCGCCCGTCTTCGTGACGTCGATGGTGCGGTCGGCGGCGACGTCCTTGGTGCCGTCCTGGTCGATGACGAGGAAGCCGACGTTCGACGCGCCCGGCTTGAGCTTGACCCAGGCGAAGGCGCCGTAGGCGTCGCGGCCGGTGAAGGGGTGGGTGGCGGGCCAGGTGGTCGCCTCGCCGTCGGCGAGGTCGCCCCAGGCGTACAGGCCCCAGTCCCGGTAGTTCCCGTCCTGTCGCTTGTAGTGGACGATCACGTGGTCGCGGGAGGCGGCGGTGGGGGTCTCCTCGGCGGGCGGGGTGCCGGCCGTGGAGGCGGCCGTGGCGCTCGCGGTGCGGCCCGCCGAGTCGACGACGACCGCCTTGTAGCGCAGGGCGGTGCCGGCCGGGGTGTCCGCGCCGACGGTGTCGGTGACCTTGTAGGGGGCGTGGTCGGCGGAGCCGAGGGTGCGCCACTTCCCGTCACCGGTCTGGGCGGCGAAGACGACGCGGTTCAGCTGTCCGCCGGTGACGTCGGCCGTCAGCTCGACGGTGCCGGTGGCGCCGGGCTCGGGCGCGTGGAGGGTGATCGCCGGCTCGGCGGCGGGCGCGGCGAGCCGGCCGGCGGCCTTGAGGACGATCGCCGAGCCGGCGGGCACGGTGACGGTGACCTTCGCGTCGGCCCCGGAGCGCACGGTGGCGTCGGTGCCGTAGAGGCCGCGGAAGGTCATGCCGGCCGAGCCGGTGGCGAAGGTGGCCGTCCTGGCGGCGTCGGCGTTGTTGAGGGCGACGACGTACTCGGTGCCGGTCCTGGCGTCGGTGCGGGAGAAGGCGTAGACGCCGGGGCCGTCGGCGGCGTAGCGCTCGGTCTGGACGCCGTCGGCGAGGGCCGGGTTGGCCTTGCGCAGCTTGGCGAGGGCGCTGATCTGCCGGTAGAGCGGCGCGTTCGTGTCGTAGGCGGCCTCGGCGTGGGTGCGGTCGGTGCCGAGCTGGTCGTCGTCGAGGTAGTCGGCGGTGCGGGAGGCGAACATCGGCTGGCGGGCGTCCTTGTCGCCGCCGGCGCCGGTGAAGCCCTGCTCGTCGCCGTAGTAGACGACCGGGTTGCCGCGGCTGAGGAACATCAGCTCGTTGGCGAGTCTGTCCTTCTTCAGCAGTTCGGCGTCGGTGGCCTGCGGGTCGTCCTGCTTCAGGAAGGTGCCGAAGCGGCCCATGTCGTGGTTGCCGAGGAAGGTGACCTGCTCGTAGGCGTTGGCCTTGTCGGTCGTGTACTTCCAGTCGTCGCCGAAGACCGAGGCGAGCTTCCGGGCGCTGCCGCCCTGGGAGGCGTAGGCGCGGGCCGCGTCCTGGAAGGGGAAGTCCAGGGTGGAGTCCAGGCGGCCCTGGGTGACGTACGGGGAGGTGACGGAGGTGTCGGCGGAGTAGACCTCGCCGAACATGAAGAAGTCGTCGCGGCCCCGCTTCGCCGCGTAGGCGTCCAGCGCGGTGGCCCACTGGGTCCAGAACTCCATGTTGACGTGCTTCACGGTGTCGATCCGGAAGCCGTCGACGGCGAAGTCCTTCACCCACCGCTCGTAGATCTTCTCCATGCCGCTGACGACCTCGGGCCGTTCGGTCCACAGATCGTCCAGGCCGGAGAAGTCGCCGTAGGTGGCCGACTCGCCGGCCCAGGTGGAGTCGCCCCGGTTGTGGTACATCGTCGGGTCGTTGAGCCAGGACGGGACCTTGAGGTCCTTCTTCGCGGCCGGCACCGTCGGGGTGCGCGGGAAGGAGCCGGTGTCCACGCGGGGGAAGCGGCGGGAGCCGTCGGCGTAGTCGGCGTCGTCGAAGGGCTGCCCGTCCTCGGTCAGGTACGGGAAGGCGCCCTTGGAGAGGTAGTCGTAGGACTTCTCCTCGTAGTCGACGACGTCTGCGGTGTGGTTGGTGATGACGTCGAAGAAGACCTTCATGCCCTTGGCGTGCGCCTTGGAGATGAGGTTCTTGAGGTCCTGGTTGGTGCCGAAGTGCGGGTCGACCTGGGTGAAGTCGGTGATCCAGTAGCCGTGGTATCCGGCGGAGGCGTTCTCGCCCGTTCCCTGCACGGGCTGGTTCTTGAAGAGGGGCGCCATCCAGATGCTGGTGGTGCCCAGGCCCTTGATGTAGTCGAGCCGGTCGGTGAGGCCCTTGAGGTCGCCGCCCTGGTAGAAGCCCTTGTCGGTGGGGTCGTAGCCGGTGGTGAGGCGGGTGCCGGTGAGGCCGCCCTTGTCGTTGCGGGTGTCGCCGTTCGCGAAGCGGTCCGGCAGGACGAAGTAGAACTGCTCGCGGGTGAGGTCGTGGCGGGCGGCGGTCTTCGCCAGCTTCGCGTCCGACGGGGGCGCGGGCGGGGCGTCGGCCCGCGCGGCGAGGGGCGACAGGAGTGCGGCGGCGAGCGCGGTCACGGTGACGGCCGCGACCCGTCTCGCTCGTGCGGTACGGCGCGTGTCAGGCACCGGCCTTCTCGGTATCACGGGCGTGAGCTCCTTGCGATGACGGCTCGATCGGGTCCGACCCCGGCGAGACGGTAACGCTGCCGCAAGACTTGCGGCAAGGGTCGTGAAAGCAACGGAAAGAAGTTTCACGAACTCTCACGACCCCTGCCCGACCGGCCCGTTCAGCAGCTGGACCGGCCGGCGTACAGCGCGAGCGCGGTGTCGGCCCCCAGCGTCGCCGTGAACTGGCCGGAGCCGTTCACGGTCACCGGCTTGTTGCTCTGGACGTCGCAGTACGTCCCGGCCGGCAGCGAGGTCTGGAACGTGCGGCTCAGCGAGCCGGACTCGTGGTTGACGGCGACGAAGCCCTTGTTGCCGCGTCCGAAGGCGATGGCGTCGTTGCCGTTGTCCCACCAGTTCGTGACCGCCTGGCCGCGGGTGGCGTTGCGGAAGGCGACCATCGACTTGATCTCGGGCCAGGCGTGCTGGCACTTCCAGCCGTCCTGCCAGCAGGCGTTCACACGGCCGCCGTTCGGGGGTCCGGCGTCGGTGCTGGACCACTCGTAGCCGGAGTTGACGTCGGGGGCGCCGTAGGGCCAGGCCAGCATGAAGACGTTGGCCAGGGTGTAGGCGGCGTTGTCCTTGTAGTTGAGGGTGGAGCCGTTGCGCTCGGTGTCGTGGTTGTCGACGAAGACACCGGAGACGCCGCTGCTCATGTACCCCCAGCCCTCGCCGTAGTTCTTCAGGTAGGCGAGGTTCTCGCTGTTGAAGACGCGCTTGAGGTCGTAGGCGTACCGGAACTCCTGCACGTCGCCGTTGCCGGTGTACTCGGTCGGCTGGACGGCCTCGCCCGCGCCGTAGATCACCTCCTGCTTCCAGTACACGGAGGGGTTGGTGAGGCGGGACTTGATGTTCGCCAGGTCGGCGGCGGGGATGTGCTTGGCCGCGTCGATGCGGAAGCCGTCCACGCCGAGGGAGAGCAGGTCGTTCAGATACCCGGCGATCCTCCCCCGGACGTACTCCTCGCCGGTGTCGAGGTCGGCGAGGCCGACCAGCTCGCAGTGCTGGACGTTGTACCGGTCCCGGTAGTCGGAGATCTGCGCGGTGCAGTCGTCGAAGTCGTACGAGGAGTACAGCCCGGGGTAGTCGTACTTGCCGTACGACGAGCCGCCGGTGCCGGTGCCGCCGCCCGCGGACATGTGGTTGACCACGGCGTCGGCGACGACCTTCACGCCGGCCGCGTGGCAGGTGTTCACCATGTTCCGGAAGGCCGCGCGGTCGCCGAGGCGCCCGGCGATCTTGTAGCTGACGGGCTGGTACGACGTCCACCACTGCCCGCCCTGTATGTGCTCGGCGGGCGGGGAGACCTGGACGTAGCCGTACCCGGCGGGGCCGAGGGTGCTGGTGCACTCCTTGGCGACGGAGGCGAAGTCCCATTCGAAGAGGACCGCGGTGACGTCCTTGGCGCCGGGCGGGGACGCCTGCACATTCGTTGGGTTCATGACAATGGTGGCCGCCGCCAGAGCGACGGCCCCCGTGAGGGCTCTGCGTGCCATGTGGGGTTCCTTCATCATCGAAGGCTCTGTGGGGAGCAGGGCGCCTGAAGGCCGGTTGAAGACCCTTGCTGAAACCTTCAGAAACCTTGCGGTGACGCAGATGTTAAGGGTTCACTCACCGAAATGGCAGCACTCGGTGCGAAGTTGTCGCGGGACACCCGGGCCGCCTCGCGACCGCACCCGCTTCGGGCGAGAGGGGCACTCGTGGGCGATTTGGTCCGACCACATGCCGTGTGTGACATAGTTGTCACCAGGGTCCGTCCAGCCGAGCGAGGGGAGTCCGGATGCCTGTCGAGTGGCAGCCCGTGCGGCAGTCGCGCACGCACGAACTCGTGCTCCAGAGCATCGAGGAGCGCGTGCTGGCCGGGGAGCTGAAGGCCGGAGACCGGCTGCCGCCCGAGCGCGAGCTGGCTCCGGTCCTCGGCGTCAGCCGGTCCGCGCTGCGCGAGGCGCTGCGGGTGCTGGAGACGATCGGGGTGCTGGCCGCCCAGGCGGGCCGGGGACCGGACGCCGGGGCACGGATGGTACGCAATCCCGACGACGCGCTCGGCCGGCTGCTGCGCCTGCACTTCGCCCTCGGCAGCTACAGCCTGGAGGACGTGCTGGAGGCCCGCGTGGTGCTGGAGCGGTCCAGTTTCGAGGCGGCCGCCGAGCACGCCTCGGCGGAGGATCTCGACGTGGCGGAGGCGCTCGTCGCGAGCATGGGCGAACCGGACGTGGGGGTGACCGAGTTCAACGACCTCGACACCCGGTTCCACGTCCAGATCGCCCGCAGCTCCGGCAACCAGCTCACCTCCACCCTCACCTCGGCGGTGCGCGAGTCGGTGCGCCCGCTGATCCTGCGGGCCCTGGAGGCGGCCGAGGACTGGCCGGCCACGGCCGCCGCGCTCAACGCCGACCACGCCGAACTGCTGCGGCTGGTGCGTGCGGGGCAGGGCGGGAAGGCCGCCGATCTCGCCGAGAAGCACATCCGCGGCTTCCACGGCACGCTCGTCAGCGGTTAGGGCCTGCCGTCCGTTCCTACGGCAGCATCCAGGACAGCACCGGCAGCGACTGCAGGTAGACCAGGACGCACAGGATCGCCAGCATCGCGACGCTGTATCCGGCGACCTTGCGCAGCAGGACGCGTTCGGAGCCCGGCTGTCCCACCGCCGTGGCCGCGATGGTCAGGTTCTGCGGACTGACCATCTTGCCGACGACGCCGCCGGAGGTGTTGGCGGCGACCAGCAGCGTCGGGTCGATCCCCGCGCCCTGGCCCGCGGTCTGCTGGAGGGTGGCGAACAGCGCGTTGGCGGAGGTGTCGGAACCGGTGACGGCGGTGCCGAGCCAGCCCAGGACGGGTGAGAGCAGGGCGAAGAGACCGCCGACGGCGGCGAGCCAGGTGCCGATGGCCACGGTCTGCCCGGACTGGTTCATGACGTAGCCGAGCGCGAGCACCGTGGCGACGGTGGCGATGGCGGTGCGCATGTTTTTCACGGTGCGCCCCGCGGCGCTCAGCCCCGTGCGGGCGGTCATCGGGTAGCGGTCGGCGTCGCTCACCAGGCCGTAGACGAGCATCACCAGGAGGCCGGAGACGATCAGCAGGGTGCCCGGGTTGGCCAGCACCTCCAGCTTGTAGACCGCGCTGCCGGCCGGGGACCCGTCGGCGGTGACGAGGCTGCCGTACAGGCCGGGCCACTCGATCTCCAGGGTGAGCCGGCCGAGCAGGCCGGGCATGTCGAGTCCGCCGACGTCGAGCTTGGCGAGGCCGAAGACCAGGATCACCAGGACGTACGGCAGCACGGCCAGGGTGACCCGGCGGGGCGTCAGCGGCTCGGGCTCGACCTGTGAACGCTGGTCGTCGGGGGTTCTCGGGGCCCAGAAGCGCAGCATGAGCACGGCGGCGGCGAAGCCGGCGAGCGAGGCGACGACGTCGGTCAGTTCGTACGCGAAGTGGGACGCGCACCAGAACTGGGCGACGGCGAAGACGAAGCCCGTCACCAGCGCGATGGGCCACAGCTGCCGGACGCCGCGCCGCCCGTCGACGATGAAGAGCAGCAGCAGCGGCACGAAGAGGGCGAGCACCGGGCTCTGTCTGCCGACCACCGCGGCGACGTCCTCGGCGGGGATGCCCGTGAGGTTGCCGGCGGTGGTGATCGGGATGGCCATGGCGCCGAAGGCGACCGGCGCGGTGTTGGCGAGCAGGACGGTCACGGCCGACCGGAGTTTCGGCAGCCCGAGGGCCATCAGCATCGCGGCGGTGATCGCGACGGGGGCGCCGAAGCCGGCGAGGGCCTCGAGGAGACCGCCGAAGCAGAAGGCTATGAGCATGGCCTGGATCCGCAGATCGCCCCGGCCGACGGCGTTGAAGGAGCGGCGCAGGTCCTCGAAGCGTCTGCTGATCACGGTGAGTTCGTAGAACCAGATGGCGGCGACGACGATCAGCATCACCGGGAAGAGGCCGAAGACCGCGCCCTGGGTGGCGGACAGCACGCCGAGCCGCAGGGGCATGCCGTAGCCGAGGACCGCCACGAGGAGTGCGGTGAGCAGAGCGCCGAGCGCGGACTGCAGGGCGCTGCGCCTGGCCGCCATGAGCAGCAGGAAGAAGACCGCGAGCGGGACCAGGCCCAGCAGGGCGGTGGCGGCGAGACTGCCCCCGACGGCGGCCACGTCGGGGGTGAAGGCCGCCAGGACGGCCGGTGGCGCGGTGGTCACGGAAGTTCTCCTCCTCGTTCTGCGCCTGCCGGTGCCGGTGACTCGCGCTCCGAGCGACCTGGGGCGCCCTGTCGCTGACGAACGGTTCATCAGTAGGTCACTGAAGATGTCGCATGTCAATAAGGTCGGACCAAACTCCTTGCCCCTCAGCTCCGGCCTGAGGCTAGTATGGTCGGACCATAACCGGACCGAGGAGATCCCATGCGCATCGGACTCTTCGCCACCTGTCTGGGAGACACGCTCTTCCCCGAGGCGGTGAAATCCACCGCGGTGCTGCTGACCCGCCTGGGACACGACGTGGTGTTCCCGCCGGAGCAGACCTGCTGCGGCCAGATGCACGTCAACACCGGCTACCAGCGCGAGCCGGTCCCCCTGGTGCGGAACTTCGCGGAGCAGTTCGGCGACCCGTCGATCGAGGCGGTGGTCATGCCGTCCGGCTCGTGCGCGGGCTCGGTCCGTCACCAGCACGAGATCGTCGCCGAGCGGTACGGGGACGCGGCGCTGCGCGCCGGGGTCGCCGCGGTGAAGGGCAAGACGTACGAGCTCTCGGAGTTCCTCGTCGACGTGCTGGACGTGACGGGGGTCGGTGCGTACTTCCCGCACCGGGTGACGTACCACCCCACCTGCCACTCGCTGCGGATGCTGCGGGTCGGCGACAAGCCGCTGCGGCTGCTGCGAGCGGTGGACGGCATCGATCTGGTGGAGCTGCCCGAGGCCGACGCCTGCTGCGGCTTCGGCGGCACCTTCGCCGTCAAGAACGGCCCGACGTCCTCCGCCATGCTCCAGGACAAGATGCGCCACGTCACCGGCACCGGCGCGGACGTGTGCACGGCCGGCGACGCCTCCTGCCTGATGCACATCGGCGGTGGCCTGTCCCGCATCAAGGCCGGCACGCGCACCCTGCACCTGGCGCAGATCCTCGCCTCGACCCGCACCGCGCCCTACGCCCTGACGGAGGCCGCCCGATGAGCAGCACCTTCCTCGGCATGCCCGCCGCCCCGCCCCGGTCCCCGTACGGGACGGGCAACCTGCGGGGCGACCGGACCTTCCCCGAGGCCGCCCGCGGTGAGCTGCGCAACGAGCAGCTGCGCCGCAACCTGGGCAAGGCCACCCGTTCCATCCGCGCCAAGCGCCTCGCCGTCACGGGCGAACTGCCCGACTGGGAGCGGCTGCGCGACGCCGGTGCGGCGATCAAGACGGACACCATGAACCGGCTGCCCGAGCTGCTGGAGCAGCTGGAGCGCAAGGTGACCGAGCACGGCGGCACCGTGCACTGGGCGCGCGACGGCGTCGAGGCCAACGAGATCGTCGCCCGGCTGGTGAAGGAGACCGGCAGCGACGAGGTCATCAAGGTCAAGTCGATGGCCACCCAGGAGACCGGGCTCAACGAGTACCTGGCGGAGCGGGGCATCACCGCCCACGAGACCGACCTGGCCGAGCTGATCGTGCAGCTCGCCCACGACAAGCCCTCGCACATCCTGGTCCCGGCGATCCACCGCAACCGCGACGAGGTGCGGGACATCTTCCGCCGTCGGATCCCGGGCGTCGACCCGGACCTGGACTCCGTCCCCGCGCATCTGGCGGCCGCGGCACGCGCGTATCTGCGCGAGAAGTTCATGACGACCCCGGTCGCGGTCTCCGGCGCCAACTTCGGGATCGCCGAGACCGGAACTCTGTCGGTGGTCGAGTCCGAGGGCAACGGCCGGATGTGCCTGACCCTGCCGCGGACGCTGATCACGGTGATGGGCATCGAGAAGGTCCTGCCGCGCTACCGGGACCTCGAGGTCTTCCTCCAGTTGCTGCCGCGTTCCTCGACCGGTGAGCGGATGAACCCGTACACCTCGATGTGGACGGGGGTCACCCCGGGCGACGGCCCGCAGGAGTTCCACCTAGTGCTCCTCGACAACGGGCGCACGGCGGCACTGGCGGACCGGATCGGGCGCGAGGCCCTCAACTGCATCCGCTGCTCGGCGTGTCTCAACGTCTGCCCCGTGTACGAGCGGGCCGGCGGCCATGCCTACGGCTCCACCTACCCGGGGCCGATCGGCGCGGTGCTCACCCCGCAACTCGCCGGGATGCACGCGGCCGAGAACGACCCCAACAGCTCGCTGCCGTACGCCTCCAGCCTCTGCGGGGCCTGCTTCGACGCGTGCCCCGTGAAGATCGACATCCCGTCGCTCCTGGTCGAGCTGCGCCACCAGCACACCGAGCAGTCCGGGGTGACGGCGGAGAAGCTGGCGATGAAGGCCGCGGCCACGGTCATGAAGCGGCCGAAGCTGTTCACCGCCGCACAGAAGGCGGCCGGGGCGGGCCGCGTACTGGCCGGGCGGGACGGCAGGATCACGCGTCTGCCCGCGCCGTTCGACGGCTGGAGCGACAGCCGGGACACCCCGGCGCCGCCCAAGCAGTCCTTCCGCTCCTGGCTGGCCTCCGCCGACGGCGCGGCCACCCTGCGGGCGGCGGCGCGGGAGGGCGAGCAGGCCCGGCGCACGGCCCCCGACGGCACGCACGACCCCGAGGAGAAGCGGTGACCGCACGTGACACGGTGCTCGGACGGGTCCGGGACGCCCTGTCCCTCTCCGGCGCACCCGAGGTGACCGTCCCCCGGACCTACCGCACCGGCCGCACCCTGCCCGACGAGGAACGGCTCGCCCTGTTCGTGGACCGCCTGGTCGACTACAAGGCGCACGTGCATCCGTGCACGGCCGGCCGTACCGCGGCGGTCGTCGCCGAGGTGCTGCGCGAGCGCGGGGCGCGGACGGTCGGGGTGCCGGCCGGACTCGACCCGGCCTGGCTGAGCGCCTACGACGGCGAGGTCCGGGAGGACTCCGCGGACGTTCCGGCGCCCGCGCTCGACGCGCTGGACGCGGTGGTGACCGGCTCCGCGGTCAGCTGCGCGGAGACCGGGACGATCTTCCTGGACGGCTCGCCGGGCCAGGGCCGGCGCGCCCTGTCCCTCGTCCCCGACGTGCACGTGTGTGTCGTCGACCTGTCCTCGGTGACGGCGGGCGTGCCGGAAGCGGTCGCCCGGCTGGTGCCGGAGCGGCCGACGACGCTGATCAGCGGCCCCTCGGCCACCTCCGACATCGAGCTGGAGCGCGTCGAGGGCGTCCACGGCCCGCGCACCCTGGACGTGGTGATCCGCACCGACGTGTGAACCGGGTGCCGCGCGACGCGAGGCCCGGCGCTCCCCTCGGGAAGCGCCGGGCCCCTGCTCGCGGGCGTCAGGCCGTCGTCCACCACACCGTGGTGTCGGCCGGCACCTTCGCCTCGCCGGCCGCCTCGGTGACCTCGCCGCTGGCCAGCAGAACGCGACCGTGGGCGGGCACCGTCACCGACTCGCCGGTGGTGTTGGCCACGCACGTGAACCCGCCGCGCCGGAAGGCGAGGACGCCCTCGGGTGCCCGCAGCCACTCCACGGCGTCACCCGCGCCCAGGTCGGCCTGCTCCCGCCGGACGGCCAGCGCGGTCCGGTACAGCTCCAGGGTCGAGCCGGGCTCGCCCGTCTGGGCCTCGACGCTCAGCTCGCCCCAGCCCTCCGGCTGCGGCAGCCAGCTGCCCCCGTCGCCGAAGCCGTACGAGGAGCCCGCGCGCGTCCACGGGATCGGCACCCGGCAGCCGTCGCGGAAGCCGTCCTGTCCGGCGCCGCGGAAGTACGCCGGGTCCTGGCGCACCTCGTCGGGCAGGTCGACGACGTCCGGGAGGCCCAGCTCCTCGCCCTGGTAGACATAGGCCGAGCCGGGCAGTGCCAGCATCAGCAGGGTCGCGGCGCGGGCGCGGCGCAGGCCCAGTTCGCGGTCGCCGGCCAGGCGGATCTGGGTGCCGAGGCCGGCCGGGTTGGCGAAGCGGGTGGCGTGCCGGGTGACGTCGTGGTTGGAGAGGACCCAGGTGGCGGGGGCGCCGACCGGGCGCATGGCGTCCAGGGTGCGGTCGATGACCGTGCGCAGCTCCTCGGCATCCCAGTGGGTGCCCAGGTACTGGAAGTTGAACGCCTGGTGCAGCTCGTCGGGGCGCACGTAGTTGGCGGTGCGCTCGACCGTCGGGGTCCACGCCTCGGCGACGAAGATCCGCCCGCCCGTCCCCCGCCCCCGCCCTTCTGCGGAAGGCCCTTCGGGCCCCATTGCATCGGAGTACTCGTCGAGGATGAGCCGCCACTGCCGGTAGATGTCGTGGACGCCGTCCTGGTCGAAGAACGGCATGACATCGTTGCCCAGCAGCTTCAGCTGCTCGTGGGATCCAAGGTCGGGCAGCCCCTCGGCCTTCACCATGCCGTGGGCGACGTCGATGCGGAAGCCGTCCACGCCCATGTCCAGCCAGAAGCGCAGGATGGAGCGGAACTCGTCGCCGACGGCCGGGTGCTCCCAGTTGAAGTCGGGCTGCTCGGGCGCGAACAGGTGCAGGTACCACTCCCCCGGCGTGCCGTCGGGCTCGGTGACCCGGGTCCAGGCGGGCCCGCCGAAGATGGACTCCCAGTCGTTGGGCGGCAGTTCGCCGTTCTCGCCCTTGCCGGGACGGAAGTGGTAGCGGTCCCGGGACGGGGAGCCGGGGCCCTCGGCGAGGGCGCGCTTGAACCACTCGTGCTGGTCGGAGGAGTGGTTCGGGACCAGGTCGACGATGATGCGCAGGCCCAGTCCGTGGGCGTCGCGGATCAGCGCGTCGGCGTCCAGGAGGGTGCCGAACATCGGGTCGACGGCCCGGTAGTCGGCGACGTCGTAGCCGGCGTCGGCCTGCGGGGAGGCGTAGAAGGGGCTGAGCCACACGGCGTCCACGCCGAGGTCGCGCAGGTACGGCAGGCGGCTGCGGACACCCTCGAGGTCGCCCATGCCGTCGCCGTTGCTGTCGGCGAAGCTGCGCGGATACACCTGGTAGATGACCGCGTCGCGCCACCAGTCGCGGCGCCTGGTGACGGTGGCGGTGGCGGTGGCGGAGGTGGGGGCCGGTGCGGCGGAGGGCTGCTGGCTCATGGCGTCCTTGGTGAGTGACGGAGGTCTGGTCATGGAGACATGGGGGGAGGGGGAGGCGGCCGGCCGCGGTGCAGCGGGGTCGGATGGGCACCGCGGCCGGACGTTTCTCCCGTCGGGCGTCAGCCCTTCGTGCCGCCGGCGGTGAGGCCGGCCACCAGGTTCTTCTGCACCAGGTAGAAGAACGCGGAGACGGGTATCGCGACGAGGACGGCGGTGGCGGCCATCAGGTGGCGCTGCGCGTCGTGCTCGCTGATGAAGCTCTGCAGGCCGACCGCGAAGGTGTACTTCGTGTCGCTCAGCATGAACGTCGAGGCGAAGGCGACCTCGCCGAAGGCGGTGATGAAGCTGTAGAAGCCGGCGACCGCCAGGCCCGGCCGGGCCAGCGGCAGGATCAGCCGGAAGAAGGTGCCGAACGGGGTCAGCCCGTCGACGCGCCCGGCCTCGTCGATCTCGAACGGGATGGTGTCGAAGTAGCCCTTGAGCAGCCACGCGCAGTACGGCACCGCGGTGGAGCAGTAGACGAGGACCAGGCCGAGGTAGCTGTCGACGAGCTGGAGGTCGGACAGGATCTGGTACATCGGCACGATCAGTACGGCGATCGGGAACATCTGGGTGACCAGCAGCACCCACATCAGCTTCCGGTAGCCGGGGAAGCGCATCCGGGACACGGCGTATCCGGTGGTGGCGGCGACCATGACGCCGATGACCGTGGTGCCCAGCGAGACGATCAGCGAACTCTTCAGCCAGTCGAAGAAGTTCGTGTGCTGGAGCACGAAGGCGTAGTTGTCGAAGGTCATCTTCGACCAGATGCCGCCGGGGTGCAGATAGTCGTCCTTGTCCGGGCCGAGGGACAGGTAGACCAGCCAGGCGACCGGGAAGAGCGCGATGAGGCTCGCGACGGTCAGGATGCCGTGGGAGGCGAGGGAGGCGCCGCGGCTGCGTTCGCCTCGTGAGCGCACCTTGCGCGGCGGGGCGGCGGGCGCGGAGCCGGCCTGCTCGGCCGGAGCGGAGGCCGGGACGGTCGTAGTGCTCATGGTGGCTCCTGCCTCAGATCGCGAGCTGCTGCTCATTGCGGTTCAGCCAGCGGCGGTAGAAGGAGGTGAAGACGATCAGGATGGCCAGCAGCAGCATGCCGTAGGCCGCGGACTGCGCGAAGTCGCGCGGCTGCTGTCCGAAGCCGAGCTGGTAGGCCCAGGTGACGAGGATCTGCGCGTCGGGGGCGGTGTTGCCGAACAGCAGGAAGATCACGGCGAACTGGTTGAAGGTCCAGATGATGCCGAGCAGCACGACGGTGGAGCTGACGGAGCGCAGCCCGGGCAGGGTGACGAAGCGGAAGCGCTGCCATGCGTTCGCGCCGTCCATCTCGGCGGCCTCGTACAGGCTCTTGTCGATGGACTGCAGTCCGCCGAGGAGCGAGACCATCATGAACGGCACACCGCACCAGGTGTTGACCATGACCGCGGAGAACCGCTGCCAGAAGGTGTCCTCCAGCCAGGCGGGCGTCGGCAGGTGCAGCCAGTCCAGGGCGGAGTTGACGATGCCCGCGTCGGCGAGCATGAAGCGCCAGCCGAAGACGGTGACGAAGGTGGGCACGGCCCAGGGCAGGACCAGCAGCAGCCGGTAGAGGGTCCGGCCGCGCAGGTTCTGGTTGAGCAGCAGCGCGAGGCCGAGACCGATGAAGAAGTGCAGGCCGACGCAGACCGCCGTCCACACGATGGTCCAGATGAAGTGCGACCAGAAGCGGTCGTACGCCGTCGGGCCCCACAGGATGTCGGCGTAGTTGTCCAGGCCGACGAACTTGTAGGTGGCCTCGATCTCGTTGACGCCGATCGTGCGCGCGGTGTTGAGGCTGTTGGCGTCGGTGAGGGTGAGGTAGAGGCCGTACCCGAGGGGGTAGAGCACGAGGACGCCGATCACGACGGCCACCGGCGCGATCATGGCGTAGGCGTACCAGTGCTTCTGGTATCCGTCTTTCAGACGCCGGCCGAGGCCGGGCCGCGGCGTGCGGTCACCGCGGCGCTTGCCGGTCGCGCGGTCGATGGTGACTGTCATGGTTCGACACCTTCGGGAGCATCGGGCGGGGCGGGGCGGACAAGGTCCTGGGTGCGGCGCACAGGCCGCCGGCCGCCGGGTCCCCTCCCCCCACGGGGGACCCGGCGGCCGCGCGGACTACTTGGAGAAGTCCGGCACCAGCTTGGCGATCGCGGTCTCGGCGTCGCCCAGGCCGTCGTCCAGGGACTTCTTGCCGCCGGCGATCTGCGGCAGTTCGTCGTCCAGCGGGGTCCACAGGGAGCCGTACTCCGGCAGCGCGGGGCGCGGCTGGGCGGCGGGCAGGACCGTCTGGTAGCCGGCGATGCCCGGGTCGGCCTTGACCTGGGCGGTGTAGGCGTCGTCGCGGGTCGGCAGCGTCGAGTTCTTCAGGGCGATGGTCTCCTGGGACTTCGCCGAGGTCATGAACTTGACGAGCTTGAGCGCCGCTTCCTGGTGGGCCTTGTCCGAGCCGGCGTAGACCGACAGGTTGTGGCCGCCGGTCGGGGCGCCCGCCTTGCCGGTGGAGCCGGCCGGGACGGTGGCGATGCCGAGGTTGTTCTTGTCCTTGAAGGCCGAGCCCTTGTAGAAGTTGGTGATCTCCCACGGGCCCTGGATGATCGAGGCGACCATGCCGCTGACGAACGCCTCCTGGATGTGGGCGTAGGCGTCGGCCGTGGTGTCGGCCTTGTGCAGGCCCTTGCCGTCGAACAGGCTCAGCCAGGTGCCGTAGGCCTTCTTCGCCTCGGGTGAGTTGACGGTGACCTTCTTGGCGTCGGCGTCGACCGTGTCGGTGCCCTCGCCGTAGAGGAACGGCTGCGCGTAGTAACCGGCGGTGGAGGCCCAGTAGCCGTCGACGCCGGTCTTGTCCTTGATGGTGGCGGCGGCCTTCTTCAGGTCGTCCCAGGTCTTGGGGGCCTCGACGCCGGCCTTCTTGAACAGTTCCTTGTTGTAGACGAAGGCGAGGGTGTCGGTGACCAGCGGCACGCCGTAGGTCTTGCCCTCGTACTTGGCCTGCTCGATCAGGTTGGGCTGGAACTCGGCCTGGTCGGCGAGGGCCTCGGTGCCGTCCAGCGGCAGGAAGAAGCCCTTCTTGGCGAAGGCGGGGGTCCAGCCGACCTCGGAGCGCAGCACGTCCGGGGCGCCCTTGGAGCCGGCGGCGGTGTCGAACTTGTTCTGCGCCTGGTCGAAGGGCACGTTGACGAAGTTGACCTTGATGCCCTTGTTGGCGGCCTCGAACTCCTTGACCAGGGCCTTGTAGGTCGGCGCCTCGTTGGTCGCGTTGGAGGTGTCCCAGTAAGTGATGGTGACCGGTCCGCCGGACTCGCTGTCGCTGTCGCCGTCCCCGCCGCACGCCGTCGCCGCGAGGGCGAGGGACGCCACCAGAGCGGTGGCCGCTATGCCACGCCGCATGAGTTCTCCTTGAGGGTGAAAGCCCGTGTGGTGCAGGGTGCGGGCCCGTCCGCCGCTCCTGCCGACACCGACGCGCCGTTGCTGCCGTCGGGCGACGTGAACGTAACAGCGATGTAAGCGCGGCGAAAGGTCTTGCTGCAAAAAAGTGCAAGACATCTCCGAAGTTATCCGGGCGTGACCTCTCGGCGACCATCGCGAGACGCTTGTTTACAGGGCACGAGCGGTATCGGGCCGGTTGTGCAAGACTCTGCAAGCTCTTGCCGCCACTTTCTCGAGGGAGCGCGATGACGCAGCAGCCCGCACCCGGCCGACCAACAGGCCGCGCACGGCGCCCGGTCGGTGTGCAACGCGCCCTGCGACAGGTACAGTCCACCCCTGTGACCACACGGCTTGCCGACATCGCCGCCCAGGCGGGCGTGAGCGAAGCGACGGTCAGCCGTGTCCTCAACGGGAAGCCCGGCGTCGCCGCCACGACCCGGCAGTCCGTCCTCGCCGCCCTCGACGTCCTCGGTTACGAGCGTCCCGTGCGGCTGCGGCAGCGCAGCGAGGGCCTGGTGGGTCTGATCACGCCGGAGCTGGAGAACCCGATATTCCCGGCCCTGGCCCAGGTCATCGGCCAAGCGCTGACCCGCCAGGGCTACACGCCGGTCCTCGCCACCCAGACCCCGGGCGGCTCCACGGAGGACGAGCTGACGGAGATGCTGGTCGACCGGGGGGTCGCCGGCATCATCTACGTCTCCGGACTGCACGCCGACACCACCGCCGACATGGAGCGCTACGAGCGGCTGCGCGCGCAGGGCGTGCCCTTCGTCCTGGTCGACGGCTTCTCACCGAAGGTGCAGGCGCCGTTCATCTCCCCCGACGACCGCGCCGCGATGAGCCTCGCGGTCACCCACCTCGTCTCCCTGGGCCACACCCGGATCGGGCTGGCCCTCGGCCCGAAGCGGTTCGTGCCGGTGCAGCGCAAGATCGAGGGCTTCGTCCGCACCGTGCAGGAGCAACTGGACCTCGACGCGCGGACCGTGGAGACGGAGCTCGTCCAGCACTCGCTCTACACCCTGGAGGGCGGCCAGGCGGCGGCCTCCGCGCTCATCGACCGGGACTGCACGGCGGTGGTCTGCGCCAGCGACATGATGGCGCTGGGCGCGATACGGGCGGCCCGGCAGCGCGGACTGGACGTGCCGAAGGACGTCTCGGTCGTCGGCTTCGACGACTCGCCGCTGATCGCCTTCACCGACCCGCCGCTGACGACCGTCCGCAAGCCGGTCCCCGCGATGGGTCAGGCGGCGGTGCGCACGCTGCTCGAGGAGATCGGCGGGACGCCCGCGCCGCACAGCGAGTTCGTGTTCATGCCGGAGCTGGTGGTGCGCGGTTCCACGGCCTCGGCGCCCGGTGAGCGGCACCGCGCCTGACCTTTTCCGGCCCCTCGCCGGGCCGCGGGTGCGGGTCGCGCCCGGCAGGGGGATGATCGGTGGGAGAGGGCTTTTCTGGCAGACTTCATGCCTATGGGTGACGTGAGCGTGACGACTCCGGAACGCCTGGAAGAGGGCGTTCCGCACCCCGCCTCGGAGGAGACGGGGCGGGGGCTCGTGCGCCGCCTGCGCAGGCCGCGCAGGCCCCGCCTGTGGTTCGAGATCCTGCTGATCGCGCTCAGCTACTGGACGTACTCGCTCGTCCGCAACGCCGTACCGGAGCGGCGGGGGCAGGCGCTGCGCAACGCCGACTGGATCTGGCGGGTGGAGCAGCAGCTCGGGATCGCCGTGGAACGGTCGGTCAATCATGCCGTCGACTCGGTGACTTGGCTGGTCGTCGGCATGAACTACTACTACGCCACATTGCACTTCGTGGTGACGCTGGGTGTGCTGGTGTGGCTGTTCCGCCGGCATCCGGGGCGGTACGCGGCGACCCGTCTGGTGCTGTTCGCGACGACGGCCGTGGCCCTGCTCGGTTACTACCTGTATCCGCTCGCGCCGCCCCGGTTGATGAACGGGGGGCATTTCATCGACACGGTGATGGTCCACCAGACGTGGGGGTCGATGGCCTCCGGGGACCTGAAGAACATGTCGAACCAGTACGCCGCGATGCCGTCGATGCACATCGGGTGGT
This sequence comes from Streptomyces sp. NPDC032940, assembly GCF_040636935.1. Lineage (NCBI taxonomy): Bacteria > Bacillati > Actinomycetota > Actinomycetes > Kitasatosporales > Streptomycetaceae > Streptomyces > Streptomyces sp. NPDC032940. The sequence continues at coordinate 192,594 of NZ_JBEZVJ010000002.1, read as the reverse complement.
CGGTGTGGTGCGGGCTGACGATCTTCGCGTTGGCTTCGGTGCCGTGGGTGCGGGTGCTGGGGCTGGTGTATCCGCTGCTGACGCTGGTGGTGATCGTGGCCACGGCGAACCACTTCTGGCTGGACGCGGTGGGGGGGTTGCTGTGTCTGGGCTTCGGTTACGGGGTGGCTCGGGTGTGGTACGGGAGGTTGCCGCATGCGTTGCCCCGGCGGGTGCCTGGGGGTGGGGGGCGGTTGGTGGGTGCGGGGCGCTGACGCGGGGGCGGAGTGGGTCGTGTGGCCCGGCGTGGCGGGGGTGCGGGACGCCGTCGCGGGGCGGGTGGGTGCGCAGCCCGGCGTAGCGGGGTGCCTCCCTCACGCTCGGCTGCTCCCCCATGAGCGGGGGGACCCCCATCGCCCCTGGGGGTACCTCCCAGGCCGTTCAGGCACTGGGAGAGGCACCACTGCCCGCAGCTACGGCGGGGTCGGCGCGGCGGTCCGCGGCTACGGAGGCGACGGCGGCGCGGTGGGTCCGCGGCTGCTGCGGCGGCGGTGCGGGGTTGTGCGGCGCGGGCGGCGGTCTGTGGGGCTACTCGTAGAACAGGTCCTCCACCACCGTGCGGGCTCTGCGGGCTGTGCGGCGGTAGGCGTCCAGCATGTCGCCCGCGTGGCCGGGGCCGTAGCCCAGGTAGCGGCCCACTGCCGCCAGTTCGCGGGGGTCGGTCGGGAAGGTGTCGCCGGCCCGGCCGCGGACCAGCATCACCGCGTTGCGCACCCGGGTCGCCAGGACCCACGCCTCGTCCAGCGTCGCGGCGTTCTCCGCGGAGATGAGCCCCGCCTCCGACGCCGCCGCCAGGGCCTCGCGGGTCCTGGTGGTGCGCAGGCCCGGTTCCGCGTGGGCGTGCCGGAGCTGCGTCAGCTGCACGGTCCACTCCACGTCGGACAGCCCGCCCGGCCCCAGTTTCGCGTGCAGCTTGGGGTCGGCGCCGCGCGGCAGCCGCTCGGACTCCATGCGGGCCTTGAGCCGCCGGATCTCCCGCACGGCCTCCTCGGTGAGCCCCTGCGCCGGGTACCGCAGCGGATCGACCAGTTCGGTGAAGCGCCGTCCCAGGTCCCCGTCGCCGGCGACGAACTCGGCCCGCAGCAGGGCGTGCGACTCCCACGTCAGTGACCAGCGCCGGTAGTAGGCCTCGTACGACCTGAGCGTGCGCACCAGCGGGCCCGACTTGCCCTCCGGCCGCAGGTCGGCGTCGACGATCAGGGGCGGGTCGGCGCTGGGCACCTGGAGCAGGCGGCGCATCTCGGCGACCACCTTGTTCGCGGCGTCCGCGGCCTCCCGTTCGCCGACCCCGTCCCGGGGCTCGTGCACGAACAGGACGTCGGCGTCCGAGCCGTAGCCCAGCTCGTGCCCGCCGAAGCGGCCCATGCCGATGATCGCGAAACGGGTGGGCAGGGTGTCGCCCCAGCCCTCGCGCACCACGGCCCGCAGGGTGCCCGCCAGCGTCGCCGCCGTCAGGTCCGACACGGCGGCGCCGACCCGGTCCACCAGGGCGCCCTGGTCGGCCTCGACGGGCTGCGCCTCGGTGCCGTAGGAGCCGACGATGTCGGCGGCGGCGGTGCGGAACAGCTCGCGGCGGCGTACCCCGCGCGCCGCGGTGACCGCCTGGACGGCGCCGTCGGCGCGGCGTACCGCGGCGAGGATCTCCTGCTCCAGCTGGGCCCGCCCGCGCGGCGCCAGTCCCCCGGCGTCGCCGTCGCCGAGGAGCGCCACCGCCTCGGGGGCCCGCATCAGCAGGTCCGGCGCGAGCCGTCCCGCGGACAGCACCCGGGCGAGGTTCTCGGCGGCCGCGCCCTCGTCGCGCAGCAGCCGCAGGTACCAGGGGGTGTTGCCGAGGGCGTCGGAGACCTTGCGGAAGTTGAGCAGGCCGGTGTCCGGGTCGGCGGAGTCGGCGAACCAGCCCAGCAGCACCGGCAGCAGGGTCCGCTGGATCGCGGCCTTGCGGGTGACGCCGGAGGCCAGCGCCTCCAGGTGGCGCAGGGCGGCGCCCGGGTCGGCGTAGCCGAGGGCGACGAGCCGTTCGCGGGCCGCGTCGGGGCGCAGCCGGGTCTCCCCCGGCGCCAGCTGGGCGACGGCGTCGAGCAGCGGCCGGTAGAACAGCTTCTCGTGCAGCCGGCGGACGACGGCGGCGTGCCGCTTCCAGTCCCGCAGCAGCCCGCTGACCGGGTCGTTGCGCAGGCCGAGGGAGCGGCCGAGGCGCCGCAGGTCGGCGTCGTCCTCGGGCACGAGGTGGGTGCGCCGCAGCCGGTGGAGCTGGATGCGGTGCTCCATGGAGCGCAGGAAGCGGTACGCCTCGTCGAGCTGGGCGGCGTCCGTGCGGCCGACGTAGCCTCCCGCGGCGAGGGCCTTCAGCGCGTCCAGCGTCGTGCCGCTGCGCAGCGAGGTGTCGGCCCGGCCGTGCACGAGCTGGAGGAGCTGCACGGCGAACTCGACGTCGCGCAGACCGCCCGGCCCCAGCTTGAGCTGGCGGTCGACCTCGGCGACGGGGATGTTCTCCACCACCCGTCGGCGCATCTTCTGCACGTCGGCGACGAAGTTCTCGCGTTCGGCGGCCTGCCACACGAGCGGCTGGAGGGCGGCGACGTACTCGGCGCCGAGGCCGGGGTCGCCGGCGACCGGGCGGGCCTTGAGCAGCGCCTGGAACTCCCAGGTCTTGGCCCAGCGCTGGTAGTAGGCGACGTGGCTGCTGAGGGTGCGCACCAGGGGGCCGTTGCGGCCCTCGGGGCGCAGGTTGGCGTCGACGGGCCAGATGGTGCCCTCGACGGTGGTCTCGGAGCAGATCCGCATCATGTGCGAGGCGAGGGAGGTCGCGGCCCGCAGCGCCTTGGTCTCGTCGGTGTCCCCGACGCCTTCCGCGGCCTCCCCGACGAAGATGACGTCGACGTCGGAGACGTAGTTCAGCTCGTGTCCGCCGCACTTGCCCATCGCGATCACCGCCAGCCGGCACCGCGCGGCGTCCTCGGGCGCGGACTCCTCGGCGAGCCGGAGGGCGGCGCGCAGGGTGGCGGTGGCGAGGTCGGCGAGCTCGGCGGCGGTCTCGGCGACGTCGATGGTGCCGCACACGTCGCGGGCGGCGATGGACAGCAGGCAGCGCCGGTAGGCGACGCGCAGGGAGACGGGGTCGGTGGCCGCGGCGAGGCCGCTCTCGAACTCCTCCACCCCCCGGTGCAGGTCGCGCGGCTCGTACGTGACGAGCGCCTGCCAGTCCCCGGCGTGCCGGGCGAGGTGGTCGGCGAGCGCCTCGGAGGCGCCGAGCACCCCGAGGAGACGGTCGCGCAGCGGCTTGGCCGCTATCAGGGTGTCGAGCAGTTCCTGGCGCGCGACGGGGTCGGGCTGGGCCTCCAGGAGGCGGACCAGGCCGTGCAGGGCGAGGTCCGGGTCGGCGGTGGCGCCGAGCGCCTCCAGCAGGACCGGGTCGTCGCGGACCGGGGCCAGCTCCAGGCCGTCCAGCAGCCGCTCGGCGGCCGAGGGATCGGTGAAGCCGTGCCGCAGCAGTCGCGTGAAGGTACTGCTCCTGCGCCCCGGCGCCGTCATCTCGGCCTCCTGTCGGACCTGCGGGGCCGGTGGGACCGGACCCGTCGGATCAAGGTCGTACGGCCTGAGCGTAACCGGGGAGCGGCGGGGAGGCGCAGGTGCGGGCGGTGGCGTCCGCGATCCGGGCGCCGCCGTGCGCCGGGATCCGCCCTTTCGGTGGCGCGACCCGCCGTCATCGGCTTCGGTGAGGGCATGGACTTCACCCTCGAAGTGATCCCGCTGCCCGTGACGGACATCGACCGCGCCCGGGACTTCTACCGGGACAAGGTCGGTTTCCACGTCGACATCGACCAGGAGGTGATGCCGGGGATGCGGATCGTCCAGCTGACGCCCCCGGGCTCCGGCTGCTCGGTCGCCCTCGGCGACAGCATCTGGGAGATGTCCCCGGGCCCGACGCCCGCTCCCGGTTCCTACCAGGGGCTCCAGCTGTGCGTCGCCGACATCGAGGCGGCCCACGCGGAGCTGGTGGGGCGGGGCCTGGAGGTCTCCGAGCCGGTGCGGTACGCGCCGGACGACGGGGCCACCTTCATGTACTTCACGGACCCGGACGGCAACGGCTGGTCGGTCCAGGAGTACCGGAGGCGGCGGACGGAGCCGCTGCACCGGGTGCTGGCGGACCTGAAGCGGCAGCGGTAGCCGGGGCGGCGCCGTCCGGGCGGATCCGTCAGCCCTGCTCGCGCCAGCGGTTGGTGACCGGCAGCCGGCGGTCCTTGCCGAAGCCCTTCGCCGAGATCTTGGTGCCCGGCGGGTACTGGCGCCGCTTGTACTCGGCGGTGTCGACCATGCGCAGCGTCTTCACCACCAGTTCCCGGTCGTATCCGGCGGCGACGATCTCGTCCGCGCCCCGGTCCCGGTCGACGTACAGCTCGAGGATCGCGTCCAGGACCGGGTAGTCCGGCAGGGAGTCGGTGTCGACCTGCCCGGGGCGCAGTTCGGCGCTCGGGGGCTTGGTGATCGAGTTCCGCGGGATCGGCGGGGTCCGGCCGCGGGCCTCGGCGGCGCGGTTGCGCCATTCGGCGAGACGGAAGACGGAGGACTTGTACACGTCCTTGATCGGGCCGTAGGCGCCCACGGAGTCGCCGTACAGGGTCGAGTAGCCGACCGCCAGCTCCGACTTGTTGCCGGGTGCCAGGACGAGGTGGCCCTCCTGGTTCGAGATCGCCATCAGCGTCGTGCCGCGCAGACGGGACTGGAGGTTCTCCTCCGCGACTCCGGTCAGGCCGAGCGCGCCCATGTACGCGTCGAACATCGGCCCGATCGCCACGGTGCGGTGGTTCAGGCCGGTGCGGCGGGCCAGGTCCGCCGCGTCGTCCTTGGAGTGCTCGGAGGAGTACTTGGACGGCATCGACACGCCGTACACGTTCTCCGCGCCGACGGCGTCGCAGGCGATGGCGGCGACCAGCGAGGAGTCGATGCCGCCGGACAGGCCGATCAGCACCGAGCGGAAGCCGTTCTTCGTGACATAGGCGCGCAGGCCGGTGACGAGGGCCGAGTAGACCTCCTCGTCGTCGTCCAGCCGCTCGGCACAGCCGCCCGCCGGTTCGGGCTCGTAGGCCGGGACGGGCTCCTCGGACAGGACGACGCGGTCGATGCGCAGTCCGTCGTCCACCACGCCGTCCGGCGCGTCGGGGGCGGCGGCCGGCAGGTCGAGGTCGAGCACGACGCAGCACTCGGAGAACTGGGGTGCCCGTGCCACGACCTCGCCGTCGGCGCCGACCACGATGGAGTCGCCGTCGAAGACCAGCTCGTCCTGGCCGCCGGTCATGGCGAGGTAGGCGGTGGTGCAGCCGGCCTCCTGGGCGCGCCCCCGCACCAGTTCCAGCCGGGTGTCGTCCTTGTCGCGCTCGTAGGGCGAGGCGTTGACGGAGAGCAGCAGTCCGGCGCGGGCCGAGCGGGCGGCGGGCACGCGGCCGCCGTCCTGCCACAGGTCCTCGCAGATGGCGAGGGCGACGTCGATGCCGTGCACCCGCACCACGGGCAGGGTGTCGCCGGGGACGAAGTAGCGGAACTCGTCGAAGACGCCGTAGTTCGGCAGGTGGTGCTTGGCGAAGCTCAGCACCACCTGGCCGCCGTGCAGCACGGCCGCCGCGTTCTGCGGGGCGCCGGCCGGCTGGCCGTACTTGGGCCGGGCGGTCGCCGAGCGGTCGAGGTAGCCGACGACCACGGGCAGGCCGCCGAGGCCCTCGTCGGCGAGGCGGCCGGCGAGGGAGCGCAGGCCGGCGCGGGAGGCCTCGACGAAGGACGACCTGAGGGCCAGGTCCTCGACGGGATACCCGGTCAGCACCATCTCCGGGAAGGCCACGAGGTGGGCCCCCTGCTCGGCGGAGTGCCGGGTCCAGCGGACGACCGACTCCGCGTTGGCGCCGATGTCGCCGACGGTCGCGTCGATCTGGTTCAGGGCGATGCGTAGCTGAGGCACGCGGCCAGTGTAATCGTCAGACCGACGCTATGGGGGGTCTTCGTGCCGTCGGCTTCACGCCTTCGGCTTCGCCCCGCGCTCCGCCAGCAGGTCCGCCATCAGCCGGATCTCCGACTCCTGCGACTCCACCATCCCCTGGGCCAGCCGCTTCTCCGCCGTGACCGTGCACCGCTCGGCGCAGCCCTCGGCCATGTGGACGCCGCCCTTGTGGTGCTCGGTCATCAGCTGGAGGTAGTAGACCTCGGCCTCTCTGCCGTTCAGCCCGGCGAGCTTCTTCATCTCGGCGTCGGTGGCCATCCCGGGCATCAGCGAGCCCTCCCCCGCCGACGGCATGTCACCCATGCCCATCCAGGTCATGGGCGGGTCGGACGACACCTTCGGCAGCGCCCACAGGTCGAGCCAGCCGATCAGCATGCCCCGCTGGTTGGCCTGGGTCTGGGCGATGTCGTAGGCGAGGCGCCGCACCTCCTCGTCGTCGGTGCGGTCGCGCACGATGTACGACATCTCGACGGCCTGCTGGTGGTGGACCGCCATGTCCCGTGCGAACCCGGCGTCCGCCGAGTCCGCGGCCGGGGTGCCGGCCTCGCCGTCGTCGCCGGCGACCGCGTAGGTGATGGCCCCGGCCGCGACGAGCACCGCCGCGGCCGGTCCCGCGATCCAGCGCGCCCGCCGGGAGGTCACTGCGACAGTCCGTTGGTGCAGGCGGCGCCCGGCTCGGGCGTCTGCTCGCCCTGGACGAACTTCTCGAAGAACTTGTCCACGTTCGGGTCGCTCGCGCCGGTCACGGTGCGCTGGTGGCCCCAGGCCGACAGCACGATCGGGTCCTTCTGCTTGTCGTCGGGGCTCATCAGCGAGTACGGCGTCTTCTTCACCTTCGCCGCCAGCGCCTCGACGTCGGCCTTCGGGGCCTTGTCGTTGTACGTCACCCAGACCGCGCCGTGCTCCAGCGAGTGCACGGCGTTCTCGTTGTTCAGCGGCTCGGTGTAGACGTCGCCGTCGCAGTTCATCCAGACCTGGTTGTGATCGCCGCCGACCGGGGGCTCGACCGGGTACGTCACCTTCTCGGTGACGTGGTTGCGGGACAGCGTGCCCTTCCAGGTCTGCACACCGTCGGCGCCGGCGACGAACTTGCCGGAGGTCTTGGCGTCGGTGGCGGCCGTGTCGTCGGAGTCGCCGGACTGCGAGCGCACGAGGACCACGCCGCCGACGACGAGACCGACGACGACCACGGCGCTGATCCCGATCGTGAGGATCCGGTTCCGGCGGTCGCGGGCCTCCTCGGCGCGTCGCATCTCCGCTATGCGCGCCTGCCGCGCCGAGTTGCTGCTCTTGTTGGCGGAACCCATGGGGTGTGCCCTTCTGGGGAGGAGGGGGGCGGTGAGTGCGCTGATCGTAATGGTGCGGCAGGGGTATTTCGTAGGGTGGCCACATGATCTGACGCCAGGGGCCCTCAGGAATGGCCCGATCGAACACGCGGCCTCTACGCTGCGGGTGAGCGCTCCACACGGTCCGACCGCGTTCAGGCCGGGGCCGGCCGGCCGGTCACGGTCCGCAACGCGTACGAAACGGTGCTGTGGTGTGATGCTCAGGTGCCCGACCGCCTTCCGCCGTACCGGAGACAGGCGGCCTGACCAGCAAGGATGGGGAAGCGGAAGATGGACAAGCAGCAGGAGTTCGTGATCCGGACGCTCGAGGAGCGCGACATCCGGTTCGTACGCCTGTGGTTCACGGACGTGCTGGGCTTCCTCAAGTCCGTGGCCGTGGCCCCGGCCGAGCTGGAGCAGGCCTTCGACGAGGGCATCGGCTTCGACGGCTCCGCGATCGAGGGCTTCGCCCGGGTCTACGAGTCCGACATGATCGCCAAGCCGGACCCGTCGACCTTCCAGATCCTGCCCTGGCGCGCGGAGGCGCCCGGCACGGCCCGGATGTTCTGCGACATCCTCATGCCGGACGGCTCGCCGTCCTTCGCGGACCCGCGGTACGTGCTCAAGCGCGCCCTGGCCCGCACCTCGGACCTGGGCTTCACCTTCTACACGCACCCGGAGATCGAGTTCTTCCTGCTGAAGGACAAGCCGGTCGACGGCTCGGTGCCCACGCCCGCCGACAACTCCGGCTACTTCGACCACACGCCGCAGAACATCGGCATGGACTTCCGCCGCCAGGCCATCACCATGCTGGAGTCGATGGGCATCTCGGTGGAGTTCTCCCACCACGAGGGCGCGCCGGGCCAGCAGGAGATCGACCTGCGCTACGCCGACGCGCTGTCCACGGCCGACAACATCATGACGTTCCGCCTGGTCATGAAGCAGGTGGCCCTCGAGCAGGGCCTCCAGGCCACCTTCATGCCGAAGCCGTTCTCGGAGTACCCGGGCTCGGGCATGCACTCGCACCTGTCCCTCTTCGAGGGCGACCGCAACGCCTTCTACGAGTCGGGCGCGGAGTACCAGCTCTCCAAGGTCGGCCGCTCCTTCATCGCGGGCCTGCTGCGGCACGCGGCGGAGATCTCGGCGGTCACCAACCAGTGGGTGAACTCGTACAAGCGCATCTGGGGCGGCTCCGAGCGCACCGCCGGCGCCGGCGGCGAGGCCCCCTCGTACATCTGCTGGGGCCACAACAACCGCTCGGCGCTGGTCCGCGTCCCGATGTACAAGCCCGGCAAGACGGGCTCGGCCCGCGTCGAGGTCCGCTCCATCGACTCCGGTGCCAACCCGTACCTGACCTACGCGGTCCTGCTGGCCGCCGGCCTCAAGGGCATCGAGGAGGGCTACGAGCTCCCGCCGGGCGCCGAGGACGACGTGTGGGCCCTGTCCAACGCGGAGCGCCGCGCCCTGGGCATCGAGCCGCTCCCGCAGAACCTGGGCGAGGCCCTCGCCCTGATGGAACACAGCGACCTGGTCGCCGAGACCCTGGGCGAGCACGTCTTCGACTTCTTCCTCCGCAACAAGCGGCAGGAGTGGGAGGAGTACCGGTCGCAGGTGACGGCGTTCGAGCTCAGGAAGTCGTTGCCGGTGCTGTAGTGCCGGTGCCGGTGCCGGTGTTCTCCGGGACCTTCCAGAGCCGTACGCCGTGGACCGCCCCGGGGTCGTGCGAGGGGCCGTACTCGTCCGGGGCGTCGGAATCCTCGTCGGGTTCGTCGACGCCCCCGAGGGTGGTGCCCGCGAGGAACCGTCCGTCCGGGCTGAAGGCCAGCTCCTGGATCTCGTCGTCGCCGTACCCGCTGTCGTCGTCGGACAGGATGGCTCTCGGCCTGCGGTCGGCCAGGTTCCACAGCAGCACCCCGCCGTCGGCGATGACGGCGAGGCTCCGGCCGTCGGGGCTGAACACCAGGTCCCGGGCCTTCACCCGGTCGTTGGCGAGGGTGGCCCGCAGGCGGCCGGTGGCCACGTCCCACAGCCGGACGTCGCCGTGCGGTCCGCCGGTGGCGGTCACGGCGGTGACGTCCGCTGCGCGGGCGATGCCGAAGTCGATGACCTTGGGGCCGTCGGCGGTGAGGACGATGTTGGAGGGCTTCAGGTCACGGTGGATCACTCCGGCGGCGTGGATGGTCTCCAGCGCCTCGGCGACCCTTGCCGTCAGCGCGAGCACCTCGTCGGCGGGCAGCGGCCCCCGTTCACCGACGGCGTGCTGGAGGGAGGGCCCGGGGGCGTAGGCCGTGGCGAGCCAGGGTTCCCCTGCCTCCAGGTCCGCCCCGACGACGGGCACGGTGTACAGCCCCTGGACGCGCCGGGCCGCCGCGGCCTCCAGCGCGAACCGCTTGCGGAACACCGGGTCCGCGGCGTACGCGCGGTGAACGACCTTGACGGCCACGGCACTTCCGGCGGGCGTGCGCCCCAGGTAGACGCGCCCCATCCCGCCCTCACCCAGCAGCCTCTCCAGCCGGTAGGGGCCCATCTCCGCCGGTGTCCCGGCGCCCGGGTCCGGCCTGTGGCCCGTCATCCCGCGAGCACTTCGGTGGACACGGTGCAGCGGATCACGACTCCCCCAGTCTCTGCCCGACGACGGCCCGCGCGTCCCGGCGTGCGAGCCTGGGCCCGGATCACGCGATAGCACAACGCGGGTGCCCCGAAGGCCTCTTGAGTCTGCTGCGGCACACCCCGTGGGCCGCGCCTCGGCCCCGGACCGCTCCGTGCCGGACCCGCACCGGCCTCGTATCGGTCCCCGTCGGTCCGGGAAATCCCGTGAATCTCCACAGCGTTCATCGCTCGGTCGCACGGCCGGTGCCCGTGCGGAGCCCGTGGCGACCCACCGTGCGGACCACACACCCCACGGCACCGAAGGATTCCGTGCCCGGGGGGGGTCCGGTGAAGATCCGGCCGCTTTCCCTGCCCGCATGCACACACTGGTGAATCCGGCGCCGTCGGACAGCGGGACGTTCAACGGCTTGCAGATGGTGGGGCGTTCACCCCCCGTGCTTTGATCGGTGCGCGATGCGCAGGCGCCCCGCGCCGGAAGTCCCCCCACGCATGCCCCACGAAAGGAACGGACCTGCCATGAAGACCGTCCCCCAGGTCACCACGTCCGAGCTCTCCGACGCCGCCCTGGACCAGGTGTCCGGCGGCATCGGCCTCACCGCGAGCACGGCCCTCATCGCGAGCGACGCCGGCTTCGCCGCCGGCCTCCACGCGGAGGCCGGCCCCGTCGCCCTCACCACCGGCCTCGGCGTCTCGGCCCCCTTCGGCTGCGCGGCGGCCGAGGGCCAGGCCCACACGACCATGGTCTGATCAGACCAGGGTCTGGGTGAGTTCGCTCCGCGTCGAGGTGTGGACCAGGCGGCCGTGCGCCCCGTTGACGATCGGCATGTAGGGCGGGACGTGGCCGCATTCCACGTCCGCGACGATCGGCACGTTCAAGGAGCCCAGCGCGTCCAGCACGGCCTCGTGCTGGGTCAGTGACGGGGCGTCCGGCGCCGAGGTCCGGCCGACGAGGATCGCGGCGGCGGCGTCGAAGAAACCGGCCAGCCGCATGCCGTGCAGGCTGCGGCAGATGGCGAAGGCGTCGCCGCCGACGGCCTCCACGTACACCAGCAGCCCGTCCGGGGCCTCGGCGCGCGCGAAGGCCGGCACATCGAGGTAGCCGGTGCCGGTGAGGTTGCACAGTGTCTCGACGCAGCCGCCGATGAGGCGTCCCTCGACCTCCAGATCCCCGTCCCCGTCCAGCCGCGTCCATGTGCCGGCGGCGTCGAGCGTGTAGTCCCGCACCTCCGGCCGGAGCGCGTAGTCGTCCCAGCCGGTGGACCGGTGGCGGCCCGGCGGCGTCTGCGTGAACCGGTGCCCCGGTGGCGCGCTGACGATGTCGAGCCAGGAGACCAGCCCGTCCGGGGACCGGTAGGGCGTGTCCATGAGGTTGTTGCCGTGGACGGTCGCCGTCCCCGTGAGGAGCGTCAGCGGGGTCATGAGCGTCGACAGGTCGGAGAAGCCCACGAGCCAGGTCGGCTCGGCCTCGCGCAGCCGGTCCCAGTCGAGCAGCGGCAGCAGGTCGATCGCCAGCTCACCGCCCCACGGCGGCACCACCGCGCCGATGCCGGGATCGGTGAGGAACGCCGTCAGCTCCTCCGCGCGCGCCGCGGCGGGGGCGCTGACGTGGCCCGAGCCGTCCATGCACTCCCCGAGGACCACCTCGTACCCACGCGCCCGCACGTCCCGTACGGCCACCTCCAGGCGCTCGCGGAGCTTCTCGGGGACCCCGCTGGACGGCGAGGTGACGGCGACACGGTCTCCGGGACGCAGAGGACGCGGGTATCGAACTGACATGCGCCGGATTCTGGCACGGCACCAGCCCCGGAGGGGCGGAATTTCAGGCACGCCGCGTGATCGCCGTGGCCGACACCTCCGGCTTGCTCACCCTCTTCAACCGCTCCGATCCGGACCACCACGCGGCCAGGAAGGCCGCCGACGCGTGCGGTTTCCTCGTCGCCACCCCGCTCGCACTCACCGAGGTTCACCAGGTCGCCACCAGCCGAGCCGGACGCCCGGCCGCCGACGGGATCCTGCGTTCCCTGACCGCACGCGTGCGGCAGTCGCGGCTCGTCCTCGCCCCGCCCACGCCGGAAATCCTGGATGCCGCGCTGACCGTCCGAGCGCGCTACGCGTCGCTCGACCTGGAACTGGTGGATGCGGTCAACGTGGCCCTCGCCGCCGAGTACGACACGGATGCCGTGCTCACGCGGGCCCTCCGCGACTTCCGGACCGTACGGCCGTCGGGCGGGCGGTACGCCTGTTTACGGATCCTCCCCGACGACCTCTGACCGACCCGCCCCCCGTCACCGGCCCACCGTCTCCGCCGCCTCCGGCACGTGGGCCGCCACCACCCGTTCCCGGCCGGCGTCCGCTGTGCCGCGCCGGCGGTCCACTCCCCACGCCGCGCCCGCGACGCCCAGGCCCAGCACCGCCAGGGCCGCGCCCGCCAGGGCCGGGGACGTGGTGCCGAGGCCCGCCGCGAGGGCGAGGCCGCCGATCCAGGCGCCGCCGGCGTTGGCGAGGTTGAAGGCGGCCTGGTTGGCCGAGGAGGCGAGGGAGGGGGCCGCCGAGGCCTTCTCCATGACCATCAGCTGGAGGGGCGAGCCGGTGATGAACGCGGCCATGCCGAGCAGGGCGACCGCGGCCGCCGCCGTGACCGGCGTGCGCATGAGGAGGGGGTAGAGCGCGAGGACCGCCACCAGGGAGGCGAGGCCGCCGAAGAGCGTGCCGCGCAGGGAGTGGTCCGCGAGGCGTCCGCCCAGCAGGTTGCCCGCGGTGGCGCCGACGCCGAAGAGGGCCAGCAGCAGGGTCACGCTGGTCTCCGCGAAGCCCGCCGCGTCCGTCAGCATCGGCGTGATGTAGCTGTACGCCGCGAAGAGCGCGCCGAAGCCCGCGACCGTGGTGCCGAGGGCCAGCCAGACCGGCAGGGAGCGCAGGGCGGCCAGTTCGCCGCGCAGGCCCGTCGTGGGGGCCGGGGCGTGGTCGCGCGGGATCAGGGCGACCAGGGACGCTATCGCCGCGAGGCCGATCGCGCTGACGCCGAGGAAGGTGGCCCGCCAGCCGAGGTGCTGGCCCATCGCGGTGGCCGCGGGGACGCCGACGATGTTGGCGACGGTGAGGCCCAGGAACATCAGGGAGACGGAGCGGGCCTTGCGTTCCGGTGCCACCATGCCGGTGGCGACCACCGCGCCGACGCCGAAGAAGGCGCCGTGCGGCAGGCCGCTGACGAAGCGGGCGGCGAGGAGGGAGAGTTCGCCGGGGGCGACGGCCGACAGGGCGTTGCCGAGCACGAAGAGCACCATCAGGGCGATCAGGACCGTGCGGCGGGACATCCGCGCGGTGGCCGCCGCGAGCAGCGGGGCGCCGATGACGACGCCGAGCGCGTACGCGGAGACCAGGTGTCCGGCCTCGGGGATCGAGATGTGCAGGTCGTCGGCGACATCGGGCAGCAGGCCCATCATCACGAACTCGGTCGTGCCGATGCCGAAGGCGCCCACGGCGAGGGCGAGCAGGGCCAGGGGCATGAAGGGTCTCGCCTTTCGAGAGCTTCGGGAGCGGAGTGCGTACGGGAGAGGGGGACGTTGTATGTTCCCGTACGGAACAAAGCCTCTCAGGGCGAGTGTTCCCGCGGCGAATCTCAGGAAGCCGTTGTGTCGACCTTCACACGCGCGGCGATCGGCAGATGGTCGCTGCCGGTCTCCGGGAGGGTCCAGCTGGTCTCCGGTTCGACGCCCGTGACCAGGATCTGGTCGATGCGGGCCATCGGGAAGGACGCCGGCCAGCTGAAGCCGAAGCCGTCGCCCACGGCGCCCTGCGGGGAGCGCATCTGCGAGGTGATCGCGGTGAGCGCACGGTCGTTCATGGTGCCGTTGAGGTCGCCGAGCAGGATCTTGCGGGGCAGCCTCTCGTCGGCGATGGCCTCGCCGAGGGCGTCGGCGCTCTTGTCCCGCTGCCGGGCGGTGAAACCGGCCTCCAGCTTCACGCGGACGGACGGCAGGTGGGCGACGTACACCGCCACCGGCCCGGAGGGGGTGGCGACGGTGGCGCGCATCGCGCGCTTCCAGCCCAGCCGGATGTCGACGGCCCGCACGTCGCTGATCGGGTACGTGCTCCACAGGCCGACGGTGCCGACGACCGCGTGGTGCGGGTACGTCGACTCCAGCGCCTTCTCGTACGTCGGCACGGCGGACGCCTTCAGCTCCTCCAGGGCCAGCACGTCCGCGCCGGCGGCGGCCACGGCACGGGCGGTGCCGGCCGGGTCGGCGTTGTCGGCGTTGACGTTGTGCGTGGCCACCGTGAGGTCGCCGCCGGAGCCGGTCTTGTCGAAGAGCAGGCCGCCGAAGAGGTTCAGCCACACGCTCACCGGCAGCACGAGCGCGATCAGCGCCGTCGCCGACCTGCGCACGAGAGCGATCGCGAGCAGCACCGGGATCAGCAGGCCGAACCAGGGCAGGAAGGTCTCGGTGAGGCTGCCGAGGTTGCCGACAGCGTTGGGGATGTGCGAATGCCCGGCCATGACCACGGTCAGGACGACGGCCACCGCCGCCGTGATCAGCCCGCGGCGCCAGATCCGCCGGTCGCCGCGCCAGCCGGTGGCCATCCGGTCGAACAGGCGCCGGAGCAGGGGGCCCCGACGCTCGGGTCCCGAGCCGCCGTTGTCCGTCTCCGTCATGTACGCCTGCTGCGCCATACCGCCGCCTCACTGCCTGCCGTGCACACCGTCGTCCCCCCGTGCCTCAGCACCCTAGGGGATGATCGGTTCCGTTCCCGCCGCCCCATGACGGCCGTACGGAACACGAGGACGTTCGCGTCGGCGTTCGGAGTTCCGAACGGGGGTGGGAGACGGGGCCTCTGTGACAGAACGCGCACATTCGCCCCCGGAAACCCTCACGGGCGCGGAGGGGCGGCGGGGCTCAGGCCGCCGAGCAGGACGTCGACGATCTGGGTGGCGAGGTCCTCGGGCAGCTCGGCCTCCGGGCGCATCATCGCGCGGACCAGCATGGGGCCGACGACGATGTCGTGGAGCAGCTCCAGGTCGACGTCGTCGCGCAGTTCGCCGTTGTCGCGGCCGCGGCGCAGTATCTCGATGCCGAGCCTGCGCCGCGGGAGGATGACGGTGTTGTGGTAGGCCGCCCAGATCTTCGGGCTGGACTTCATCTGGGCGTACACGCCGTGCAGGATCGCCGACCGGTTGGTCAGCCCCCGCTGCCGCAGCGCCTCGAGGATGACGATCAGGTCGTCCCGCAGCGACGTGCCCGGCAGGACCGGGTCCTCGGGCTCGGCGGCCCGCACCACGTCGACGAAGAGTTCCTCCTTGCCGCTCCAGCGGCGGTAGATGGTCGCCTTGCCGACGCCCGCCATGCGCGCGATGCGCTCGACGGAGAGTTCGGCGAGCGGGACGCCCTGCTCCAGGAGCTCCAGCACGCCCTCGATGATGGCGCGCTCGACGGCCTCGCTGCGGGGGCGGCCCCGCGTGGGCCAGTGGTGCGGCGAGCGGCTGTCGAGGCTCACGTGCCGTGTCCTTTCGCTGGGTCGGGACCGATTGTCCCGGGTGCGGCGCTGCTACTCCATCGTGGCCGCCGGTTCCCGTTCCCGCTCGGCCGGCCCGGGCGGCCCGGCCTCCGGGGCGCGGCCCGGCAGGTACAGGGCCACCACGACCGCGCCGAGCACGGCGATGCCCGCGCCCCACAGGGCGGTGACGTGCATGGCGTGCAGGAAGGCGTCGTGGGCGGGGCCGACGAGGGCCTCGCCCCGGGGGCCGAGCTTCTCGGCGACGCCGAGCGTGGCCTCGATGGACTCGCCGGCGGTGTGGCGCAGGCCGGCCGGGACCCGGCCGAGGTCGCCCTCGATGCCGTTGCGGTAGGCGGTGGACAGCACGGAGCCGAGGACGGCGATGCCGAGGGCGCCGCCGACCTGGCGGAAGGTGTTGCTGAGCGCGGAGGCCGAGCCGGCCTTCTCGCGGGGCAGGGCCTGCATGATGACGACGCTGGTCGGCGTCATGATGTGCGCCATGCCGGTGCCCATGAGGAAGAAGTAGACCTCGAGCAGCCAGACCGGCGTGTCCGCGTCCAGCGTCGCGAACGCGGCCAGCATCGCGGCGATGAGCACCATGCCGGCGGTGGTCGTGGCGCGGTTGCCGAACCGGTCGACGAGGAGCCGGGCCCGGGGCGCGAAGATCAGCTGCGCGACGGCCAGCGGCAGCATCAGCAGACCGGTCTGCAGCGGCGAGTAGCCGAGCACGCTCTGGGTGTAGAAGACCGAGAAGAAGGTCACGCCCATCAGCGCGAAGAAGACCAGCGCGATGGCGGCGATCGCGGCGGAGAAGACCTTGTTGCGGAAGTAGGTGACGTCGATGGACGGGTGGTCGCTGCGCTTCTCGTGGACGACGAACGCCACGAGCACGGCGAGGCCCGCGCCGCTCGTCGCCAGCACGGCCGGGTCCGTGAAGTCGGCGAGCTGACCGCCCTTGATGATGCCGTAGACCAGCAGGACGAGGCCCACGACGGACAGGGCGACGCCGACCGGGTCGAGGCGGCCGGGGTTCGGGTCGCGGGAGTCGGGGACCAGCCACAGCATCAGGGCGAGGGCCAGTACGACGATCGGCACGTTGACGAGGAAGACCGAGCCCCACCAGAAGTGGTCGAGGAGCAGTCCGCCCGTGATCGGACCGATGGCGATGGCGAGTCCCACGCCGCCGGCCCAGATGCCGATGGCCTTGGGCTGCTCCTCGCGCTCGAAGACGTTCATCAGGACGGCGAGGGTGGCGGGCATGACGAAGGCGGCGCCGAGGCCCATCACCGCGCGGAAGGTGATGAGTTCGCCTGGCGAGCCGGAGAAGGCGGCGAGGGCGGAACCGATGCCGAACACGGCCAGGCCGCCGAGCAGGACCTTCTTGCGGCCGAGCCGGTCGCCGAGCAGACCGGCGGTGAACAGCAGGCCGGCGAAGACGAGGGTGTAGGCGTTGATCGCCCACTCGAGCTGGCTCTGGGTGGCACCCAGACCGGTGGGCTCGGGGGTGGAGATGGTCTTGATGGCGACGTTCAGGATCGAGTTGTCGAGCACCACGATCAGCAGGCTCAGCATGAGCACGCCGAGGATGGCCCAGCGGCGCCGGTGCACCTCTTCCGGTATGCGCCGGGCGGAAGAGTCGGCAGGAATAGTCATGGGCACGACCCTAGGGTTCTTAAGATACGAGACCGTTCCGTATCGTAATTCTCTTACCGCCTTCTTACACCGCCGTGTGCCGCCCACGACACGTGGCGAGGGTCCCCTAGCCGTCCGGCGGCACGAGGTGCCACCATGGGAGGGATCCGGGGACGCCGTCAGGGCGCCTCGAGATGACATGAAGGAGCCGTTGCCATGACGCAGCTTTCGGCTGCCCCGACGCCGCAGCGCGCCCCCGCCGACGGGAGCAAGGCGCTGTACGGGGGCAAGAGCAACCGTCGCATCACCGTCCGGGACATCGCCCTCGCCAAGGAGCGCGGCGAGAAGTGGCCCATGCTGACCGCCTACGACGCGATGACCGCGTCCGTCTTCGACGAGGCCGGCATCCCGGTCATGCTCGTCGGCGACTCCGCGGGCAACTGCCACCTCGGCTACGAGACCACCGTGCCGGTCACCCTGGACGAGATGACCATGCTGTCCGCGGCCGTCGTCCGGGGCACCTCCCGCGCCCTGATCGTCGGCGACCTGCCCTTCGGATCCTACCAGGAGGGTCCGGTGCAGGCGCTGCGCTCGGCGACCCGGCTGGTGAAGGAGGCCGGCGTGGGGGCGGTGAAGCTGGAGGGCGGTGAGCGCTCCCACGAGCAGATCCGGCTGCTCGTCGAGTCCGGCATTCCCGTCATGGCGCACATCGGCCTCACCCCGCAGTCCGTCAACGCCATGGGCTACCGGGTGCAGGGCCGCGGCGAGGAGGCCGCCCAGCAGCTGCTGCGCGACGCGAAGGCCGTGCAGGACGCGGGCGCCTTCGCGGTCGTCCTCGAGCTGGTGCCGGCCGAGCTGGCCGCCGAGGTGACGCGCACCCTGCACATCCCGACCGTCGGCATCGGCGCCGGTCCGGAGACGGACGCGCAGGTGCTGGTGTGGACCGACATGCTCGGGCTCACCGGCGGACGCGTGCCGAAGTTCGTGAAGAAGTACGCCGACCTGCGCCAGGTCATCGGCGACGCGGCGAAGTCGTTCGCCGAGGACGTCGTCGGCGGAACGTTCCCGCAGGAGGAGCACTCCGTCCACTAGAGCCAGCCCGGCACCACCCGGCCCCGCCGATCTTCCCCCGTCGGCGGGGCCGGCGCCTTCTGCGCCTGAACCGGCGCCGCTCTCGCGGATGTGGTTGCTCGCCGTCGTGGTTGCTCAATTGACGGCTGCGGTGGCCGGTCGGTGGATGTCGAGGGCTGTCGGCGGGCTGTCGGTGGACGGGGTGGGCTGTCGGCGATATGTCGGTGACTTGTCAGTGGGGCCTGACACTGTCGTCCCCATGAAGCGAATCGACGACAACCCCTCGGCCGCGGGCAGCGCGGTCACCGTACGGGGGCTGGTCAAGCACTACGGCGAGACCAAGGCACTGGACGGCGTCGACCTGGACGTGCGCGAGGGCACCGTGATGGGCGTGCTCGGGCCGAACGGCGCAGGCAAGACCACCCTCGTCCGCATCCTGTCCACCCTCATCACCCCCGACGCCGGCCAGGCGCACGTCGCCGGCTACGACGTCGTACGGCAGCCGCGACAGCTGCGGCGGGTGATAGGGCTCACCGGGCAGTACGCCTCCGTGGACGAGAAGCTCCCCGGCTGGGAGAACCTCTACATGATCGGGCGGCTGCTCGACCTGTCCCGCAGGGACGCCCGCGCGCGGGCCGACGAGTTGCTGGAGCGGTTCTCGCTCACCGAGGCCGGCAAGCGGCCCGCCGGCACCTACTCCGGCGGTATGCGCCGCCGCCTCGACCTGGCCGCCTCCATGATCGGCCACCCGGCCGTCCTCTACCTGGACGAGCCCACGACCGGTCTGGACCCGCGCACCCGCAACGAGGTCTGGGACGAGGTCAAGCGCATGGTCGGCGACGGTGTCACCGTGCTGCTGACCACCCAGTACATGGAGGAGGCCGAGCAGCTCGCCTCCGAGCTGACCGTCGTGGACCGCGGCAAGGTCATCGCCAAGGGCGCCATCGAGGAGCTGAAGGCGAAGGTCGGCGGACGCACCCTGCGGGTCCGCCCGGTCGACCCGGTACAGCTGCGCCCGCTCGCCCGGTTCCTGGACGAGATGGGCATCACCGGGCTCGCCGACTCCACCGTGGACGACCGGCGCGGGGACGTGCTGGTGCCGATCCTCAGCGACGAGCAGCTGACCGCCGTGGTCGGCGCGGTCACCGCGCGGGGCGTCACCATCGCCTCCATCACCACCGAACTGCCCAGCCTGGACGAGGTCTTCCTGTCGCTCACCGGCCACCGCGCCAGTGCCCCGCAGGACGCCGCCCCCGCCACCGACGCCCGCGAGGAGGTCGCCGTATGAGCGCCGCCACTCCTGCTCCCGACGCCCGTATCCCGCTGCGCGGGCACCTGCGCCACACCGGCGCGCTGGTGCGCCGCAATCTGCTGTGGATCCGGCAGGACCCGGAGTCGATGTTCGACGCCATCCTGTTCCCGGTCATCTTCACGCTGCTGTTCGTCTACGTCTTCGGCGGCTCCATCGGGCAGTCGCTGGGCGGCGGTCAGCAGGCGTACGTCCAGTACGTCGTGCCCGGCCTGATGGCCATGATGGGCATGAACATGGCCCAGGGCGTCGGCACCGGCTTCAACCAGGACTTCAACTCCGGTGTCATGGACCGTTTCCGGTCCCTGCCGATCGGGCGCGGCTCGGTGCTGTTCGCCAAGATCGCCGTGGAGCTGCTGCGGATGCTGTTCGCCACGGTGGTGCTGCTGATCGTCGGCGTCCTCGTCGGCTTCGACATCACCGACTGGGGCGGGCTGCTGGCCTCCGTGGGGCTGTCGGTGATGTTCGGCTCGGCCCTGATGTGGATCTTCCTCACGCTGGGCGTGACGATGAAGAACGCCCAGTCCGTGCAGGCGATGGGCTTCCTGGTGCTGATGCCGCTGCAGTTCGGCTCGTCGATCTTCGCGCCGACGCAGTCGATGCCGGGCTGGCTGGAGGCCTTCACCGACTACAACCCGCTGTCCGCCCTCGCCGACGCCGCGCGCGGCCTGATGGTGGGCGGGCCCGTCGCGCACGATCTGTGGATGACGGTGGCCTGGTCGGTGGGGATCACGGCGGTGATGGCGCCGATCGCGATCCACAAGTTCCGCACCAAGGCCTGACGCGCCTCGCCGTCAGACCAGGGCGCCGGCCTCCTCCGCGGTGAGGCCGGCGCCCTCGGCGTACGCGGCCTCGTAAGCCCGCTCTCCGAGGGCGGCTCGGGTCCATTCCGTGGCGCGGACTCGCACCTCGCGTTCCATGCTCTCCTCGACGTGACCGAGCGGACGCAGCGC
The DNA here is from genome assembly GCF_040636935.1 of Streptomyces sp. NPDC032940. NCBI lineage: Bacteria > Bacillati > Actinomycetota > Actinomycetes > Kitasatosporales > Streptomycetaceae > Streptomyces > Streptomyces sp. NPDC032940. The sequence goes on along the minus strand of NZ_JBEZVJ010000002.1, from coordinate 172,173 downwards.
GGCGGCGGCGCCGAGGCAGCGGGCGGCGTCCACGGCTCGTCCTCCCCCGTCGATGCGGGCCAGCGACATGGCCGCGACCACCAGGTGCACCGAACGCATCTGCGGCGCGATCGCGACCGACAGCGGGTCGTCGCCGCGCTCCAGGGCCTGGCGGGCCTTCGCGAGGGCGGCGTCGTAGTGGCCGTCCAGGGCGTCGATCCAGGACTCCGCCGACAGGATGAAGGAGTCGAAGACGACGAAGTGGGCGATGGCGAAACGCTCCCGCAGCAGTCGCAGGTGCTCCCGTGCCTCGCCCGTGCGGCCGGTACGGGCGAGCCAGCCGGCGAGAAAGAGGCGGGCGGCGGGCATGGCGCTGTTGTGCCCGCCGTCGTCGGTGCGCTCGACCACCTCGCGCAGGATGCGCTCCCCTCGCTCCAGGTGGTCGCCGTCCTCCAGCAGGGCGCTGCCGAGCCGGGCGGCGAGCACGTCGACCTGCGCGTGTGCCCCGAGCCGCTCGGCGTACTCGGCGGCGGCCTCGTAGTCGGCGGCGGCGAGCAGGTGCTCGCCCCGGTGTTCGCGGGCCTCGGCGCGGGCGGAGAGGGCCTCGGCGAGGCCCCACTCGTCGCCGAGCCGCCGGAAGATCTCCAGGGACTCGTCGGCGTCGCGGGCGGCGTCGTGGACGGCGTCGCCGCGGTGTCCGGCGAGGTTGGCCCGCCACTGCAGGGCGCAGGCCAGTTCCCACTCGTAGCCCGGCGTCTCGCGGCAGGTGCGCACGGACGCGTCGATGCTCTCCTGCAGGCGCCCGACGTCGCCGGTGAGCATCACGGCGAAGAACCAGAACAGGCCCGGGCTGCGGCACGTCTGCGGCAGCCCCGGCCGGTAGGTGGCCGCGATCGCCCGCAGCTTCGCCTGCGCCGCCGGCGTCTGCCAGGCGTCCAGTTCGGTGTCCATGCAGGCCAGGTGGGCCAGGTGCACGCCGCGCCGGGCCTCGGCGAGGACCTCGCCGGTCATCGGGGGCGGGGCGCTGGTGCACCGCTCCGTGACCGGCTCCGCGGGCCGGGGCGGATCGGTGAACGGGTTCGGCCCGAGCGCCATGACCTCCTCGCACCAGCCGCGGGCCTCCAGCCGCAGGTCGCGGACGTGCCAGTACCAGGCCAGCGACAGCGTCAGACAGAGCGCCTCCTGCTCGTCGCGCACCGCGACGGCGTGCCGCAGCGCGGTGCGGACGTTCTCGTACTCGCGTTCCAGCCGGGCGATGGCGGTGAGTTGCTCCGGGCCGCGCAGCAACGGGTCCGTGGTGCGGGCGAGTTCGCGGTAGTGGGTCAGATGGGCGCGTTCGGCGGTGGCGCGGTCGCCGGTCTCGTCGAGGCGTTCGGCGGCGTATTCGGCGACGGTCTCCAGCAGGCGGTAGCGCATCTCCCCGTGACCGGCGGGGGCGGCCACGACCAGGGACTTGTCGACCAGGGAGCCGAGGGCCTCCAGGGCGGCGGGCCCGCACACGGCCTCGGCGGCGGCGAGGTCGCAGCCGCCCGCGAAGACGGACAGGCGCCGCAGCACGTCCCGTTCCTCCTCGTCGAGCAGGTCCCAGGACCAGTCGACGACCGCGCGCAGCGTCTGCTGGCGGGGCAGGACGGTGCGGCTGCCGGAGGTGAGCAGGCGGAAGCGGTCGTCGAGGCGGTCGGCGATCTGGCGCGGGGTGAGCATGCGCAGCCGGGCGGCGGCGAGTTCGATGGCGAGCGGCAGTCCGTCGAGGCGGCGGCAGATCTCGGCGCAGGCCGCCGCGGTCTCCTCGTCGGCGTCGGGGCGGAAGCCGGGGCGGGCGGCGGCCCCGCGGTCGGCGAGCAGCCGCAGCGCGGCCGGTTCGGGCAGCGGCTCGACCGGGCGCAGCAGCTCCCCCGGTACGCCGAGGGGTTCGCGGCTGGTCGCGAGGACGGTCAGGTGGGGGCAGCGGGCGAGCAGTTCCTCGGCGAGGCGGGCGGCGGCGTCGATCACGTGCTCGCAGTTGTCGAGGACGATCAGCAGGTGGCGCCGGCCGCAGTGCTCGACGAGGCGTTCGACGGCGGTGGCCTGCCGGTCGTGGGCGGTGGCGGCGCGGATCTCCTCGGCGCCGGCGCCGTACAGCACGGTCTCGCGGGCGCCGAGGGCGGTCAGGACGGCCTCCGGTACGGCGCCGGGGTCGTCGACGGGGGCGAGTTCGGCCAGCCAGACGCCGTCCCGGGCGGCATCGCCTGCGGATTCGGCGGCCTCCTGCGACAGGCGGGTCTTCCCGGCGCCGCCGGGGCCGAGCAGGGTCACGAGGCGGGCGGTCGCCAGGTCGGCGCGCAGGGCCTGGAGGTCGGCGTCCCGCCCGACGAACGAGGTGAGGCGGGCACGGAGGTTGCCGCGGGGGCGAGGTGCCTCCGGCCGGGTGTGCGGCGCCTCGGCCTGGGGGTTCCCACCCGCACCAACCGTGCGGGTCTCGTTGTCGGGTGCGGGATGCCCCTGTGGGGTGTGCTCGCCGTCGGAGGCTGCCGGTCCGGGGGTGGTGTGGGCCACGGGGGCGGCGGAGGTCACGGGGGCTGCGGGACTCGCGGGACCGAGGGGGCCGGCGTGCCCCGCCGAACCGCCGCGCGGCGCCGGACGGCCGGCCCCTGCCGTCCCGGAGGGCCTCGCCGCCCTGGAAGGGCCCGCCCCGTCCGCACCCCGTGCCGGATTCAGCAACTCCCCGTGGAACGCCCGTAGTTCCGGTCCCGGGTCGGTACCCAGGCGGTCCGCGAGCAGGCGTCGTACGTCCTCGTAGGCGGCCAGGGCCTCGGCGGTGCGGCCGGTGTCGCGCAGGGCGCGCAGCCGCAGGGCCTGGAGGGACTCGTCCAGCGGGTGCCCGTCGCACAGCGCGGTCAGCTCGGGCAGGGCGTGCTCCGCCTGACCGAGGTCCAGTGCGGCGGTGTGGCGGGCGCGCAGGACGTCCAGGTGCCGGGTCTCCCAGCGGGCCGCTTCGGCGGTGCGGTCGGGCAGGTCGGCGAGGGCGGGGCCGCGCCACAGGTCGAGGGCGTCGTCGAGGAGCTCGGCCGCCTTGTCCGGGTCGCCGTCGGCGAGGGCGCGGGAGCCCTCCCCGGCCAGCCGGTCGAAGCGGTGCAGGTCGATGTCGTCGGGGCCGGCGGCGAGCCGGTAGCCGCCGTCGGCGGAGGCGACCGCGTCCGCGCCGAGCGCCCGGCGCAGCCGGCCGACCAGGGCCTGGAGGGCACCCGGCGCGTCGGCGGGCGGGTCGTCGCCCCACACCTCCTCCACGAGCAGCCCCGTGGGCACGGCGCGGCCGGGCCTGAGGGCGAGCACGGTCAGCAGGGCACGCAGCCGTGCCCCGCCGACGGGGACGGCCGTGCCGTCGGGGCGGAGTGCCTGCGTGGTGCCGAGGATGCGATAGCGCACGGGCCCATTGTCCCTGGTGCCGTCGGGGCCGGTCACGGGGTTTCTGCGCGGCGGCGTGGCAGCGCCCGCCGGGGCCTCGCCGAACCCGTGCCGCGCCGGGTACCGTCGGGCAGTCCCGCGCCCCCGCGGGTGCCGCCGCACGCGGGCACGTACGCACGTCAGCCAGGGAGTCCCATGACCGCCGCCACCACCCGTCCCAGCGACCGGCGGATCAGTCCCGTCTTCCTCGGGATCGTCGCCGTCATGGCGGTCACCGGATGGGCCACCTGGACCGGGTTCGCCGAGCAGCCGGGCCTGGCCGTGTTCCTGTTCGTGACGGCGGCGTGGATCGTCTCGCTGTGCCTGCACGAGTACGCGCACGCCCGCACCGCCCTGCACAGCGGCGACATCTCGGTCGGCGCGAAGGGCTACCTCACGCTGAACCCGGTGAAGTACACGCACGCGCTGCTGAGCATCGTGCTGCCCGTGCTGTTCGTGATCATGGGCGGGATCGGTCTGCCGGGCGGGGCGGTGTTCATCGAGCGGGGCCGCATCCGCGGGCGCTGGCGGCACAGCCTGATCTCGGCCGCGGGCCCGCTGACCAACGTGCTGTTCGCCGCCGTGTGCACGGCCCCGTTCTGGCTGGACGCGCTGGACGGCGTGCCGCGGGACTTCCGGCTCGCGCTGGCCTTCTTGGCGCTGCTCCAGGTCACGGCGGCGATCCTGAACTTCCTGCCGGTGCCGGGCCTGGACGGCTACGGGGTGCTCGAGCCCTGGCTGTCGCACAACGTGCGGCGGCAGGTGGAGCCGTTCGCGCCGTTCGGGCTGCTGTTCGTGTTCGCGCTGCTGTGGCTGCCGGCGGTCAACGGCGTGTTCTTCGACGCGGTCGACGCGATCCTGCGCGGACTGGGGATCAGCGACGTCGACTCGTACTGCGGCTTCGAGCTGTACCGGTTCTGGCAGACCGACGAGTACTGCTCGGTCAGCTAGCGACCGACTGACCGCGCTCGGCCCGGGCGCGCCGGACGTAGTACCAGCACATGTTGGACGACAGGCCCGTCAGCAGCACCCAGACGACGCCGATCAGCACGCTGCCCTGCACGAAGGAGACGACGGCGGCGACCACGGCGAGCACGCAGACGATCAGGGCGTAGACGGCGAGGCGGGGCATGGGCGGGGCTCCTGTCGGGGGACACGTGCGGGTACTGCGGACTCGGCCGGCATGCGCGTACCGGCACCCACCAGTGTCCCCCATCGCCTCACACGTCGGTGACGCGGAGCCCGGCGTGTGCCTTGTAGCGGCGGTTGACGGAGATCAGGTTGGCGACCAGCGACTCGACCTGGTGGGCGCCTCGCAACCGGCCGGCGAACACACCGCGCATGCCGGCGATGCGGCCGGCGAGGGCCTGGACGATCTCCACGTCGGCGCGCTCCTCGCCGAGGACCATCACGTCGGTGTCGATCTCGTCGATCTCCGGGTCCTGGAGCAGGACCGCCGAGAGGTGGTGGAAGGCGGCGGTGACCCGGCTGTCCGGCAGCAGGGCGGCGGCCTGCTCGGCGGCGCTGCCCTCCTCGGGCTTGAGGGCGTAGGCCCCCTTCTTGTCGAAACCGAGCGGATTGACGCAGTCGACGACGAGCTTGCCGGCGAGTTCCTCGCGCAGGGACTCGAGGGTCTTGCCGTGGCCCTCCCACGGGACGGCGACGATCACGATGTCGCTGCGGCGGGCGGTCTCGGCGTTGTCGGCGCCCTCGATGCCGTGGCCCAGTTCCTCGGCGGCGGCCCGGGCGCGCTCGGCGGCGCGGGAGCCGACGATCACCTTCTGGCCGGCCTTGGCGAGGCGGTACGCGAGTCCCTTGCCCTGCGGGCCGGTTCCGCCGAGCACGCCGACGACGAGCCCGGAGACGTCGGGCAGGTCCCAGGGGTCCTTGGCGGGGGCCTTCTGTGCGGCACTGTCGGTAGAGGTCATGGCCCGACCCTACGTCCGTGCCGGGCTCCGCACCGGTCCGGGTGGCGCGGGGGCCCGCCCGCGCACCGGCACCTCACCATCGCGGTGGCGGCGGGGCCGTCAGCTGGTCCGCGAGCCGGGAGAGCCGGTCCCGGAACCGGCGTCGGCCCCGCTGGGGCGGCACCGCGTTCTCCCCGGCCGCCGCGCTCACCAAATGCTGCACCGTGTCCAGGTCCAGCTCGGCCCCCTCCGGCACGGCCAGCGCCTCGTGCGCCATCGCCGTCAGCTCCCGCTCACCGCTGCCCAGCGCCAGCACGGTCGCCCCGGCCCGACGTGCGTCGTGGACCCGCTCCAGCAGCCCGGACCCCGGCTCGTCGGGCGTCACCACCAGCAGGGTCTCCCCCCGCCGTGCCGCCGCGAGCCGCCCCAGCCCCACCGCCAGATGCGCCGGGTCCGACGGGCGCGCGCCGTGCCGCACGAGGGTCGGGGCCAGCTCGGGGGTCCCGGACCAGGCGGCCTCGTCCACCAGGTGGGCGGCCAGGTGCCACGGCTCGTACTCCGCCGTGCCCACCAGCAGCAGTCCGCCGCCGTGCGGCACCACCGAGGCGCGCAGGGCTCCCGCGAAACGCCGGGTGGCTCCCAGCCACTCGGTCCCGGCGAGTACGTCCCGCAGCAGTGCTACCCGTACGGCGTCCATGCGGCCGCATCCTGCCGCAACCCGGGCCGTCCGTCCGGGCGTTCGGCCCGGATTCCCCCGACCCGGGGACGGGCCGGTGCCCGGCGCGGCTGCGGGTGCGGGTTGCGTGGTCCGGCGTTGCGGGGGTGCCTCCCCCAGAGGGGGGACCCCCAGCGCCCACCCGTGCCGCCCTGAGGGCACCTCCCAGGCCGTTCAGGCACTGGGGGAGGCACGACTGCCCGCAGCTACGACGGCGCCGGCTGCGTGAAAATCGGTTGCCCCCGGTATTCCTCCCGTCGAACCATGGCGCCTCGTGACCGATGACTCCCCCGGGCCCGCCGGGCTGCGTGCGCTCTTGCCCGATCTGTCGCCCTGGCGGGCCTCTGCCGATTTCCGGCGGCTCTGGGTGGCGGGACTGATCACGAACTTCGGGAGTTTTCTGACGTTCGTCGCGCTGCCCGTGCAGGTGAAGGAGCTGACGGGGTCGGCCGCCGCCGTGGGGGCGATCGGGGCCGTGGAGCTGGTGCCGCTGGTGGTGTTCGGGCTGTACGGCGGGGCGCTCGCCGACGCCTGGGACAAACGGAAGCTGATCCTGTGGACGGAGGCCGGTCAGGGCGTGCTGTGCGCGGTTCTGCTGGTCAACGCGCTGCTGCCGGGCCCGGCCGTATGGCCGCTGTACGTCGTCGCGGCCCTCACCTCGGCGCTCGGCGCGGTCCAGCGGCCCGCCCTGGACTCGCTGATCCCCCGGATCGTGGCGCACGAGCACCTGCCGGCCGCCGCGGCGTTGAACTCGCTGCGCTGGCAGGTCGGCGGCATCGCCGGCCCCGCGCTGGCCGGGGTCGTCGTGGCGTACGCGGGGCTGGGGTGGGCGTACGCCGTGGACCTCGTGACCTTCGCGGTGTCCGTGCTGCTGGGCGTCGGTCTCGCCGCGTCCCCCGCCGCCCACGAGGCGGCGAAGCCGTCCTGGGCGGCGATCGCGGAGGGCGCCCGGTACGCGTGGCGCCGCAAGGAGCTGCTGGGCACGTACGCGATCGACCTCGCCGCGATGTTCCTGGCGATGCCGCTCGCCGTGCTGCCGTTCCTGGCGGACGAGCTGGACGCCGAGTGGTCGCTGGGCCTGATGTACGCGGCGATCCCGGCCGGCTCGCTGCTGGTCAGCGTCAGCAGCGGCTGGACGTCGCGGGTGCACCGGCACGGCCGGGCGGTGGTGCTGGCGGCCGTCGGCTGGGGCGTCGCGATCGCCGCCTCCGGTCTCGCCGGGAACGTGTGGCTGGTGCTGCTCTGTCTCGTCCTGGCCGGCGCCTGCGACATGGTCAGCGGCGTCTTCCGCGGGGCGATGTGGAACCAGACGATCCCGGACGAGCTGCGCGGCCGCCTCGCGGGGATCGAGCTGCTGTCGTACTCGGTGGGCCCGCAGCTCGGTCAGGTCCGGGCGGGCGGTACGGCCGCGCTGGTCGGGGTGCGGGCGTCCGTGTGGTCCGGCGGGCTGCTGTGCGCCGGCGCGGTGGGCCTGCTGGCGCTGTGCCTGCCGAGGCTGATGGCGTACGACGTCCGGACGAACGAGCACGCGGTGCGGCTGCGCGACCAGCGCGCAGCCGCCGCCGTGCCGAGCGCCTGATCAGTCCTCGTCCGCGGGTCCGGCCGGGGCGTCGTGCCACTTGGGGTCGTTCTCCCACTCGAGGTTCCGCTCACGCGCGGTCTGCATCGCGTGCTCGGCCTCCGCCCGGGAGGCGTACGGCCCGAACCGGTCCTTGGCCGGGCACTCCGGACCCTCCTCGACCTTCTTGTGCTCCAGGCAGTAGTACCACTCGCCCGGCTTTCCGACCGTGCGCTTCTTGAACAGGGCCATGACCAGCTCCTCTCGCCTCCGACATGTTCCCCCGAGCCCGCTGGTTAGACTCGCCGCATGTCTGGCCAGTCGCTGCTCGTACCAGGGGAGCTGTCTCCCACCCGTTCCGTACCCGGAAACATCCGCCGGCCCGAGTACGTCGGCAAACCGGCGCCGGCACCGTACACCGGCCCGGAGGTGCAGACGCCCGAGACGATCGAGGCGATGCGCGTGGCCGGGCGGATCGCGGCGCGGGCGATGGCCGAGGCCGCGAAGCTGATCGCGCCGGGTGTGACGACGGACGAGCTGGACCGGGTGGCGCACGAGTACATGTGCGACCACGGCGCCTATCCCTCGACGCTCGGCTACCGCGGTTTCCCGAAGTCCCTGTGCACCTCGGTCAACGAGGTGATCTGTCACGGCATCCCGGACTCCACCGTGCTGCGCGACGGTGACATCGTCAATCTCGACGTGACGGCGTACATCGGCGGTGTGCACGGCGACAACAACGCCACGTACCTGGTCGGCGACGTGGACGAGGAGAGCCGGCTCCTGGTCGAGCGGACCCGGGAGGCCCTGGCCCGGGCGATCAAGGCGGTCAGGCCGGGCCGGCAGATCAACATCATCGGCCGGGTCATCGAGTCGTACGCGAAGCGCTTCGGGTACGGGGTGGTGCGGGACTTCACCGGGCACGGGATCAACTCGTCGTTCCACTCCGGGCTGATCGTCCCGCACTACGACAGCCCGCACGCGACGACCGTCATCCGGCCCGGGATGACCTTCACGATCGAGCCGATGCTGACGCTCGGGACGCACGAGTACGACATGTGGGACGACGGCTGGACGGTCGTGACGAAGGACCGCAGGCGGACCGCGCAGTTCGAGCACACGCTGGTGGTGACGGACGCGGGGGCGGAGATCCTGACCCTGCCCTGAGGCCCGACCGCCCCGCGCACCCGAGCCCGCTCTCTCCGGAGGGCGGGCTTTCGCGTGCCGTGGCCGGCCGCGGAAGGTACGCTTTTTACCGACAGCCCGTCGGAAACTTTACCGACGATCAGTCGGGATCACTATTGACTTAGGTAAGGCTAACCAAAGAAAATCGGCCCATGGACTCCTTCTCCACCCTCATCCGCACGGCCTCCCACGAGCAGCACGTGGAGGCGGAGACCTCCACCTTCATGAGCGATCTGCTCGGCGGCCGGCTCGGCGTGGACGCTTACGCGCGCTACACCGAGCAGCTCTGGTTCGTCTACGAAGCCCTGGAGACCGGTGCGGGGCGGCTGGCGGAGGACCCGGTCGCCGGGCCGTTCATCCGGCCGGAGCTGCTGCGACTGGAGTCCCTGGAGCGGGACCTGGCGCATCTGCGCGGGCCCCACTGGCGCGCGGGCCTGAGCGCCCTGCCCGCGACCGAGGAGTACGCGGCCCGGGTCCGCGAGTGCGCCGAGGAGTGGCCGGCGGGGTATGTCGCCCACCACTACACGCGCTACCTCGGCGACCTGTCCGGCGGCCAGATCATCCGCGACAAGGCGGAGCGCACCTGGGGGTTCGCGCGCAAGGGCGACGGGGTGCGGTTCTACGTCTTCGAGGGGATCACGAACCCGGCCGCCTTCAAGCGCGAGTACCGCGAGCTGCTGGACGGCGTGCGCGCCGACGAGCTGGAGAAGCAGCGGGTCGTCGCCGAGTGCAAGCGGGCCTTCGCGCTGAACACGGCGGTGTTCCGGGCCCTGGGCGAGGAGTTCCCGCTCTCGGCGTGACCGGGCGGGTCACCGCTCGAGGCGGACCCGCCCCCCGACCTCGATCCACCCCTCGGGCTGGGGGGCCGTGAGGATCTGCGAACCGGCCCCCTGCGTGATGTTGAGGGCGCGGCCCAGCCACTCGGTCAGCAGCAGGGCCGCGGCCCCCGTCGCCTCGTCCTCGTCGATGCCGTCGTCCCGCCCGGGGAAGGCGCGCGCCCGCACCCGGCCGGCCGCCTCGTCCTCCCAAGCCCAGGCGTAGATCCACTCCCCCTGCGGCGGCACCGGCAGCGCGTCGACCTCGGCGACGTCCGCGTACTGACGCAGCGTGCGCGGCGGTGCCCACTCCGGGCGGGCCTCGATCCAGCTGAACTCGCCGTCCTGCCGGGCGCCCACCGCCCCGGCCGGGGTGAGGAGTTCGGGCACGTCAAGCAGCCAGGCCGTGCCGACGCAGGGGTGCCCGGCGAACGGCAGGCGCAGGGTGGGCGTGTAGATGTCGACGGCGCCGCGCTCGGGGTCGTCCACGAACACGGTCTCGCTGAAGCCGAGTTTGGCGGCCAGCTCCTGCCGCTCGTCCCGTCCGGGCAGCACGGAGCCGTCCCGGACGACGCCGAGCTCGTTGCCGTATCCGCCGTTCGGCGCGCAGAAGACGCGCAGTACGTCGTAGTCAGTCACCAGGGCATTGAAGCACCGTGGCGGCGGGGCGGGGACGGTCCGCCCGCCCCCGCCCGGCGTGGGGGTCAGCGGGTGGTCGCCCGCCGCCTGCGTGCCACGAGCACCGTGCCCGCGCCGAGCGCCACCGCGACGCCCGCCGCCGCGCCCAGCGGCGGGGAGCGGGCCCGCGTGGCCCTCACCCGGGTCCTCACCCGGCGCGCGCCCCTGCTGCTCGACGAGCCGACCGCGGCCCTGGACCTCCGGCACCAGGAACTGGTGCTGCGGCTGTGCCGGGAACGGGCGCGCGCCGGGGACGCGGTGGTGGTCGTGCTGCACGACCTGGGGCTGGCGGCGGCGTACGCGCACCGGGTCGCGATCCTGCGCCGGCCGGGTCGCGGCCGACGGACCGCCGGCCGCGACCTTCTCCGAGGAGTTGCTCTCCGAGGTCTACGACCAGCCGGTGGAGGTGCTTCCGCTTCCGCGGACGGGGGCGCTGCTGGTGAGCCCGCGACGCAACCTTTGACGTTCCTTTGACCCTCCTATGAGTACGTCTTTAAGCCACCGTGACCGCCCCGTGCTCATACACCGTCCATGAGATTCGCATCACCGCCACAGGGGGTATCGCACGGGAAAACCTTGGGTATCTTAGGCGAGCCTCACCTTCCTTGAGACCCCCATCACACGTCTTTTCGGCCATTCCTGGGAGCCCGTATGCGACCCGTCAGACTCTCCGTCGTCACCGCCGTCGCCACCGCGGCGGCCCTGACCGCTGTCACGGGATGTACGGAGAAGAGCGACGCGGCCGACGGCGACCACGTCATCGCCGTCACGGCGAAGGACGACTCCTGCGAGGTGTCGGCGAAGGAGTTCCCCGCCGGGCACGTCGAACTCGCCATCGAGAACAAGGGCTCGAAGGTCACCGAGGTCTATCTCCTCTTCCCCGACGACCGTGTGGTCACCGAGCGGGAGAACATCGGCCCCGGCACCAAGCAGCGGGTCACCGCCGAGGTGAAGGCCGGCGAGTACCGGATCGCGTGCAAGCCGGGCATGAAGGGCAAGGGCATCCGCCAGGACGTCGAGGCCACCGGCGGCAAGGCCGCCGAGCGCGACCCGCGCCTGGACGCGGCCGTGGCCGCCTACCGCCAGTACGCGCAGCAGCAGGCCGACGAGACCCTGCCGAAGGCCGAGGCGTTCGCGAAGGCCGTGCAGGCCGGTGACCTGGAGGCCGCGAAGAAGGCGTACGCGCCCTCCCGCATCGGCTGGGAGCGCACCGAGCCGGTCGCGGAGTCCTTCGGCGACATCGACCCGAAGGTCGACGTCCGCGAGGACGGTCTGGAGGAGGGCCAGGACCCGGCGACCGACTGGACCGGCTGGCACCGCCTGGAGAAGGCGCTGTGGCAGGACAAGAAGATCGGCGACCGCGAGAAGGAGCTCGCCGGCATGCTGGTCACCGACCTGAAGGACTGGCAGAACCGCGTCGGCACCGCCGACATCACCCCGACCTCCATGGCCAACGGCGCCAAGGAACTCCTCGACGAGGTCGCCACCGGCAAGGTCACCGGCGAGGAGGAGCGCTACTCGCACACCGACCTGGTCGACTTCAAGGCCAACGTCGAGGGCGCCCAGAAGTCGTACGAGCTGCTGAAGCCGGTCGCGAAGGAGAACGACGCGGCGCTGACGGCGGAGCTCGACAAGCGGTTCGCCGCGCTGGACAAGCTGCTCGACCGCTACCGCCCGAACACCTCCTCGTACGAGTTCACGTCCTACGACAAGGTCGGCGGGGCCGACCGCAAGGAGCTGTCGGACGCGGTCAACGCGCTCGCCGAGCCGCTGTCCAAGCTCGCCGCCGCCGTGGTCGGCAAGTAGCGCGGAGGTACGACGATGACGGACACGGACAGCGGCACGCCCGCCCCCTCGCGCCGCACCCTCATCGGCTGGGGCGGCGCGGGGCTCGCCCTCGGTGCGGCGGCGGCCGGCGGGGCGATGGCGATGGCCCGCGCCGGCGACGACGTGGACCCGGCCGGCGCCGACGCGGGCGGCGCGGTCGCCTTCCACGGCGCGCACCAGGCGGGCATCGCCACCCCGGTGCAGGACCGGCTCCACTTCGCGGCGTTCGACGTGACCACCGACGACCGCGCCGAGTTCGTGCGGCTGCTGCGGGACTGGACGGCCGCGGCGCGCCGGATGACCGCCGGGGAACCGGTCGGCGAGGGCGCCTACGGCGGACTGGCCGAGGCCCCGCCGGACGACACCGGCGAGGCGCTGGGCCTGAAGCCGTCCCGGCTGACGCTCACCATCGGCTTCGGCCCGTCCCTGTTCGGGAAGTTCGCTCTGGCCGCCCGGCGTCCCGAGGCGCTGGTCGACCTGCCGAAGTTCCCCGGCGACAACCTCGACCGCGGCCGCAGCGGCGGCGACCTGTGCGTCCAGGCCTGCGCGGACGACCCGCAGGTCGCCGTGCACGCGATCCGCAACCTCGCCCGCATCGGCTTCGGCAAGGTCGTCGTGCGCTGGTCCCAGCTGGGTTTCGGCAAGACGTCCTCGACGACGACGGACGCGCAGACGCCGCGCAATCTGTTCGGCTTCAAGGACGGCACCCGCAACATCTCGGGCACGGAGACCGACCGCCTCGACCGGCACGTGTGGGTCGGCGCGAAGGACGGCCCGGACTGGATGACCGGCGGTTCCTATCTGGTGGCCCGGCGTATCCGCATGCACATCGAGACCTGGGACCGCACCTCGCTGCAGGAGCAGGAGGACGTCTTCGGCCGCGACAAGGGCGAGGGCGCCCCCGTCGGCAAGGCCAAGGAGCGCGACGAGCCCTTCCTCAAGGCGATGAAGCCCGACGCGCACGTGCGGCTCGCGCACCCCGACGCCAACGGCGGGGCGACGATCCTGCGCCGCGGCTACTCCTTCACCGACGGCACCGACGGTCTGGGCCGCCTGGACGCGGGCCTGTTCTTCCTCGCCTACCAGCGCGACGTGCGCACCGGTTTCGTGCGCGTCCAGCGCAACTTGGCGACGGACGCGCTCAACGAGTACATCCAGCACGTGGGTTCGGCGGTCTTCGCGGTCCCGCCCGGCGTCCGTGACGCGGACGACTGGTGGGGCAGCACGCTGTTCGCCAAGGAGGCGTAACCGTGTTCTCCAACTATCTGATCGGACTGCGTGAGGGCCTGGAGGCCTCCCTCGTCGTCTGCATCCTCATCGCCTACCTGGTCAAGACGGGCCGCCGGGACGCGCTGAAGCCCATCTGGGCCGGCATCGGCGTCGCGGTCGTCATCGCGCTCGGCTTCGGCTGCGCGCTCGAGTTCGGTTCGCAGGAGCTGACGTTCAAGGCGCAGGAGGCCCTCGGCGGCTCCCTGTCCATCCTCGCCGTGGTGCTGGTGACGTGGATGGTGTTCTGGATGCGGCGCACCGCCCGACACCTCAGGTCCGAGCTGCACGGCAGGCTGGACGCGGCCCTCAGGATGGGCACGGGCGCCCTGGTGGCCACCGCGTTCCTCGCCGTGGGCCGCGAGGGTCTGGAGACCGCCCTGTTCGTGTGGGCCTCGGTGCACGCGGCGAGCGACGGCACCCCGCGCCCCCTGATCGGCGTGGCCCTGGGCCTGGCCACGGCCGTCCTCCTGGGCTGGCTGTTCTACAAGGGCGCGCTGCGCATCAACCTGGCCAGGTTCTTCACCTGGACCGGCGGCATGCTGGTCGTCGTGGCCGCGGGCGTGCTGGCGTACGGCGTGCACGACCTCCAGGAGGCGGACCTGCTGCCGGGCCTGACGAACCTGGCCTTCGACATCAGCAGCACCGTCGATCCGTCCAGCTGGTACGGCACCCTGCTGAAGGGTGTGTTCAACTTCCAGCCCGACCCGACCGTCCTCCAGGTCACGGTGTGGCTGCTGTACCTGGTCCCGGCGCTCGCGCTGTTCCTCGCCCCGGTAGGGTTCGCCTCCGGGAAGGGGAAGGTGAAGGAACCTGATGAGCAGGGATCGCGGCCCTCGAAGGCCCCGCAGACTTGACCGGAGCGCACTGATAGCGGCCACGGTCACCGCTTTGTCCCTGTCGGCGAGCGGCTGCGTGGTGGTGCACGGCGAGCGCGAGGTGCTCCCGGCGACCACCCGGGCGGAGGCCGCGAAGGCGCTCGAGCAGTTCACGGACGCGTACAACAAGGCCGACAAGGCCTACGACGGTTCCCTGGACGCCGAGTTCACCACCGGCGCCCTGGGCGCCATCGACGCGGCCCGGCTGAAGGCGGGCCGGGTGAACAACCCGGACGGCAATCCGTCGCACTCGCCGCTGGAGCTGACGGACGCGAAGTTCACCATCCCCGCGAAGGCGGGCTGGCCGCGCTGGTTCGTAGCGGACACCAAGGCCAACAAGGGCGGTGAGGCGCGCTGGCTGCTGGTGTTCACCCGGGACGGCCTGGAGGACACCTGGGAGGTGGCGTACCTGACGCTGGTCGCCCCCGACGACGTGCCCGAGTTCAAGACCGACGAGGACGGCTGGGCCGAAGCGGTCCCCGCGAACTCCACCGAACTGGCCGCCGCGCCCACCGATCTGAGCGAGGACTACACGACGTACCTCAAGGACGGCGGGAAGACCTTCGCGGACGGCACGCACACCAGCGCGTGGCGGGAACTGCGCAAGAAGCGGTCGACCCGGCCGGGCCTGGTCACCCAGTACATCGACGAGCCGCTGACCGACGGCGACTACGCGCCGCTGGCGCTGCGCACCAAGGACGGCGGGGCGATGGTGTTCTTCACCACGCGCCACTTCGAGAAGCAGACCGCCGCACAGGGCACGTCCGTGCCCACGCCGAACAAGGACGTGCTGGCGCTGACGGACGGCGAGATCAAGCAGTCGCTGACGATGGAGTTCGTCTCCAACGAGGTCGCGCTGGACCCGGCGGGCCCCGGCCAGGTCACGGTCCTGGGCCGGATCCAGGGCATGACGTCGGCGAAGGGCGAGTAGCTCAGCGGCGCAGCGGCCACGCGGCACCGGCGTGGTCGCTCTCCTCCCCTACGTGCCGGGCGCAGGCGTCGGTGAGGGTCTCCAGCAGGGTCAGCGGATCGGGCAGCGGATGCTCGAGCCCGCGCTCCCAGTGCACAGCTCGGTCCTCACCGGGCAGCCGGGCCGGCGGTACGAGCACATACGAACCACGGCAGTGCCAGCGCAGCCCGGGATGCTCGTCCATGGTCTCGGGGTGGCAGTCCAGCTCGCACGGCCACCACTCGTCCTCCTCCTCCGGCGTGCCGCGCGTCAGGGTGAAGAACAGCATGCGCCCGTCGTCGCTCTCGGCGACGGGCCCCACCTCGACACCGGCGTCGAGCAGCCGGCGCAACGCCTCGCGACCGGCGTCGAGGGGCACGTCGAGGACGTCGTGCACCATGCCGGTCGCGGTGATGAAGTTGGCCTGCGGCTGGTGCCGGACCCAGCGCTCGAGCTGTGCCCGGTCGGTGGTGGACTGCGTCTGCCAGGCGAAGGACACCGGGTGGCGGGCGGGAGTGGGACAGCCGACGCGGTCGCAGGAACACCGGTAGCCGACCGGGTGGGCGGCGGGCGCGAGCGGCAGCCCCGCGTCGGCGGCGGCCAGCAGCAGGGACTCCCGGCCACCGTCATCGGCGGCCTCCTTCGCGCGGCCCTTGCGCAGCCACTGGGAGAGTCTGTCCCGCAGGCCGGTCCGGCCACCGAAGTCCGCGCTCATCTATCCCCTCGCCTCGCCGTCGTGCGCATCAGCATGCCCTATGGTCCCACCATTTCGCGCTTCGGGGTCGGGAAGGGACAAACTTCACTGGTCAGCGGGGAGCGAGCCCGTACAGCGCGTAGTCGACGAGGGTGTCGGTGTAGTCGTACCCGAAGGGGCCCGTGCGCTGCAGCCAGCGCTGGGCGAGCGGGGAGACGAAGAGCTCGAGCGCGATGCGCGGGTCGACGTCCGCCCGCACCTGGCCGGCGTCCTGGGCGGCGCGCAGCCGGTCCACGTACAGCTGGAGCGAGGGCTCCAGGAGCTTGGTCACGAACTCCCGGCCGAGCTGCTCGTTGACGACGCCCTCGGCGGCGAGGGCACGCGAGGGCGCCTCGAACCTCGGGTCGGTGAGCTCGTCGACGGTGGCCCGCAGTACGGCCTTGAGGTCGGCGGCGAGATCACCGGTGTCCGGGATGGCGTACGTCGTCTGCTGCCCCGCGGCCTGCGCGGCCTGCTCGCCGAGATCGAGGAAGGCCTCCAGCAGGACGTCGGCCTTCGAGGACCACCAGCGGTAGATGGTCTGCTTGCCGACGCCGGCGCGGGCGGCGATGCCCTCGATGGTGGTCCGGGGGTAGCCGACCTCGGCGACGAGGGCGAGGGCGGCGTCGTAGATGGCCCGGCGGGACCTGGCACTGCGGCGTGTGACGTCGGGGACCTGGGCGGGTTTCTGGGTGGCCATGCCCCGAATTTACCAGCAGACAAGACGCGCCGTCTCGCCTGACCTACTCCGCCGCCGGAGGCCAGGCAACGCCCCAGTCCGCGTCACGGGCCGCCTTGTACAGATCACCGTGACGCTTGGTGACCGTCCGCCGGCGCAGCTGCTCGTCGCTCTCGCACAGATCGAGCAGGACCTGCCCCTTGCGGATCTGCGGCCGCCGGACGACGCGGGACGGAGCGGGGTCCACGGGAAAACGGGCGGCGGCGACATAACTGAACTTCTCGTCCTCGTACGCCAGGGAACCGCCCTTGACCTGCCGGTGCAGGGAGGACCGGCTGACCCGCGCCGCGAAGTGACACCAGTCCGTGCCGGGCACGATGGGACAGCCGGCGCTGTGCGGACAGGGCGCGGCGACATGAAACCCGGCGTCGATCAGCCGCTGCCGGGCCTCGATGACACGGGCGTAACCGTCGGGAGTGCCGGCCTCGACGATGACGACGGCCTGCGCGGCGCCGGCGGCGGCGTCGACGAGGGCGGCGCGGTCGGGGGCGGTCAGTTCGTTGAGGACGTAGGAGACGGTGACGAGGTCGGTGCTCTCCACGGTGAGCGCGGCGCCGATCCGGGAACGCTGCCAGCGGGTGTCGCGCAGGGCGGGATGGGCCGCGGCGATCTCCTTGCCGAGGGCGAGCGCGGGCTCGGCCCAGTCGAGCACGGTCACCGGCCGGACGCCGCCCCAGGTGTCGCTGACCGCCCAGGTCGCCGCGCCGGTCCCGCCGCCCACGTCCACGTGGCTCGCGGGCACCCACGCGGGGGCGGCGTCGGCGAACGCCGCGAGCGCCGACCGTACGGCGGCGAAGGTCGCGGGCATCCGGTAGGCGGCGTACGCGACGACGTCCGCGCGGTCGCGGAGGATCGGGGCGTCGGTGGGGGTGGCCCCGCGGTAGTTGGAGATCAGCCGCTCGACGGCCTGCGCGGCCTGGCGGGGAGGGAGCCCGTCGACGAGGCGGGCGAGGGCGGTGCGCAGGGTGTCGGCGGGGGCGGCGGGGGCGTTCACCCGGGGATTCTACGGGGGTGGAGACGGCGGGTGACTCGGTGCGGTCGGGCGGGCCGGAGGTGGGTCACGCGGCCCGGCGCTGCAGGGGTGCCCGGCGTGGGTGCGGGGCGGGTGGGTGACGCGGCCCGGCGCTGCGGGGTGCCTCCCCCACGCTCGGCTTCTCCCCCACGCTCGGCTTCGCTCGCGCGGGGGGACCCCCATGCGCGGGGGGACCCCCATCACCCCTGGGGGTACCTCCCAGGCCGTTCAAGGCACTGGGGAGGCACGACTGCCCGCAGCTCTGACGGCGGGGACGGCGGGGACGGCGGGGACGGCGGGGACGGCGGGGACGGCGGGAGACTACGGGAGACTACGGGGACGGCGGGGGAGACTACGGGTAGCCGCGTACGGCGAGAAGGGGCCGTGTCGGGGGGTGTCCGCCCGCAGCGGTTGGCGCGTCCGCGCCCCGTCTGTCGAAAGTGACCGATTTCGCGCCGTTCCGAGGACGGACACCCCCCGGCGCGGCCCCGACCCACCACCGGACGGAACGCGCTACGCGGACCCCCACCCAGCAGCCACAGGCCGCCGCAGGCATCGCACCCGCACCACCACCGCCACCGCCGGAGGCACCCCGCGCTCACACCCCCCGCACCGCCCGAGCCACCCGAGACCCCAGCCCCGCCCGCGGCCCGTTGTCCGGCGGACGGCGTCGCGGGTGGACCGTGTTGGCCAGCAGGACCGCGAACGTGTCCGTCGCCCGGTCGAGGACCAGCATCGTCCCCGTGAACCCGGTGTGCCCCGCCGCCCCCCGCCCCGCCAGCTCCCCCATGAACCACGGCTGGTCGAGCGCGAACCCGAGCCCCGGCTCCCTCAGGAGCAGCTCCACGAAGTCGGGACCGAGGATCCGCGCCGGCCCGTACGAACCCCCCGCGAGCAGCGCCCGGCAGAACACCGCCAGATCCCTCGCCGTGGAGAACAGCCCCGCATGCCCCGTCACCCCACCCAGCGCCCAGGCGTTCTCGTCGTGCACGACCCCCCGCAGCATCCCCCGGTCCAGTTTCGCCCACGGCCGCCGCTGGTCC
The DNA here is from genome assembly GCF_040636935.1 of Streptomyces sp. NPDC032940. Lineage (NCBI taxonomy): Bacteria > Bacillati > Actinomycetota > Actinomycetes > Kitasatosporales > Streptomycetaceae > Streptomyces > Streptomyces sp. NPDC032940. The sequence goes on along the minus strand of NZ_JBEZVJ010000002.1, from coordinate 153,466 downwards.
TCCGTGGCCGCCGCCCCCGGGCACGGCCCGAAGCGCGTCGCGGTCATCCCCAGCGGCCGGGTGATCCCGTCCCGCACGAGGACGTCGAGGCGCCGCCCGCTGACCCGCTCCAGCACGTGCTGCAGGAGCAGCATGTTCAGGTCGGAGTAGCAGTACGTCCCCGGCACCCCCACCGGCGGCTCCGCCCGCAGCCGCCGCAGCCGTTCCTCGCCGTCCGCGCAGTCGTACAGCGGCAGTTCGGGCCGCAGTCCGGACGTGTGCGTGAGCAGTTGCCGCACGGTGACCCCGTGCGCCGCGGCCCCGCGGAAGTCGGGCAGGTACGCCCCCACCTCCGCGTCGATGCCGAGCGTGCCGCGTTCGATCTGCTGCACGGCGGCGACCGCGGTGAACAGCTTGGTCAACGATGCCAGGTCGAACGGCGTGCCGACGGTCATCGGCACCCGCTTCCCGGCGGGCAGCTCCACGCCCGCGTCGGTGTCCGGGTCGTACGACGCGTACCGCACGGCCCACCCCGCCGCCTCCTCGACGGCGAGCACGGGCCCGCGCCCCACGGCCACGACGGCGCCCGCCGCCCAGGGCCGTTGCCCGGCCGTGAGGGCGTGCACGTCCTCCACGACACGCGCCAGCTCCCCGGGATCGAGTCCGGCCCGTTCCGGGGTGCCGCTGCGCAGTCTCGGCGCGCTCAGCTCTCCGCCCCCTTCGTACGCCCGGCAGCCGCCGGCCGGCACAGGCCGAGGAAGAAGCCCAGCGCCACCAGCGCCGCCCCCAGCTGCACGACCGCCATCGGCAGCGCGGTGTCCTTCCCCGCGATCCCCACCAGCGGCGAGGCGATCGCGCCGATGAGGAAGGAGGACGTGCCGAGCAGCGCCGACGCGGAGCCGGCGGACTGCTTGACCCGCATCAGCGCGAGCGCCTGGGTGTTGGGCAGGCTGATGCCCATCGCGGACATCAGCACGAACAGCGCGGCGGCGATCGGCACGAGCCCGACCTCGCCGAAGACGCCGAGGGTCATCAGCAGCAGCGCGCTCGCGGCGGCGATGACGACGAGGAGGCCGACGCCCAGCACCCGGTCGAGGCTGACCCGTCCGACGAGGATCTTGCCGTTGACCTGCCCGACGACGACCAGGCCGATCGAGTTGAGCCCGAACAGCAGGCTGAACGTCTGCGGGGAGGCGCCGTAGATCTCCTGCACGACGAACGGCGAGGCCGAGATGTAGGCGAAGAGCGAGGCGAAGGCGAAGCCGCCCGCGAGCATGTACCCGGTGAAGGCCCGGTCGGCGAGCAGACCGCGCATCGAGCGGAGCGTGTCGCCGACCCCGCCGGCGTGCCGTTCGGCCTCGGGCAGTGTCTCGGGCAGCTTGGCCCACACGAGCCCTCCCAGCAGCAGCCCCACCGCGGTGAGCAGCACGAACACGCCCCGCCAGTCCGTCACCCGGAGGATCTGCCCGCCGATGAGCGGCGCGACGACGGGGGCGACGCCGGAGATCAGCATGAGGGTGGAGAAGAAGCGGGCCATGGCCACGCCGTCGTAGAGGTCGCGCACGACGGCCCGCGCGATGACGATGGCGGCGGCCCCGGCCAGGCCCTGGGCCAGCCGGAAGGCGACGAGCAGTTCGACGGTGGGCGCGAGCGCGCACAGCGCGGTGGCGACGACGTAGAGGGCGAGGCCGGTGAGCAGTGGACGCCGACGCCCCCACTTGTCGCTCATCGGCCCGACGACGAGCTGACCGAGGGCCATGCCGGCCAGGCAGGCGGTGAGCGTGAGCTGCACGGTCGCGGCCGGCGCGTGCAGGGAATCGGTGACCTGCGGCAACGAGGGGAGGTACATGTCCATCGCCAGCGGCGGGGTGGCGGTCAGGCACCCCAGGACCAGCGTGACGAGCAACCCGGTACGCCGGCCGCCCCGCCCCCGCCCCTGGCGGCCACCGCGCACCTGACGAACGGTGTCCGACATCGCCACGTGCGATATGACAGGCCCGCGCTCGGGCATGTGCCCCTCCCTCTCAGACAGATCCGGCACCTATGCTCTCAGCTCGTACGGGCTTGTCTGAACGTGAGCGAGGGTGGGGGCAGGGTGGCCGAGCAGAAGGTGCGCTGGGGGATTCTGGCGACCGGCGGCATGGCGGCGACGTTCACGGCGGATCTGGTCGATCTGCCGGACGCGGAGGTCGTGGCGGTGGCCTCGCGGACCGAGGCGTCGGCGAAGGCGTTCGCGGAGCGGTTCGGGATACCGCGGGCCTACGGCGACTGGGAGTCGCTGGCCCGGGACGAGGACGTCGACGTGGTGTACGTCGCCACTCCGCACGCGGCGCACCGCACGGCCGCGGGCCTCTGTCTGGAGGCGGGCCGGAACGTGCTGTGCGAGAAGCCGTTCACGCTGAACGCGCGCGAGGCCGAGGAGCTGGTCGCCCTCGCCCGCAGGAACGACCGCTTCCTGATGGAAGCGATGTGGATGTACTGCAATCCGCTGGTGCGGCGTCTGAAGACGCTGGTGGACGACGGCGCGATCGGCGAAGTCCGCAGTCTCCAGGCGGACTTCGGGCTGGCGGGCCCGTTCCCGCCGGCGCACCGGCTGCGGGACCCGGCGCAGGGCGGCGGCGCCCTCCTCGACCTGGGGGTGTATCCGGTGTCGTTCGCGCAGCTGCTGCTCGGTGAGCCCTCGGACGTCGCGGCGCGGGCGGTGCTGTCGGAGGAGGGGGTCGATCTGCAGACGGGCGCGCTGCTGTCGTACGACGGCGGCGCCCTCGCCTCGGTGCACTGCTCGATCACCGGCGGTACGCCCAACTCCGCCTCGGTGACCGGTTCTCTTGGCCGCGTCGACGTCCCGTACGGATTCTTCTACCCGGACCACTTCGTGCTGCACCGGGACGGGCGCGAACCGGAGAGGTTCACGGCCGATCCGGCGGACGGGCCCCGGGCGAGCCTCAAGCACGAGGCGCGGGAGGTGATGCGGGCGCTGCGGGCCGGTGAGAAGGAGTCGCCGCTGGTCCCGCTGGACGGCACGCTCGCCGTGATGCGGACGCTCGACGCGATCCGGGACCGCGTAGGCGTCCGCTACCCGGGCGAAGCCCCCTCCGCCCCACCGGCCACGGACCGGGTGGTCACGCCGGCTTGAGCCCCTGCTCCCCCACCTCCGTCACGAAGGAGGCGGCGGTGGTGAGCGGCGCGCCCTGCGTGGTCACGTGGGACACGGTCTTGAAGTCGGCACGCGCCAGCTCCCGGCCGAGGGACACCGTCGCGTAGCCGCGCAGTCCGTTGTAGAACCGGAGGTGCGGGTTGGCGGCCATGTAGGTCCCCCAGTTGGCGGGCTTCTCGGAGCCGTTGCCGCCGCTGGTCACGGAGGAGGTGACGATCTCCGTGCCCAGGGTCCGCGAGTCCGGGTCGGAGAAGTCGCGCTTGATGTCGAAGCCGTAGTGGACGTGCACGTCGCCGGTGAGGACCATGAGGTTCTCGACACCGGCGGCCTGCGCGCCGGCCAGCACGCGCTCGCGTGAGGCCGGGTAGCCGTCCCAGGAGTCCATGGAGACCTTGGACGGCGTGGTGGTGGAGGAGTACCGCTGGGAGAAGGTGACCTGCTGGGGCACCACGTTCCACACGGCGTCCGACCGGTGCCAGCCGTTGATCAGCCAGCGCTCCTGGGCGTCGCCGGTCAGGGTGCGGGCCGGGTCCTCGCTCTCGGGTCCGGGGTACTGCCAGCCGTCGCCGTAGGCCTGGTCGGAGCGGTACTGGCGGGTGTCGAGCACGTCGAACTGGGCGAGCCGGCCCCAGTGCAGACGGCGGTAGAGCTTCAGGTCGGGGCCGTCGGGCAGCTGCGGGCGGCGCAACGGCATGTTCTCCCAGTACGCCCGGTAGGCGGCGGCCCGGCGCAGCAGGAACTCCTCGGGCGGAACGCTGTTCTCGGGGGTGTCGCTGGAGTAGTTGTTCTCGGTCTCGTGGTCGTCCCAGGTGACGACGAAGGGGTGTGCGGCGTGCGCGGCCCGCAGGTCGGGGTCGGACTTGTAGAGGGCGTACCGCAGGCGGTAGTCCTCCAGGGTCACCGTCTCGTGGCCGAAGAGCGAGGGCAGGGTGCCGGCCGGGTAGGCGCGGGAGCCGCCGACGGCGTTCACGGCGTACTCGTAGAGGTAGTCGCCGAGGTGGAAGACGACGTCCACGTCCTCCTCGGCGAGGTGCCGGTAGGCGGTGTAGTAGCCCTGGTCGTAGCGCTGGCAGGAGACCAGGCCGAAGGTGAGGCCGGCGGAGCGGCTGCGGGCCGGGGGCGCGGTGCGGGTGCGGCCGACGGGGCTGACGAAGCGGCCGGCGCGGAAGCGGTAGTAGTAGACGTGGCCCGGGGCGAGGTGGCCGACCTCGACGTGGACGGTGTGGTGGAACTCGGGGTGGGCGGTGGTGGTACCCCGCCTGACGACGCGTCGGAAGCGTTCGTCGAGGGCGAGTTCCCAGCCGACGTCGACGCGTTTCGCGGGCAGTCCGCTGTCGGCCTGGTACGGCGCGGGGGCGAGACGCGTCCAGAGCAGGACGGAGTCGGGGTGGGGGTCGCCCGAGGCGACGCCGAGGGTGAAGGGGTCGCCGGGCAGCCGGGCCGGGTCGAGTTCGGCGGCGCTCGCGGTGCCGGCGGCGGGCAGGTTCACGGAGAAGGCGAGCGCGGCGGCGGCGCCGGTGACGGTCAGGAAACGGCGGCGGCCCAGGTGGCGGGCGGCGGCGCGGAGTTCGGGGGCGTGCGCGGGCCGGCCGGCCCGGGCGTGGCCGGGGGCCTGGTGGTTGGCGGGTGTCATCCGTTCCTCCCCTTGCGGTGGGTGCAGGGGGCATTCGAATGGCCCGGAACGACGTCACCTTGGCGCGAGCATGACGACCTCGTGGCGGACGGATGAGTTCCGCATGATCCCCGACCCCTCCCCCACGCGTACGCTGCGGCCTCATGAACACCGTGAGAACCGCTGACGGAACCGCTGACGAGGGGACGGACGACATGGCCGGCCGGGAGAGGATCGCCGTGGTGACGGGAGCCGGTTCGGGCATCGGCCGCGCGGTGGCCGCCGAACTGCTGCGCGCGGGCTGGACGCTGGCCCTGGCGGGCCGCCGCACCGAGACCCTGGAGGAGACGGCCGCCCTCGTCCCCGGCGGCACCGCACTGCCCGTACGGACCGACGTGTCACGGCCCGAGGACGTGACGGCCCTGTTCGCCGCCGTACGCGAGCGCTTCGGACGCCTGGACCTGCTGTTCAACAACGCCGGCACCTTCGGCCCGGGCGGCGTGCCGGTGGAGGAACTGCCCTACGACGCGTGGCGGCACGTGGTGGACACCAACCTCAACGGTGCGTTCCTGTGCGCGCAGGCGGCGTACCGGCAGATGAAGGAGCAGGCCCCGCAGGGCGGCCGGATCATCAACAACGGCTCGATCTCCGCGCACACGCCGCGCCCGCACTCGGTGGCGTACACGGCGACGAAGCACGCGCTGACGGGCCTGACGAAGTCCCTCTCCCTGGACGGCAGGCCCTACGGCATCGCGGTCGGCCAGATCGACATCGGCAACGCGGCGACCGACATGACGGCCGGCATGCAGACGGGAGCGCTCCAGGCCAATGGGGAGGTGGCACCCGAGCCCGTGATGGACGTCGCCGATGTGGCCCGCACGGTGCGGCACATGGCGGAACTCCCGCTGGAGGCGAACGTGCAGTTCGCGACGGTACTGGCGACGGCGATGCCGTACGTGGGGCGCGGCTGAACGGGCCACGCGTGCGGACCCCTTGACGATCCGCACAATCGGAATTCAACAGTCCGCGGTATTGCGGCCGGTGGCGGACTTATGCTCAACTTTCCTTCACCGAAGCTTCACACTCGGAGTGTCGGCCTTCCGGACTCCGCGAGCCATACCGAGGGGGGAAGGCGGCAGTCGTTCCGGCCACCGGACTGGGGGTGGATCCCGCGGAAGACCGCGGGATACGCACCGGTGGCACGGAACGGCTGCCGCGCACACACCCGGGGCACCGCCCGCCCCGTCACGCCTGCCCGGTCTCGAACCGGGCGATCCGCCCCTCCTCGTCCACCGTGAAGCTCCACCGGGTGCGCATCTCGCCCCAGGTGTCGTTGCGGTAGCGGGCGATGAGGGCGCGCCCGCCGTTCGACTCGTTGTCGACCTCCAGGTGGCCGTTGGAGGAGAAGATCTCCTGGTCGATCCACTGGGTGAGGTCACGGTCGTCGCCGTCGTCGGCCATGGTGGCGTCCGGCGCCAGCAGCGCCAGGAAGGCCTCGCGGTCGTGCGCGTTGACGGCGGCGACGAAGGCCCGGACGGCGGGGTCGCTGAGTCGGGTGGTCTGAATCGTCATGCCGGCCAGCGTCACACCGCCCGCACCGGCCCGCCACCCGAACGGCGCCCGCGACGGGCCGGTCGGGTACGCACGGTGCGACGGTGGAGGCCGGCGGACCACCGCCGCCACCGCCACCGCCACCGCCGCAGTCAGCACCGCCACCGCCGAAGGAGCCGACATGACCTGCTACGACCGACGCGACCTGGGGCTGCTGCTGCTCCGTCTGGGGACGGGCGGCGTACTGGCCGCGCACGGGGCGCAGAAGCTGCTCGGCTGGTTCGGCGGCGGGGGCATCGAGGGGACCGGCAAGGCCATGGAGTCCATGGGCTACACACCGGGCCGGCCGAGCGCGACCGCGGCGGGCCTCGCGGAGGCCGGGGGCGGCCTGCTGCTGGCCCTGGGCCTGGCCACGCCGGCCGCGGGCGCCGCGGCGGCCGGCGCGATGACGGGCGCCGCGGCGGTGCACGCACCGAACGGCTTCTTCGCCCAGACCGGCGGCTACGAGTACGCCGCCTCCCTGGGCCTGACGGCCGCCGGCCTCGCCGTCACGGGGCCCGGCAGGCTCTCGGTCGACCACGCCCTGGGCCACGCGGTCAACCGCAACTGGATGGTCCCGGCAGCCTTCGCGGCCACGGCCGCCGCCACGACGGTGATCGTCGGCGCCCGCAACAGACGCGTCCGCAGGGCGGCGGAGGGCCGGCAGGAACAACTCTTCGACTGACACCCCACCCCGCCTCGTGCCCCCCGTGGCAGGCTGCCCGGCATGAGCGAGACCCGAGGCGGCACGGCCGCCGACGACCTGTGGACCACCGTCGACGCCCTGTGGACGTGGCTGGAGACGGGCCAGTCCGTCGGGGGCCGTGAGGGCCTCCTGCTGCGCATGCTGAAGCTGTCGGAGGAGGTCGGCGAGGTCGCAGAGGCGGTGATCGGCGCGATCGGCCACAACCCGCGCAAGGGCCACTCCCACACGTGGGAGGACGTCGAGGCGGAGCTGTGCGACGTGGTGCTGACGGCGATGGTCGCCCTGCGCACCCTGACCCCCGACGCCCCGCAGGTGTTCGAACGGCACCTGGCACGGGTGGCGGAGCGGTCGCTCGGCCCGTCCGCCGGTCAGGGCGGGTGAGGAAGGCCTCCGGACGTGGCGGAGCCCGGGAGTCGTATCCAGCTCCCGGGCCCCTGGGGATGCCACCCGATGGCGCACGCCGGCGCGTTTAAGGCGACGGATCAGTCATCATGCCGTCGTGTTCTTCCTTTGAACTACCGCACCACGGAGGAGAGGTGCAGGCGAGAGTCGAACTCGCATCCGACGGCGTTCGTCCGTCCCCGGTCGAACCGGCGATGGGCAGCGATGCTGAAGCTGGAGCGAGAGTCTGAGATTGACGGCTCCGGCTGTACACCCGAGCCCTTCAGGCTGAACGTCAGTTTCAGCTTGCGCTCATCGCGCGAGCCGGTCCTCAATCCGGCCCGCGCCTGTTGCGCACCCTCGCGCTCGCACGCGAGGGCGATCGTGGAGGCTACCGTGACCGGCGTCAGCCGAACAGGTAGCCGAACACCGCGTCGCCGACCCGCTGGTCGGTGACCTCGGCGCCGTTGGCCTCCTCACGGGCGAACTTCACGGCCTGCTGGAGCTTCTCGACCCGCTCCAGCAGCTCGTTGACCCGCCGCGCCGGAAGCGCCCCGGAGAACTTCACCGTCGTCCAGTACCCGATCGGCACGTCCTCGTAGTACACCTCGACCTGTGCCGGGTGCTTGTCGGTCGCCTCGGCCTTGACGTGGTTGCGCGGCACCTTCTTGGTACGGATGGTGCGGACCGGGTCCGTCTTCCACCAGTCCGTGGACGGATCCCGGGACCAGGACTCGGCGGCGTCGAGCGTGGGGAGCTTCTTGACGAAGGCGTGCAGCTCGGTGAGCTGCTTCTCCAGGAACAGCAGGTAGCCGACCGGCACGTCGGCGACGACCGTCCGCCCGTCGACCGTGACGTCCGCGCGGGCCGTGCAGTTGGCCCAGTCCTTGGTGGCGGTCACGTCGAACAGCCGGGTCAGCGAGCCGGACATCTCGCGCAGTACGTCCTCGGCCTGCACCTGCACCCGTGTGGACTCGGGCGGCAGCTGCTCGCCCTCCTCGTCCTTCGGCTGGTACGTGCGCGAAATGCCGGCCAGCAGCGCGGGCTTCTGCACCTTGGCGTGCGCGGCGGTGACGTCCTGGAGCGCCTTGCTCTTGACGCCCTTCTCGACAGCGATGATCTGGTTGAGCTTCGTCATTTCGGTCCCCCTCGAACTGGGAGGACCGTAACCCGCGCTCCGGACACGTGCACTTCCTTTTCAGGGGCCCGGGGCGCGCACCACGCCCCGGGCCCTGCGCGCGTTCAGCCAGTACTGCAACTGACCGTCGGCCAGGTCCAGTTGCCGTTGGCCTGAATGGTGGTGCCCCAGGTGTTGCCGCTGCCGTTCGGCTTGGCGACCAGGGTCTGTGCGGAGGGGTAACTGGCGCTGACGTTCCAGGTGGACAGGACCTTCGCCGGCGACGGCACGTTCATCGTCACGGTCCAGTCGGCGCCGGCGGCCCCGCTCACCGCGACGTTGAGGTTGTACCGGTCGCCCCACTTCTGCCCGGCGGACAGCGTGGCCGTACAGCCGGCTCCCCCGCCCCCTCCGCCGCCCCCGTCGGGAGCGACCGCGCGGCCGGTCGTCGGGGAGATCATGCCGGGGCACAGGCCCCTGCCCGCCAGGGTCTGCGCGATGCGGGGGATCGCCGCCAGGGTGTTGGCGGGCCAGTCGTGCATGAGGATGACCTGGCCGTCGCCCAGCCGGGAGACGGCCTGCACGATGGCATCGGTACTGGCGTTGTTCCAGTCCTGCGAGTCGACGTCCCAGATGACCTCGGTCAGGCCGTACTTGGCCTCGACCGACCGCAGCGTGGCGTTGGTCTCGCCGTACGGCGGGCGGAACAGCTTGGGCGTACCGCCGCCCGCGCTCGCGACGGCCTGCTGGGTGCGGGAGATCTCCGCGTCCATCTGGGCCTGGCTGAGCTGGGTCATGTGCGGGTGGGTGTAGCTGTGGTTGGCGACCCACATGCCGGCGTCGACCTCGGCGCGGACGAGGGACGGGTTCTGGGCCGCGTACTGGCCCTGGTTGAACATGGTGGCCCGCAGCCCGTTCTGCTTGAGGGCGTTGAGCAGCGACTGGGTGGTGCTCGAGGGGCCGTCGTCGAAGGTGAGGCCGACGTAGCCGTTGCAGGCGGCGGCCCGGGCGGACACGGGTGCCGGTGCGGCATCGGCGGCGACGGTGCCCGCGGTGGCCAGCGCGGCGACGGTCGCCCCGGTGACCAGGGAACGCCATGACGGACGGGGTCTGATACGCATACGGGTGCTCCTCCTCGGTCTGTCCTCGTGTCCGTCCGGGCGTCAGCCCGCGCTGCAGCTGACCGACGGCCAGGTCCAGTTGCCGTTGGCCTGGATGGTGGCGCCCCAGGTGTTCCCGCTGCCGTTGGGCTTGGCCGTCAGCACCTGTGAACTCGGATAGGCGGCAGTGACGTTCCAGGTGGACAGCACCTTCGCCGGCGACGGCACGTTCATCGTCACGGTCCAGTTGCTGGCCCCGCTCACCGAGACGTTGAGGTTGTACCGGTCGTCCCACTTCTGTCCGGCGGACAGCGTGGCCGTACAGCCGGCGCCCCCGCCCCCTCCGCCACCGCCGGAACTCGTGCCGCCGACGGTGATGTTGGAGCTGCCGCTGCTCTGGTAGCCCTCGGTCGCCATGATCATGTAGTAGTTGAAGCTGCCCATCGGCATCCCGGCTCGCGACCAGGCGTCGAAGTGGTTGCCCGTGGTGATGGTGCCCCCGGTCCGCCGGGACTGCCTCACGCTCCAGTACTGGTCGAAGGTCTTGGTGCCCTCGACGGACGGGGCGTTGTACCGGGTGGTGCGGTAGATGTCGTAGGTGCCGCCGTCGCTGTTGACCGTGCCCATGAAGGTGCCCGTGGGACGGTAGGTGCCCCAGTTGTCCACGATGTAGTACTCGACGAGCGGGTTCGACGTCCAGCCGTAGAGGGCCAGGTAGGCGTTGCCGGACGGGTTGAACGTGCCCGAGTACTGCACGGTCCTGCGCCCGCCGTTGCTCCAGCCCTTGCCCGCGACGAAGTTGCCGGTGTTGCTCCACGTGGTGCTGTACTGGCCGCCGGACCCCATGTTCATGGAGACGGTGCCCTGGCTGTCGGTCCAGAACGAGTAGTAGTAGCCGTTGTTGGTGCCGGTCTGATTGGTGGTCACGACCGTGTCGGCGTGGGCCGTGCCCGGCAGCAGCATCGCGGCGAGGGCGGCCAGGGCGACGGCCCAGGCGCCTCGGGCTAACAGCCGCACGGGGTGGACGAGCACGCTCATGGCGGTGCTTCCTCTCCTGAGGGGGTCGACAACGGCGCCAGTGTTGGCCCACCCCCGGGGGGCGTCAATAGTTTCGGTAATTATTTCGAAAGCTTCGAATCGCCGAGCAGCGGGAAAGGAACAGGATAATCGCAGCTCATCAGCCAGATCATGGACGCCGGAAAGCCCCCGCACGAAAGCCGCGACCCCATTGATCAGAAAGGAGAAGCAGACCATACGAAAGTTTCGAAGCCCTTGACGGTTACGGTCGCCGCTCCGGACACGTGGCCTTCCCCGACTCCGCCGGCACCAGCCACACCTGGTTCGCCGGCAGCTTGAGCGGCTCGCGGGCGGCCGGGTCCCACAGGACCGCCGTCTCCCCCGCGACACCGAAGGAGAGATAAGGCTTGCCCGGCTTCAACGCCGGCCCTTCCCCCGCGAGTTCGGCAGCCGGCACGGCGAGCCGTACGCAGGTCCACTCCGGTTCGACGCCGAAGTACGCCGGCGGGTCCTCGCCCCGCTCGGCCGCCGCGACCGTCCGGTCCACGGCCGTCCCGGCGGATTCCGTCGCCTGCAGCCCCGCCCCGGCGAGCATCGCCACGAAGAGGCAGACGTTGAGGACGATGTTGGAGCCGTCCCCTGGGGTGGCGTACCGGTGGTGCCGGTGTTTGGCGAATCCCCACCAGGCCGGGACGATCATGACGAGGCTCAGCATCACCAGCAGCTTCACCGCGGCCGCGAACTGCCAGACCGGCGGCACGTCGAGGTCCGACGGGCTGAGCGAGAGGCCGTCGGCGTACAGGGCGTGGAGGACGGAACCCGCGGCCACGAACGCGGAGACGGTCAGGGTCACCGCCAGCGGAACCGCCCAGGCGACCCACTCGCCCCACGTCCACTGCCGCACCAGCAGCCACAGCCCGGCGACGACGGCGACCACGACCGCGGTCATGAGGATCTGGAGCGGGGACCAGGCTTTGCCGTCGCTGCTGAGGAAGCCCTGCCCGAAGGCGGAGAAGACCGCCAGGGACAGCACGGCGGCGATGACGCCCTCGTACCGCTTGCCCTCCCCGCTCATGTCCCAGCCCGACCGGACAGCTCCGCCCGCCCCGAGGAACGCCACGCCGCCCAGGATCCAGCGGGGTGCGCCGGGGACCGCCGCCGTGGCCAGCGTGAGCGCGCCCGCCGCCAGCAGGGTCCACAGGACCAGCCGGACCACCGAGCGCTCGAGCTGCTCCTCACGCCGGTACGGGGCCGGTTCACGCCGGCGCCCGTCGAGCGGCCGGACGGCCAGGGCGGGGCGGGGGGTTCCGGCGGGGGCGCCGGCGCGGGCCAGCCGCAGTGCCTGGCGCGGACCGCCGGCGACGAACCCTCCGGTGTCGTGCCGGCCGAACCGCGTGGCGGCGCGGTCGAGGTGTCTGCGCCAGGCCGGCTGCCGGCCCGGACGCCGGTGCGCGGTGCTGACGACCCGCCAGTGGGGGAACAACTCCCGGTCGCGTTCGAGCGGTTCGGCCCGGCGGACGTATCCCTCGAGGTGTGCACCGCGCAGCACCTTCCGCACCCGGTCGGCGGCGCCCCGGTCACTGCCCTTGGCGGCACCGAAGAGCCGGACCTCTATCTCGTACACGCGGGACTCGGGATCGGGCTCCAGCGCCGTGCCCAGCGGCCCCAGGCCCGCCGGGTGAGCCCCGCGCACCGGCCACCCGTGCGCCTCGAACCGCTCCTCGGCCTCCCGCCAGTCGTGCTCCCCGCCACAGACCTGGACGAACACCCGGACCCGCTGGTCGTACCGTGTCTGGGCCATACGACCTGCCACCTCCTGCACCGGGCGTCGCGTGAAACAGCCAGGAGACTACGAAACGTCCTGCCGGATGTCACCCGGCTCCGCTCGTCAGACGGCGACCACGTGCACGTCCGTCGGCGCCAGAACCGCCAGGTAGGCGTGGATGTCCCCCGGATCGGTGGTGAAGATCACCGCGCTGCCGTGCCGGGCCGCGGCCAGGACCACCCAGGCGTCCACCGCGTCCGGCCGCTTCTTGGTCGGCAGGGCCGCTCGTCCCAGCGCGGTGCCGACGCGCCGCCAGTCCGCGAGATCCGGACCCGTCACACAGGCCAGACACTCCGGACGGCCCGCCTTCGTCTCGCGCATGGGCGGCTCGGACGTCCGGGCCTGAGGGACGGTGCAGTCCTTCAGCACCCCGGACAGCGCGTGCACCAGCGCCGGTTGCGGGCGCCACACCTGGGCGAGGACCGGGCCGAGCACCAGAGCCCGGTGCGGGAGCGTACGCAGCCCCTCGTGGAGAGCCACCGCCTTCGCCTTGCGGTCGGCGAGGGCGATGAGCATGCCGGAGTCGTAGACCGGCACCCGTGCGTTCACGCGGCGTGCCCCGGCCGGCGGCCGTGCCGGTCCCGGCCGTGGGCGAGACCGAGGGCCTCCTCGACCTCACGGCGCTCCTGCTCGGTCAGTTCCGCGACCGGCCCCTCGGCGGACCCGGCGGGCAGCCCGTCCGCCGCACGCTCCGCCCGGGCGATGAGCGCGTCCACCTCGGCGAACTGCTCCTCTATGGCATCGCTCTCGGCCATCTGACGCGTAGCGGCGTGCACGAGGTACGCCGAGACGTCCATACCGGCCCGCTCCGCATGCTGCCTGATGCGCTCGGCCTGCTCCTGCTCCAGGCTGATACTGATCCGCGTCTTCGCCACGAGGGCATCGTAATACGCGTATGACGGAGATGCGAGCGCGTGGAGACCGTCACGGTCTGTCGCTCACTGTGAACAGTGGGACGCCTGCGGCAAGCTCAGGCTCTCGGGGCACGCCTGAGCGTGGCTGAGAACGGTTTCGCGCTCCGGAGGCGGCCTTGGGGCGCTCGTCTCACGGCTCTGACAGTGAGGGCCGGTGGGGATGGCACAACGACCCTGGGGGGACGGTCTCGTGAGGGCAAGGACGGGAGCCGGGATCGAGAGCATCGACGGCCTGTTGCGAGACCGGCTGGTCATGGTCAACGACCGGTCGGTGCGCAAGGTGCTCCCGTACATCCCGATACGTGTGGGCGGGCTGGTCCTGACGGGTGCCGACGCACCTGCACGGTGCAGGGCGACACGCAACGCCCTCCCGGACACGGTCGTGGTCGTGGACCACGAGAGCCACACTGGCGAATCGCCACGGTCGATGCACCCTTCGCCCTCAAGACTGCGTACGGCTGGCGCTCCCTGGACCCCCAAGGGTTGGACGAAGTGCTGGACGGCCAGCGGGACAACATGGCGCGGCAGGGGTCCGGTCCCTGTCGCGTGCTTCTCATACCTATTAGCCCTGCTCCCGCCGGACGCGTCTGCGGTGGAAACTGCGCGTCGGGCCGTCGTCCGCCATGAGGATCCGCCCCCCGGGACGGAGCCAAAGGGCCGAGCACGGTCACGCCGGACCCGCGCGGGCCTCGGAGAGGGTGCCGCCAGGGCGTCGGGGACGGCATCCGGCAGGCCAGCAGCGATTCCTCCGACGTGTCTGCCTGGCGGTGACCGTTAAGGTGGATCTGCGGACGTGAGCTCACAGTGAAACGAGATCGGAAAGCAGCCTAGGGGGCACCCGAGTGGAACTCGAGATACGACTGGGTGAGGGAGCGTCCGACGAAGAGTTCGCGTCACTCCTCCAATGGCTGCGCCGGGAGCGCGACCTCCAGGGCCGAGTGAGCAGCCGACGCCGGGCGCCAAAGCCTGAAGAACTCGGAGCCTCCTTCGAGTTGATCAGTGTTGCTGTTGGATCTGGAGGCATCGCCACGGCCTTCGTCACCTCGCTCGGATCCTGGCTGAGCAGCCGCCGCACGGAGCAGAGCGTCACAGTGACCCTCGAAGGGAAGTCTGTCCAGGTTGTCCGCAACGGCGCAGACGTGGTGGACGAGGCAGAACTTCTGCGACTGATCAAACAGACCCTCGATGAGCAATAGGGCTGCCACCGACAGGCTCGAACGGTGCGCTGTCCTGATGGGCATGTCACGCTACCGCGACAAACGGATCACCCCTGTGCCCGCGGCAGCCAACAGCCTTCGGCAGATGCAGCAGCTACTGACGGACTCGACACTCTGCGGCTGGCGCCCCGAGCAAGTGACGGTCATCGACAACCCCACTCACGGACCGGAAGTCGCTGTCCTGCTCCGCGAGCTGGCGTCGCGAACCGACGGCACGTTCCTGTTCTACTTCGTCGGGCACGGCACCCTGTCCGAGCATGCCGAGCTGTATCTGCCCTTGAGCAGGACCGATCCGGATCACGTCGACCTGACCGGGATGCCCTTCGCTCATGTTCGCGATGCTCTGTTGAGCAGCCCTGCGCGGGTGAAGATCTCGATCCTCGACTGCTGCTATTCCGGCAGGGCTGTCCAAGCTCTCGCGGCAGAAACGAAGAGCCTGGCGCTCGCGGCCGAGGTCCGCGGGACCTACACCTGGACTGCCGCGGACGGACCCGCGCACGTCGTGCCCCTCGAACAACAGGCCAACGCCTGCACCTCCTTCACTGGCGAACTGATCAGCCTCGTCCGCGAAGGGATCCCGAACGGGCCCGACCGCCTGACGCTCGACCATCTGTACGGACCGCTACGGCAACGGATGCTGGCCCGCAATCTTCCCTTGCCCGACCGCGTGAGCAACGACACCGCCGGTAGTGCACCCTTCACATGGAACGCCTGGAGCAACATCAGCCGCGCCCTCTCTGTACCGGCTGGGCGGACAAGCCAGGTGAATCCTGACGAGCCGACCGCATCACCCTCCCGCCCAGAGCCCAAACGCTCCATAGACAGACGGGACCTTCCAGCCCTCAAGGCGGCGGTACCGCTCCACGCCGTCATCAGCGAATACGTACCGCTCCGCAAAGCCGGGCGCGAGTTCCGCGGAAGTTGCCCGTTCTGCGGAGACGACAGCGGGCAATTCTCGGTGAACAGCGACAAGGGTGTATATCACTGCTTCGAGTGTCTGGCCGGTGGCGATGTGCTGACGTTCATCACGCGGATGGAACACCTGTCCTTCGGTGAGGCCGTGGATCGCCTCGCTGCACAGGGCGGAATCAGCTTGCGCGCAGGCGCCGGCCACCATGACCGTCAGCACGTCGAACGCATCCGTCTTGTCGAAGCGCACCAAGCCGCCGCACGGTTCTTCGCCACGGAACTCAACACCAGCCCAGAGGCCGAGTTGGGGCGCAAGTTTCTGGCCGAGCACGGCTTCGACCAGGCTGCCGCGGCGCGTTTTGGCGTCGGCTACAGCCGCCAGGGCTGGGACCACCTCGCCCGCCATCTGCGCGGCAAGGGCTTCACCGACAAGGAACTTCTCCTGTCCGGCCTGACCCAAGAAGGCCGCCGCGGTCCCATCGACCGCTTCCGCGGTCGGCTGATGTGGCCCATCCGCAATCTCGGCGGGGAGGTCGTCGGCTTCGGCGCCCGCAAACTGCACGAGGCGGACAACGGCCCCAAGTACATCAACACGCCCGAGACGCCGATCTACAAAAAGACCCAGGCTCTCTTCGGGGTCGATCTCGCGAAGAAGTACATCGCCAGAGCAAACAGTGCCCTCGTCGTCGAGGGCTACGCCGACGTCATGGCCTGCCACTTGGCCGGCATCACCACCGTCGTCTCCACCTGCGGCACACCCTTTGGCAGCGACCACATTGCGGTTCTGCGGCGCCTCCTCACCAGCAATGGAAGCGCCAGGATCGTCTTCGCAGTCGACGATGACGACATCGGCCATCAGACTGCCCTGCGCGCGCTCCACAACGATCAGAAGTTCGCTGCCGAATCCTTCATCACTGTCGTCCCGAGTGGTCCCACTGGATTGCGACTCGCCAAAGGAGACTCGGCCGTCGCAGAGCTTGCCGAACCCCGCACTCCGCTCTTCGACTTCATGCTGAACCGAATCATCGCCGGCTTCGACCTGAGTACCGCCGTAGGGCAGCGGGCCGCACTGGAGAAGGCGGCTCCCGTCATCGCCCGCATCAGGAACTACAGCCTCTGTGACGAGGTCGCCATACGACTCGCAGGCAAGCTTGGCGACCTCGGCAAGGACACCGTGGTCAGGCACGTGCAGCGCCTCGCCCGTAAAGACCGTGACGGGAAGGCCGACGGCGAGCGGCGCCCATCGCACACGACTGATCAGGGCCGGCCGAAGCCCACGATCAGCCTTCGCAACCCCGTACACCTCACCGAACGTGAACTGCTCAAGATCGCCCTGCAACGGCCTCATTTGGTGTCGCCGGCCTTTGACTCCTACGGCATCGATGAGTTCACCGCCCCGCCCTACGCGGCTGTGCGCCGCGCAATCATGGAAGCGGGCGGCTGCGAGTACGGTGTTCAGGCTCCTGACGAGTACCTGTCTTTGGTACGTCAATCCGCTCCTGACGAAGCAATCCGCGCCATGGTCACCGAGCTGGCTACCGAACCCATCATGCGGAAGAACGTCGACGGTGCCTACGCGGGCGCGCAGCTCGTCGTTGTCAGACGGCATTCCGTCGAGCGCCGGACGAAGGAGCTCCTGAGCGTCCTCTCCCGCGACGGCGTCCAAGAGGATCTCTCCCACTTCAACGCCGTGCAGAACGAACTCTGGACATTGCAGCAGTATGGGCTGGCCCTTCGGGAACGGGGCGTGGAAGCCCTCTGAGAAGAGCCGGAAACTGGATCTCGTCAACGCGCCGCGCTCTACACGAAACGTAAAACGACAGACGAGTCGGGCTGTACGCCGGGTTCTGTTCCGGCGGGTCCTCGCGGGCCCGCCGGCGACGGCCATCCATCTAGGGCCGGCGTTGCCACCGGCCTCCAGCGGTCTACCCGCGGACTCGGGCGGGCAGCCCTCGAACGTCCGCGCAGAGCCGCCTCTTCTCGCGAGGAGGCGGCTCCTCTTGACCTTGCTCCGGGTGGGGTTTACCTAGCTGTCCAGGTCGCCCTGGACACTGGTGGTCTCTTACACCACCGTTTCACCCTTACCGGGGGCCGAAGCCTCCGGCGGTCTGCTTTCTGTGGCACTGTCCCGCGGGTCACCCCGGGTGGCCGTTAGCCATCACCCTGCCCTGTGGAGCCCGGACGTTCCTCGGGGAGTCCCGCAAGGGTCTCCACGCGGCCGCCCGCCCGGCTCGTCTGCCGTGTCGACCATGGTACCCGGCGCACCTCCCGTCGCGGACCGGCGGCGGCCGTCGCGAGCACCGAGCCGGCCAGGATCAGGGTGAAGGCGACGCCGATGCCGAGGGTCAGGTCCTCGCCCAGGAAGAGGGCACCCGCGGCGACGGCGACGGCCGGATTGACGTAGGTGATGACGCCCGCCCGGGTCGGTCCGGCCTCCTTGATCAGCTCCAGGAAGGCCACGAAGGCGATCGCGGTGCAGACGGCGCCGAGACCGGCCAGGGCCGCCAGGACCTCGCCGGAGGGGAGGGCGGCGGGCCGGGTCAGGAAGGCGGCGGGGGCGTGGACAAGGGCGGCCAGGGTGAGGCAGGGGGTGATCAGCTGGAGGGTGGGGACGTTCTTGAGGTGGCGGGCGGCTATCAGGGGTGCCGTTGCGTAGCCGACGACCGTCACCAGTACCTCGGCCAGCGAGCGGGCGTCGCCGCCGGTGAGGTGCGGCACGGAGAGGACGGCGACGCCCCCGAAGCCGAGGGCGAGTCCGGCGGTGCGGCGGGCGCCGACGCGCTCCTCGGCGCCGAAGAACCGGGCCAGGAGGACGGCGACGATGGGGACGCCCGCGATGAGCAGGCCGGCGGTGGAGCTGGAGAGGTGGCGTTCGGCGTCGGTGAGGGTCCACCAGGGGCCGATGATCTCGATGACCGCGAAGGCCAGCATCGGCTTCCAGTGGGCCCGCACGGTGCGGGCGAGGCCGCCCTGGCGGAGCGCGAACGGGAGCAGGAGGGCGGCGCCGAGCGCGCACCGGGCGAACACGACCACGGACGGGGAGAGGTCCTCCACCGCCACCTTGATCATCAGATAGGGGATGCCCCAGACCACTCCCATCAGGGAGAACAGGGCCCAGCCGCGTGCAGTCATGGCCGCAGTCTGCGCGCCGCGCTCACCCGCGGTCTTGAACGCTGTTGCGGTACGCCGCCGGGGTCACGCCGAGGACCCGGCGGAACCAGCGCGTCAGGTGCGCCTGGTCGGCGAAGCCCACGAGGGGCGCCACGTCCGCCGGGCGCTGCCCCGCGTCCAGGAGCCCGCGCGCCCTGGCCACCCGGTGCTGGGCGAGCCAGGCGTACGGCGGTATCCCCACAGCGGTACGAAAGGCGCGCAGCAGTTGGTACCGGGACAGGCCCAGGTCGGCGGCGAGGGCCGCCAGGGAGGGCGGGGCGAGGAGTTCGTCGGCGAGGCGGTCGCGTACGACGCGGGCGACGCGGTCGGCGCCCGGGACCGTGTCGCAGGCCGCGCGGGCCGTGGAGTGGCGGCGGGCCAGGGCCGTGAGCAGCCAGGGGATGCGGGACTCGGCCTCCAGGGGGTCGGGGCAGCGGGCCAGCTCCGTGTGGGCGGCGCGCAGGGCGCGGGCGAGCCCGGGGTCCTGGAGGACGGGTTCGCGGAAGTGCGGGAGGCCGCCGCACATGCCGTCGGCGAGCAGGTTCGGCGCGGCGTACAGGGCGCGGTACGAGTACCCCTCGGGGGCGGCGGGGCCGCCGGTGTGCATCTCTCCGGGCTCCAGGACGACGATGGACCCCGGCCCCGAGTGGATGTGTCCGCCCCGGTAGGCGATGACCTCCAGGCCGCCGACGGTGACGCCGACCGTGAACTCGTCGTGGGCGTGCGGGGCGTAGACGTGGCTGTCGAAGCAGGCGGTGAGCAGGTCGAGGGCCGGACCGCCCGTCCCCAGCCGGGCCCTGGTCCACCGCGCCTGCTCATGTGCGTCCACGTTCTTCCCACCCCCGCGACCTCGATCGTGGCACAGGATCGGCGCCCGCGGGGCGCGGCTCAGCGGACGTACGTCTCGAAGCCCGCGTCGGTGCAGTAGGTCGCCACGCGGCCCTCCGCGCCGGTGTCCGCGTTGTCGACGGCCAGGGCCGTGTCCTGGAGGACGTGGCTGCCGGAGCGGTCGAGGCCCTCGCGGTCGAGGCGTCGCGCGGCGGCGAGGGCCGCGTAGCCGGCGATGTCGGCGTTCTCGGACCGGGCCTTCGTCTGCTGCCAGGTCCCCAGCGCGGAGCAGTAGTGCTGCCGCGTCTCGTCTTCCTGCGCCGTGTCGTGGGACGAGCAGCCGCCCGCGAGCCCGGCGACGACGACGGCCGCCGCCACGGTCAGGACCATCCGCGCCCTGCCCCCACGCCCCATGAGAATCCCCTCCCGGTGATCGGCTTCGGCGAGTATGGGGCACCGGCCGTCTCGGACGCACCCCGTACCCTGGCCCAGAGCTCGACCGAAGGAGTACGTGTGCTTGTCCTGCTGCCGCCGTCGGAGGGTAAGGCGTCGTCCGGCCGGGGCGCCCCGCTGAAGCCCGAGACGTTGTCGCTGCCCGGGCTGACGCCCGCCCGGGAGACCGTCCTCGCCGAGCTGGTCGAGCTGTGCGCCGGGGACGAGGAGAAGGCGCGCGAGGTGCTCGGGCTGAGCGAGGGACTGCGCGGCGAGGTCGCCAAGAACGCGGAACTGCGCACGGCAGGGGCCCGCCCCGCCGGAGAGATCTACACGGGCGTGCTCTACGACGCCCTGGACCTGGCATCCCTCGACCCGGCCGCCAGGAAGCGCGCAGCCCGTTGGCTGCTGGTGTTCTCCGGGCTGTGGGGTGCCGTGCGGGTGAGCGACCGGATCCCCTCCTACCGCTGCTCGATGGGCGTGAAGCTGCCCGCCCTCGGGGCGCTGGGCGCGTTCTGGCGGGCGCCGATGGCCGAGGTGCTGCCGGAGGCCGCCGGGAACGGGCTGGTGCTGGACCTGCGGTCGGCGGCGTACGCGGCTCCGTGGAAGCCGAAGGGTGAGGTGGCCGGGCGGACCGCGTCCGTGCGGGTGCTGCACGCGCCGACGCGGAAGGTGGTCAGCCACTTCAACAAGGCGACGAAGGGGCGGATCGTGCGGAGCCTGCTGACGTCCGGCAGCGCCCCCGGGAGTCCGGCGGAGCTGGTCGAGGCGCTGCGCGACCTCGGGTACGTGGTGGAGGCCGAGGCGCCGGCGAAGGCGGGGAAGCCGTGGTCGCTGGACGTGCTGGTGGAGGAGATCCACTGACCCGGCCCGGCACCCGGGATGCGTTGCGCAGGGCGCAACGGCAATTGCAGATGATGCATTCCGGAGGGCACGATGAGGCCATGACCTCACCGCTGCCCCCCTCCCCGCTGCCCTCCTCCCCCACCCCGTCCGTACTGGACCTCGCTCCCGTCGTCCCCGTCGTGGTCGTCGACGACCTCGCGGACGCCGTGCCGCTCGCCCGCGCGCTCGTCGCAGGCGGGCTGCCGGCGATCGAGGTCACGCTGCGGACGCCGGTCGCCGTGGACGCGATCCGGGCGATCGCGTCGGAGGTGCCGGACGCGGTGGTGGGCGCGGGCACGGTGATCACGCCCGAGCAGGTCGGCGCGGTGGTGGCGGCCGGGGCGCGGTTCCTGGTCAGCCCGGGGTGGACGGACGCGCTGCTGACGGCGATGCGGGGGTCCGGGGTGCCTTTCCTGCCGGGGGTGTCGACCACGTCGGAGGTCGTGGCGCTGCTGGAGCGCGGGGTACGGGAGATGAAGTTCTTCCCGGCCGAGGCCGCGGGCGGCACCGCCTACCTCGAGGCGCTAGCCGCCCCGCTGCCGCAGGCCCGTTTCTGCCCGACCGGCGGCATCGGACCGGACTCCGCGCCGGAGTATCTCGCCCTGCCCAACGTCGGTTGTGTCGGGGGGAGTTGGATGCTCCCCAAGGACGCCGTGGCGAGCCGCGACTGGGCGCGGGTCGAGTCGCTGGCCCGCGCGGCGGCGGGGCTCAGCGCAGGTGGGACGTGTCGTTGAACAGGCGGACGCTGGCGCCGCCGTCGGCGTAGTACGCCACGGCCGACAGCGAGGCGGCCGACAGTTCCATGCGGAACAGCGACTCGGGCGGGGCGCCCAGGGCGAGCTGCACGAACGTCTTGATCGGCGTCACGTGCGAGACCAGCAGGACGGTGCGGCCCGCGTAGGCGGACACGAGCCGGTCGCGGGTGGCGGCGATACGGGCGCCGGTCGCCGCGAAGCTCTCGCCGCCGCCGGTCGGCCGGGCGTCGGGGGAGGCCAGCCAGGCGTCGAGGTCGTCCGGGTACCGCTCGCGCACCTCGCCGAAGGTGAGCCCCTCCCAGGCGCCGAAGTCGGTCTCGCGCAGGCCCTCGTCGACCGTGACCTCGAGGCCGAGGCGGGCGGCGACGACGGCGGCGGTCTCGCGGGTGCGGGCCAGCGGCGAGGCGACGACGGCCTGGATCGTGCCGCGCCGGGCGAGGCCCTCGGCGACCCTGGCGGCCTGCTCGCGGCCGACGTCCGACAGCGACGGGTCGCTGCCGCCGCTCCCGGAGAACCGCTTCTGCGGCGTCAGGGGCGTCTCCCCGTGCCGGAGCAGGACGAAGGTGGCGGGGGTTCCCATGTCGGCGGGACCCCAGCCGGGCGAGGCCACGGCCTTGGCGGCCCGCACGTCGCCGACGGCGGAAGAACGGGCACCGGGCTCCACCGAACCGGCGTCGGCCGGTTCACGCTCGGCGCGCCCGCCGGAGGCCCTGGCCGTGCCCGGCTCCGCCGTCGAGGCCGACGCGGTCCACTGCTCGCCGCGGGCCCCCGCGTCCATCGCCTCGTTGGCCAGGCGGTCGGCGTGCTTGTTGCTCGCCCGGGGGATCCACTCGTAGGTCACCCGCCCCGGCGGGAAGACGCGGGCCGCCTCGGCCGCGAGCGGCTTCATGTCGGGATGCTTGATCTTCCAGCGGCCCGACATCTGCTCGACGACGAGCTTGGAGTCCATCCGGACGTGGACGGACGCGGCCGGGTCCAGCTCGTGCGCGGCGCGCAGGCCGGCCAGCAGACCCCGGTACTCGGCGACGTTGTTGGTGGCGACACCGAGGTACTCGGCGGCCTCGGCCAGGGTCTCGCCCGTCACCGCGTCGCTCACCACCGCGCCGTAGCCCGCGGGCCCGGGGTTCCCGCGCGACCCGCCGTCGGCCTCGACGACGAACTCCCGCCCGGACCCGGACGCGGAGCCGGCGACGGAATCCGCGACCGGTCCCGAAGCCGGACCTGCGGCCGACCCCGACACGGGACCTGCGGCCGAATCCGCGGACGATTCCGCCGCCGGGCCGGTCGCCGCGACCGCGGACGAATCCCCCGCCGGATCCACGACCGAAGCCGCCACCCGACCGGCACCCGCACCCGCACCCGTCACCGCATCCGCAGCAGCAGCCGCCCCGGCACCCGACCCCGGATCCACCCCCGCGCTCGCCACGAACCGGCCCCTTACAGCCCGGAGTCGGCCGTGCGCACGAGGATGCGACGGCAGTTCTCGCAGCGTACGACCGTGTCGGGCGCCGCCGAGCGGATCTCGTTCAGCTCGGTGATGGCCAGCTCCTGGCGGCAGCCCTGGCAGCTGCGCTGGTACAGCTTGGCCGCGCCGACGCCGCCCTGCTGCTCGCGCAGCTTGTCGTAGAGCTTCAGCAGGTCACCGGGGATCGCGCCCGCGATGACCTCGCGCTCCTTGGTCACCGAGGCGGCTTCGCCGTCGAGCTGCTCGACGGCCGCGTCCCGGCGCGCGGTCGCGTCGTCGATCTTGCCCTGCACGGAGCCGACCCGCTCGGTCAGCTCGGCGACGCGCTCCTGCGCGGACTCGCGGCGCTCCATGACCTCGAGGACGACGTCCTCCAGGTCGCCCTGGCGCTTGGCGAGGGAGGTGATCTCGCGCTGGAGGTTCTCCAGGTCCTTCGGGGAGGTGACGGCTCCGGAGTCCAGGCGCTGCTGGTCACGGACGGCGCGCTGGCGCACCTGGTCCACGTCCTGCTCGGCCTTGGTCTGCTCGCGGGCGCAGTCGCTCTCCTCGGTCTGCGCGGCCACGAGCAGGTCGCGCAGCTGGGTGAGGTCCTTGGTCAGCGACTCGATCTCGGCGTGCTCGGGCAGCGACCGCTTCTTGTGCGCGAGCTGCTGGAGGCGGACGTCGAGGTCCTGGACGTCGAGGAGTCGGATCTGGTCGGCGGGCGCGGCGTTCAGTTGGGGGCTCCCATGGTGTCGGCTGTGGTGACGGACGCCGCGTGGGCGGTCCAGGGGTCGGTGACCGTCCTGGACACATGGACCCGCAGGTCCCATCCGTTGCGGTCGGAGATCTCGTCGAGCTGCGCTGCGGCCAGCTCGCACCAGGGCCACTCGGTGGCCCAGTGCGCGGCGTCGAGCAGGGCGAGAGGACTGTGGGCGCGGGCCTCCGACACCGGGTGGTGCCGCAGGTCCGCGGTGAGGAAGGCGTCGACGCCCGCCGCCCGTACGTGGTCGAAGAGGCTGTCGCCGGAGCCGCCGCTGACGGCGATCGTGCGGACCAGGGCCTCGGGGTCGCCGGCGACGCGGATGCCCTGCGCGGTGGCGGGCAGCCGCTCGGCGGCGCGGGCGGCGAGTTCGCGGACGGTGAGCGGGTGCTCCAGTTCGCACACCCGGCCGAGGCCCCGACGCCCGTCCGGGTCGGTCGGGTCCGGCACCAGGGGGCGTACGACGCGGAGGTCGAGCGCGCCGGCGAGGGCGTCGGAGACGCCGGGGTCGGCGGTGTCGGCGTTGGTGTGGGCGACGTGCAGCGCGACGTCGTTCTTGATGAGCGTGTGCACGACGCGGCCCTTGAAGGTGGAGGCCGCGACCGTCGTCGTCCCTCGCAGATACAGCGGGTGATGGGTGACGAGCAGGCCGGCACCCAGCTTCACCGCCTCGTCGACGATCTCCTGGACGGGGTCGACGGCGAACAGGACCCGGGCGACCTCCTGGCCGGGGTCGCCCACGACGGTGCCGACCGCGTCCCAGGACTCGGCCCGGTCGGCGGGCCACAGGTTCTCCAGCGCGGCGATGACTTCTGACAGACGGGGCACGAACGCAAGGCTACCTGGAGGTTCTGGGCCGTCGTACCCGCCGCGTGCCGTCCCGGGCGTACCGGCCCCGCCCAGCACACCGCCTGCCGTTTCCTCAGGCGAATCGTTCCTGTGCCACACGTATGTGTGATGGGAGCGGTTCCGGCTCCCCGCCTGTGCGTGCGAAAACTAGCTTCGTCGCCGGAGGTGACCGAACGATGACGGTCTGTGCTACCGAGCCTGCGACGGCCCCCGGGGACGGCGGCCCGGAGAACGACGGGACACCGCGCCCGGCCTGCGCCATCACCGCGGAGGGCGCCTACGCCGCGCGCCTCGCCCTGGCCGGCGACTCCTGGTACCCGGAGCGCTGGACCCTGGACGGTCCGGAGCCCTACGCGGTGCCGCTGCCCGGCGATCAGCCTGAGGAGCCCGGCACCGAGGTGCAGCCGATGGCCGACGGGCGGGTGCTGGTCCACCGGGTCGCGGCCGGGCGGCACCTCTTCGCGCTGCTGTACCCGACCGGTCCCGGCACCGGTGAGCAGCCGCTCGGCGACCTCGAATGCCCGGACGACGGCACCGAACTGCGACTGCTGCCGCCGGTGCCGGGCGGCGAGCGGGCGTACGCGCTGGCCGTGGGCCCGCGTTCGACGGCGCTGTGGCAGGTCGCGGGGGGTGCCTTCGGGCCCGAGCACGTCGCGGAGATCCCGGGCCGCTGCTCGGGCGGGGTCTGGCTGGACCGTGAGGGGCGGATGCTGGCCGTGGACCGGGAGACCGGCGGGCGCACCAAGGCGGTGGTGGTGGACTTGGGCTGCGGTGGCGAGGTGTCGCCGCTGCTGCAGATCGCCGCGGACAGCGACGACCGGATACTGCTGGCCGACCCGGACAGCGGGCTGGTGCTGATCCGCTCGGACGCGCCCTCACCGGGTCATGCGCGGCTGGGCTGGGGGGTGCTGGGCAGCACCCTGCCGGTCCGGTTCCCGGAGTGCCTGCGGCTGCCGCACTGCGCCGTGACGCCGTTCGCGATCCAGCCGGGTCAGGTGCTGACGCCGGAACGCTGCGGGGTGGCGCTCCGGGTGGACGGCGCGCTGGGGAGCTGGGTCGGCGTATGGCGCCCGGCCGAGCGGGCGGTGCGCCATCTCCCGGCACCGGACGGCTGGTTGACGGGGGCGGGGCTGTGGACGGCGGACGGCGAGCTGCAACTGCCGTACGCCACACGGGAGTCGCCCTGCGGGGTGGCACGGCTGGCTCTGCCCTTCACGGAGGCCGGCCAGACGGCCGGCACGGAGCCTCGGACTCCGGTCGAGGCACCGGAACCGGAGGCTCCGACCTCCGCTCCGTCCCGTCCGGTACCGCTCCAACAGGCCCCGTTGGGACGGCTTGTAACGAAGTAGTGCCGGTTGGCGTGGCCGCCTGGATTCGGGCTGTGGTGTGCCGGTTACACTCGCCCGGCTGTAGGAAAGATCATGTTGACGGGGTGAATTCCTTCCGATGAACGACGCCAGCACGACCCAGCCGATCCAGGCCGCCGGTGCCGACGTTCGCGAGACCGACACCGGCCACGGCCGGCACCGAGGACCGGTCTCCAGTCAGGACGGCGCGGCCACGCCGCGCGGCCGCCACCGCAAGCCGGTGGAGGAGACCGAATCGGCGGCCTGACGGCTGCCGGGACCAACGGGAGACACGGCCCCGTCCGTCGCACGCGACGGGCGGGGCCGTCGTCGTCCGCTCAGTCGTACCGCACGAGGGCGTCGGCGAGAACCGGCGCATCGTCCCGCTCGACGACACCGGCACGCACCCGTACGACACCGTCACCCCTCGCCCGCCACAGGCGCACCCGCAGGGTCTCGCCCGGGTACACGACCCCGGCGAAGCGCGTGCGGTACGCGCGCACCCGGGTCACGTCACCGTCGAGCAGCGTGTCGACGACGGTCTTGAGCACGCTGCCGTAGGTGCACAGGCCGTGCAGGACGGGCCGGTCGAACCCGGCACGCGCGGCGAACCCGGGATCGGCGTGCAGCGGATTGGAGTCCCCGCAGAGTCGGTACAGCAGGGCTTGGTCCTCACGAAGGGACCGCTCGACGACCACATCGGGCGCCCCCTCCGACGGCACCGTCGGAGACAAACGGCGGGGCCCCCGCTCCCCTCCCCACCCGCCCTCTCCGCGGACGAAGACCTCGGCCTCGTCGGTCCACAGCGGCCCGTCGGCGTCGGCGACCTCGGTGCGCAGCACGAGGACGGCGGCCGTGCCCTTGTCGTGGACGGCGACGACGCGCGACGTGGCGGTGGCACCACCTCGCACCGGAACGGACCGGTGGACCCTCAAATCCTGCCCGCCGTGCAGGACCTGCGCGAGGTCGACGTCGACGCCGGGCGTCGACAGCGCCCGGATGACGCCCGGGGGTCCGCCGCCCGCGACGGTGGCGAAGCTGGGCAGGACCCGCAGCCGGGACTCCAGCGTGTAGCGCAGCTCGCGGGGATCGGTGGCGGGGACGCCGGCGCCGATACCGAGGTGGTAGAGCCGGACGTCCTTGTGGTCCCAGGTGATCTCGCGGACGCGGGGTGCGGCGGCGAGCGCCCGGGCTGCGTCGATGGGCATGGGCCGACCGTACGGGACGCGGCGCCGCCCAGGACATTTGTCCTGCCGGACTCCGGACAACCGCATCTGCCGCGCACGCCCGCGAAGTCCGTAGTTTCGACGCCATGGGACGCACACGACGCACACGGGACACCGGCACCGGAACGGAATCGGACACGGAGGAGCGCGACCCGGAGCCCACGGGGCGGCGCCGGGGCCGGTTCTCGTGCGCCCCGGACGCGGCACTCTCCACGGCGGCCGTCACCGACGAGCGGGGCGAACGGGTCGGCCCGCCCCCCAGCGGCTTCACGCTGCTGCCCTGGCTGCTGATGGGTCTGGGCGCCCTGTCGAACATCTTCCAGGACCGCTCGACCGACCCGATCATCGGCGGCATGGGCCTGCTGACCTTCAACTCGCTCTACATCTACGTCACCTTCCGCTCCTTCGACGAGGAGCGCCGCAAGTCGTCCTCCACCCTGGTGGCACTCGCCCTCATGGGCGTACTGACCTGCGGTCTGGCGCTGGCGTACGGCGGTGGCTGGCTGCTCTTCTTCCCGCTGCTCGGCCTCGCGGCGGGCGCGGCGCTGCGCGGGCGCCGGCTGGCCCGGTGGGGGTGGTCCCTGGCAGTGCTGGCGGGCGTCGTCGCCGGATTCAAGGACGGCTGGAACGGCATCAACATCGCGTACGGCACGTTCCTCTCCACGATGGTGACGGCGGCGATCCTGAGCCTGTCCGACGCGGTACGGCAACTGCGGGCGGCCCGCGAGGAACTGGCGACGCGGGCGGTGGCGGAGGAGCGGATGCGTTTCTCCCGCGACCTGCACGACCTGCTCGGGCACACGCTGTCGGTGATCGTGGTCAAGTCGGAGGCGGCGCGGCGGCTGGCACCGCGGGACCTGGACGGGGCGCTGACCCAGATCGGCGACATCGAGTCGGTCGGCCGGCAGGCGCTGACCGAGGTCCGGGAGGCGGTGACGGGCTACCGCGAGGGCAGCCTCGGTACGGAGCTGGACCGGGCGCGGTCGGCACTGACCGCGGCCGACGTGGAGCCGGTGGTTCGCCGCACGGGCCCGCCCCTGCCGCCGGAGACGGAGGCGCTGCTGGGGTGGGTGGTGCGGGAGGCGGTGACGAACGTCGTCCGGCACAGCGGGGCGAGGCGGTGCGAGATCGCGGTGACGGGCGAGGAGGGCCGGGTGCGGCTGAGGGTGACGGACGACGGGGCGGGGCCGGGGGGCGCGTCGTCGGGGCCGGGGACCGGACTGACGGGGCTGACGGAGCGGCTCTCGGTGGCGGGGGGTTCGCTGTCTGCGGGGGTGGAGGCGGGGGGTGGCTTCTCGGTGGTGGCGGAGTTGCCGGTACGGGGGTGAGGGGGCGGGCGTTGTGGTGAGGCGGGGATAGGTGTGCGTGACCCGGCGTTGGCGGGGTGCCTCCCCCACGCTCGGCTTCTCCCCCACGCTCGGCTTCGCTCGCGCGGGGGGGACCCCCATCGCCCCTGGGGGTACCTCGCAGGCCGTTCAGACACTGGGGGAGGCACGACTGCCCGCAGCTGGGACGGCACGGCGGCCGACCACCCACAGCTGGGACAGCACCACGGGCGACCACCCACAGCTGGGACAGCACAGCGGAGGCGACTGCCGCCGCTGAGGCGGCGGGGGACGGCGGACAGCCGCGTACGGCGAGAAGGGGCCGTGTCGGGGGGTGTCCGCCCGCAGCGGTTGGCGCGTCAACGCCCCGCCTGCTGCCAGGTAACCGATTTCGCGCCGTTCCGAGGACGGACACCCCCCGGCGCGGCCCCGACCCACCACCGAACGGAACGCGCTACACGCACCCCCACCGAACCCGCACAGGCCGCCGCAGGCATCCCGCCCAACCGCCGGAGGCCACCGCAGGCATCCCGCCCAACCGCCGGAGGCCACCGCAGGCATACCCCCTACGCTGACCCCGTGACCGACACCACACCCCCGCCACCCCACCACCCCATCCGCGTCCTCCTCGCCGAGGATCAGGGCATGATGCGGGGCGCGCTCGCGCTGTTGCTGGGGATGGAGGAGGACATCGAGGTCGTCGCCCAGGTCGCCACCGGCGACGTCATCGTCGACGCCGTGCTCGAGCACCGCCCGGACGTCGCCCTCCTGGACATCGAGCTGCCGGGCCGCAGCGGCCTGGACGCCGCCGCCGAACTGCACGAGCGCGCCCCCGGCTGCCGCGTGCTGATCCTGACGACCTTCGGCCGCCCCGGTTACCTCCGCCGGGCCCTGGAGGCCGGAGCCGCCGGTTTCCTGGTGAAGGACGGCCCGGTGGAGGAGCTGGCCGGCGCCGTCCGCCGGGTGCTGGCCGGCGAGACGGTCGTCGACCCCGCGCTAGCCACCGCCGCACTCAGCGCCGGCCCCAACCCGCTCACCCCCCGCGAGTGCGACGTCCTCCGCGCGTCCGCCGACGGCGCGACCGTCGCCGACATCGCCGCCGCCCTGCACCTCTCGGAGTCCACGGTGCGCAACTACCTCTCCGCCGCCATCGGCAAGACCGCCACCCGCAACCGCACCGAGGCCCTGCGCGAGGCCCGCAGCCAGGGCTGGCTCTAGCCCGCCCCACACACCCACCCCCATGCCCACCCCACGCCCACCCCCCGCACTCACCCCGCACCAAGAGAAGGTCAAGAATTCGTTAGGGACTCAAAGCAACGGAATAGTTGCCCCGGCGCACGAGGTTCAGCCTGCACACATCACGCAACGCATTCGCCGAACCCCGGCCTGGAGGCCTCACCCCATGTCCCACACGACGACCGACGAACCCGCCCGGAGCACCCGGAGCGCGAGCGGGGCCACCGTCCCGGTGCTCGCCTTCGCGGGCATCGTCGTCGCGGTGATGCAGACCCTGCTCGTCCCGGTCATCAAGGACCTGCCCCGACTCCTGGACACCACACCCAGCAACGCCACCTGGGTCCTGACCTCCACGCTCCTGTCCGGAGCCGTCGCCACGCCGATCATGGGCCGCCTCGGCGACCTGTACGGCAAGCGTCGCATGCTGATCGCCAGCCTGGCCGTGATGGTCGTCGGCGCCCTGGTCAGCGCCTTCACCGACGCCCTGCTCCCCATGATCGTCGGCCGTACCCTCCAGGGCTTCGCGATGGGCGCGATACCCCTCGGCATCGGCCTGATGCGCGACATGCTCCCCCGCGAGCGGCTCGGCTCGGCGATGGCGCTGATGAGCTCCTCGATCGGCGTCGGCGGCGGCCTCGCGCTGCCCGCGGCGGCCCTCGTCGCGCAGCACGCCGACTGGCACGTCCTGTTCTACGGCGCCGCCGGCCTCGGCGTCCTCGCCATCGCCCTCACCCTGGCCGTCGTACCGGAGTCCCCGCTGCGCGCCAAGGGCTCCTTCGACCTGCCCGGAGCGCTCGGTCTGACCGCCGGTCTGGTCCTCTTCCTCCTGCCGATCACCAAGGGCAGCGACTGGGGCTGGTCCTCCCCCACCACGCTCGGCCTGTTCGCCGCGGCCGCCGTGGTCCTGCTCCTGTGGGGCCTGATGGAGCTCCGCGTCGCGGCCCCGCTGGTCGACCTGCGCACCACGTCCCGCCGCGAGGTGCTCCTCACCAACCTCGCCTCGATCATGGTCGGCGTCTCCTTCTACGTCATCTCGCTCGTCCTCCCGCAGCTTCTCCAGCTCCCCTCCGAGACGGGCTACGGCCTGGGGCAGTCGATGGTCGTCGCGGGCCTGTGCGTGGCCCCGCTGGGCCTGACGATGATGTTCACCGCGCCGGTGTACGCCCGCCTCTCCGCCCGCTACGGCCCGCGCGCCACCCTCATCATCGGCCTGCTGATCATCGGCGCCGGCTACGCGGGCGGCCTCGGCCTCATGAGCGCCGCCTGGCAGACCGTCGTCACCTCGGTGCTGATCGGCGCGGGCATCGGCCTCGCCTACTCCTCCCTGCCCGCACTGATCATCGGCGCGGTCCCGGCGTCGGAGACGGGCGCGGCCAACGGCCTCAACACCCTGATGCGCTCCATCGGTACGTCGGTGTCGAGCGCGGTGATCGGCATGGTGCTGGCCAACACCTCGACGACCGTCGGGGGCGTGGCGATCCCGACGATGCACGGCTTCCGGGTCTCCTTCCTGATCGCGACGGTGGCGGTCGCGGGCGGTATCACCCTGGCGTTCTTCCTGCCGCGCAGGCGCCCGGCGGCCACGACGCAGCTGCGGGCGAGCAGCGAGGAGGACGCGAACCTGGCCCGCGCGGAGGAGGCGCTGCGCGGCTTCCGCGGCAGGGTGCTGGGCGCCGACGGGGCGCCGGTCGCCCGTGCCAAGGTCACGCTGATCGACCGCCACGGCCGTCAGGCGGGGGCGACCCTCTCCGCGGGGGACGGCAGCTACACGCTCGCGGTCCCGGCCGAGGGCCCGTACGTGCTGGCGGCCCGCGCCACGGGACACGGCCCGCTGGCCCACGCGGCGACCCACGCGGGCGAGGAGCACCCGGTCGACGTGGACCTGTCCCTGCCGGGCGACACGGTCTCGGCGTGAGCCGCGCCGCCTCCCGCACCGCACCCCCTGTCGCACCACGCGCCGGGGGGTGCGGCAGCATGGGGCGCCAGCACACGCACCGCACCGCCCGCCCCACCGGAAGGACCCCCATGCCCGCGGCACCGACGCCGAAGATCCTGGCCGCCTTCGAGGCCGCGAAGGGGTTCATGCCCACCCACGAGGGACTGGCGCTCTACGAGGCGGCGGCCGAGGCGGGCGCGCTCGGGCTGCCTCTCCTGGAGGTCGGCACGTACTGCGGACGCTCCACGCTGCTGCTCGCCGACGCGGCCCGCGGGGCGGGGGTCACGGCGCTCACGGTCGACCACCACCGCGGCAGCGAGGAGCAGCAGCCCGGCTGGGACTACCACGACCCGGAGACGGTCGACCCGGAACTGGGCGTCATGGACACGCTCCCCCTCTTCCGCCGGACCCTGCACCACGCCGGGCTGGAGGACCACGTCATCGCCCTGGTCGGCCGCTCACCGCAGGTCGCCGCGGTCTGGAACACCCCCCTCGCCCTCGTCTTCATCGACGGCGGCCACACCGACGAGCACGCCAACGCCGACTACGAGGGCTGGGCCCCGCACGTCGCCGAGGGCGGCCTGCTGGTCATCCACGACGTCTTCCCGGAGCCGGCCGACGAGTTCACCGGCCAGGCCCCGTACCGCGTCTACCTCCGGGCACTCGCGTCGGGCGGGTTCACGGAGGTCTCGGCGACCGACTCGCTCCGCGTCCTGCGCCGGACGGGCAAGGGCGTCTGAGAGCGCCCGCGGCGCCGTCGGCGCCGCCGTATGCGATCGTTCGGTTCATGAGCAGTGACTACGACCGCGTCCGCACCGGTATCGAGTTCATGACGGCCTACGTCTCCGGCGACGACCTGCTGTCCGAGTACGTCGCCGAGCGGCGCCGTGAGGACCCGATGGCGACGGAGGCGCTGATGGACGGCGCGGCGGCGCTCTGCGCGCAGTTGCTGCGCACCATGGCCAGGGTGACGGGCAAGACCGAGCACGAGCTGCTTCAGGAGCTGGCCCGCGGCACCTACCGGCACGAGCAGCAGTCCGACGACGACTGACCGGGCGCGCCCTGCGGAGCGCGCCCGGGGCCTCTATGGTGGCTGACGTGTCGTACACAGGCCCGGACTTCGATCCACCCCAGCCCCGCCGTTCCCCCCTGCGTCGCCCGCTGACCGTGGCGATCGCCGCGCTCGTCCCCGGTGCGCTGCTCGGGTGGGGGGTGTACGCCGCGGTCGGCGGCCCGGACGGAGGCGACGGCACGGGCGGCGCGACCGCCGCGGCGACGTCATCGGTGTCGTCCTCCCCCCGCGCCCCTTCCACGCACGCCAAGACCCCCACCGGCACGTCCCCTTCGGCCGCCGACCCGGACGGCAAGGCGTCGGTGTCCCCCTCGCGGACCCCCGGGGCGTCCGCGTCCGCCGCCCCCGGCTCGGGCCCCCTCAAGGGGAAGGTCGTCGTCATCGACCCGGGCCACAACACCGGCAACTTCCAGCACACGTCCGAGATCAACCGCCAGGTGGACATCGGAACGAACCGGAAGGAGTGCGACACGACGGGCACGGCCACCAACGCGGGCTGGCCCGAGGCGAAGTTCACACTCGACGTGGCGCACCGGCTGCGCACGCTGCTGGAGGCGCAGGGCGCCACGGTGAAGCTGACGCACGACGGCGACCGTCCCTACGGGCCGTGTGTGGACGAGCGGGCCCGGATCGGCAACGAGGCGCGGGCGGACGCCGCGATCTCCATCCACGCCGACGGTGCCGGGACCGGCAACCGCGGCTTCCACGTCATCCTGCCGGGCGCGGTGCACGACGGCGCCGCCGACACCCGTGCCATCGTCGGCCCTTCGGCCGAGCTCGGCGAGCGCATCGCGGGCAACTTCGTCCGGGTCACGGGCAGCGCGCCCGCCAACTACCTCGGCGGCGGTACCGGTCTGGTCACGCGCACGGACCTGGGCGGTCTCAATCTGTCAACGGTTCCGAAGGTGTTCATCGAATGCGGGAACATGCGTGACAGCAAGGACGCGGCGCTCCTGACCAGCGGCGCCTGGCGGCAGAAGGCGGCGCAGGGGATGTCTGAGGGAATCGTGAGTTTCCTGCGGGGGAAGTGATCGTCGTGCAGATCCCGGCGGACAGGCCCGGCGTGCGGACGATAGTGTCGTCCGTACGATGAGGGGTCACCCCCGCGCTTCCCATCAGGGCCCGACGGCGACATGGTGACAGCGACGCCTCTACCGACGACGAGACGACCTACGAAGGACCTGAAGTGAATATCCGCTCCCTCACTCGAGGCGACGGCGTGGTGATCGGAGCAGCGGTGTTGCTGTTCATCGCGTCGTTCCTCGATCTCTACTCGTACGACGGCGCACCCGACAGTGTCGACTTCCCCAACCTGTGGGAAAGCGGACCGGTGCTGATGGGGGTCGTCCTCGCGGGCATCATCGGCGCGGCTCTCGTCGTCGTCGCCCGGGGGCTGCCGCAGCCCAGGAAGGTCGCGGGGCTCGACCTGGGGCAGTTCGGTGCCGCCTTCGCGATTTTCGCCGCGTGGAGCGCACTCGGCAACATCTTCGATCCGGCCGGCGGCCTGGACAACCTCGGCAGCAGCTCCGACGGTCCGGACGCGGGCATGGGCCTGATCCTCGCCCTCATCGCGACGCTGCTCATGGCCGCCGCCGCCCTCGCCACCCCCCTCCTGCCCGCCCTCAAGGCCGCGCTCGTCCCGGCCCCGAGTCCGGCCGCGCCGCAGCCCTACGGCGCCCAGCCGCCCGGTGGTTACGGCTACCCGGGCGCGGGTGCGCCGCAGCAGCCGTACGGTGCGCAGCCGGGTCAGCCCGGTCAG
Organism: Streptomyces sp. NPDC032940; assembly: GCF_040636935.1. NCBI lineage: Bacteria > Bacillati > Actinomycetota > Actinomycetes > Kitasatosporales > Streptomycetaceae > Streptomyces > Streptomyces sp. NPDC032940. Next base: position 118,936 of record NZ_JBEZVJ010000002.1, on the reverse strand, counting down.
CCGGCGTTCGGCGGTCAGCCGCAGCCGGGTCAGCCGCAGCCGCAGGCCCCGCAGCAGGGGCAGGCGCAGCCGGCCGGGGACTTCTCTCCGTTCTGGTTCGCCGTGCCGGTGCCGCGTCCGCTGTTCGCGGAGGACGGTTCGCCGACGCCGATCGCCGAACTGGCGCCGGGCACCTGGTACCTGGCGGTCGAGCAGCGCGGTGCGAACCTGGTCGCCCAGACGCAGGACGGCCGTCGCGGCGTCCTCCAGGACACCTCGGGCATCCAGCGCGGCTGATCCCGGAGGCACTGAACGACCCAACGGCCCTCCGTCCGGAAGCAGTTCCGGGCGGAGGGCCGTTCGCACAGGTTTCCGTCGGCCCGGCGGGGCCATACGGAATGCATGTCTAGATACCACGGTTCCAGCTCCGCGGGCCGGGCCATCGCGGTCGTCGCCGACGTCATGGCCTTCATCCTCGGCCTGTGGATCCTGATGTACCTGCTGGACGCCAACCGGGCCAACGACCTGGTGCGGTTCGTCCACGACGCGGCCGACTGGCTGGCCGGGTGGTCGCGTGACCTCTTCACGTTCGACGAGGCCTGGGCCCGCGTCGTCTGCGGCTACGGACTGGCCGCGGTGGTCTATCTCTTCGTCGGCCACGCCCTGGCCAACCGCCTCGGCCGCCACTGACGGGGCCGACTGCCGGGCCGGTTGCGCCGGTCCGGCGCAGCCGGCCCGGCCGCCAGGTCAGACGCAGCAGTCCGGGTCGAGCCCCCTGGGCAGCCGGTCGCCCGAGAAGATCTGGCAGGTCGCCTCGTGGCCGCCGAGCGCGGCGACGGCGAGCAGCAGGGAGCCGGCCGTCCAGGTGGTCAGTTCGCGCGGCCAGACGACCTGGTCGTCGAAGACGTACCCCGTCCAGTACAGCCCGCTGTCCGGATCCCGCAGGTGCTGGATGGACTGGAGGATCTCCAGGGCGCGGTCCGACTCGCCCACCGCCCACAGCGCGAGGGCGAGTTCGGCGGACTCGCCGCCGGTCACCCACGGGTTGGGGACGACGCAGCGCACGCCGAGGTCCGGGACGACGAAGCGGTCCCAGCTCTCCTCGATGCGGGAGCGGGCCTCGGTGCCGGTGAGCGCGCCGCCCAGCACGGGGTAGTACCAGTCCATGGAGTAGCGGTCCTTGTCGAGGAACCGCTCGGGGTGGCGCCGGATGGCGTGCCGGAGCGCGCCGACCGCCAACTCCCAGTCGGGCTGCGGCTCTTCGCGCTGTTCGGCGATGGCGAGGGCGCAGCGCAGCGCGTGGTGGATCGAGGAGCTGCCGGTGAGGAGCGCGTCGTGCGTGGGGGTGCCGTCGTCGTCGCGCCGCCAGCCGATCTGCCCGCCGGGCTGCTGGAGCCGCAGGACGAACTCGGTCGCGGCGACGACGACCGGCCACATCCGGTCGAGGAACGTGTCGTCGCCGGTGGCGAGGTAGTGGTGCCAGACGCCCACGGAGACGTAGGCGACGAAGTTGGTCTCCCGGCCGCGGTCGGTGATGTCGGCGAAGTCGCCGTCGGCGTAGGCGGCGTACCAGGAGCCGTCCTGGTTCTGGTGCCGGGCCAGCCAGGTGTAGGCCCGCTCGGCGGCGTCGTGTTCGCCGGCCGCGTCGAGGGCCATGGCCGCCTCGACGTGGTCCCAGGGGTCGAGGTGGTGGCCGCGGAACCAGGGGATGGCACCGTCCTCGCGCTGCACGGCGAGGATGCCGCGGACGGTGGCGGCGGCCTGCTCGGCGGTGAGGACGCCGGGCAGGACGAGGTGCTCGGTGCGGGGGGTGGTCACGTGGCGTCCACCGGCGGGAGGTGCGGCTTGGTCGCGTAGGCCACGAAGCTCTTGCCGATGACCGGGTTGAGGGCCTGCTCGGCGATGCGGGTCGCCAGCGGCTTCTTCATGATGTCCCAGACCAGCAGCTTGTGGTACGCCCGCACGGGCAGCGCCTTGTCGTTGTCGACGCCGAAGGCGCACTTGAGCCACCAGTACGGCGAGTGCAGGGCGTGCGCGTGGTGGGTGCCGTAGGGCTTGAGGCCGGCCTCGCGGATGCGGGCGAGGAGCTCGTCGGCCTTGTAGATGCGGATGTGGCCGCCCTCGACCTCGTGGTAGGCGTCGGACAGCGCCCAGCAGACCTTCTCGGGGCCGTAGCGCGGCACGGTGACGGCGATGCGCCCGCCGGGCTTGAGGACGCGGACCATCTCGGCGAGGACGCCCTTGTCGTCGGGGATGTGCTCCATCACCTCGGAGATGATGACGACGTCGAAGGACTCGTCCGGGAAGGGCAGGGCCAGCGCGTCGCCCTCCATGGCGGTGGCGGTGGCACCGGCGGGGGCCTCACCGGCCTCCTTCATGGCGGCGAACCACTTGGCGACCTCGCGGATCTCCTCGGCGTTCTGGTCCAGCGCCACGACCTGGGCGCCGCGCCGGTAGCACTCGAACGCGTGCCGGCCGGCGCCGCAGCCGAGGTCCAGGACGCGGTCGCCGGGGGCGAGCGGGAACCGGGAGAAGTCGACGGTCAGCACGTGGCCCTGCTTTCGGGGTAGACGCCGGTGTCACTGGTGAGGGCCGGGGGGCCCGTCACGATCCTCGAGTCGGTGGTCGGGGAGGAGGGTCCGACGGCCTCGCGGTAGCGGGCGACGGTGCCCTCGGCGGCGCGGGCCCAGGTGAAGTTCCGCAGCACGCGGTCGCGTCCGGCGGTGCCGAGCCGGGCCCGCAGTTCCGGGTCGCCGAGCAGCCGCCTGAGTCCTGCGGCCAGCGCGCCGGCGTCGCCGGGCGGCACGGCCAGGCAGGTCTCCCCGTCGGGTCCGGCGACCTCGGGAACGGCCCCGCCGGTGGTGGCGAGCAGCGCGGTGCCGGTGGCCATGGCCTCGGCGGCGGGCAGTGAGAACCCCTCGTACAGGGAGGGCACGCAGGCGACCTCGGCGGAGCGCACCAGGTCGACGAGTTCGGCGTCGGAGATGCCCTTGACGAACTGGACGGCGCCGTCGAGGCCGTACCGCTCGATGGCCTGGGCGACGGGCCCCTCGGCGGGCCGCTTGCCGACGACGACGAGGTGGGCGTCGGGCTGCTCGGTGCGGACCTTCGCCAGCGCCTCCACCAGAAACACCAGGCCCTTGAGCGGCACGTCGGCGCTGGAGGTGGTCACGATCCGGCCCGGGACCTGCGGCACCGAGGGGTCGGGCGAGAAGAGGTCGGTGTCGGCGCCGATGTGGACGACGTGGATGCGGTCGTCGCGTACGCCGAGGTGGTCGACGATCTCCTGGCGGGAGGTGCCGGAGACGGTGAGCACGGAGGGCAGGCGGCGTGCGACGCGCTTCTGCATGCGGGTGAAGGCGTACCAGCGGCGCACGGACAGGCGCCGCTTGCGGCCCTCGGCGGCGTCCAGCTCCAGCTGCCGGTCCACGGTGATGGGGTGGTGGATCGTGGTGACGAGCGGGGCGCCGACGTCGCCCAACAGCCCGTAGCCGAGGGTCTGGTTGTCGTGGACGACGTCGAAGTCGCCGCGGCGGGCGCGCAGATGGCGGCGGGCGCGCAGCGAGAACGTCAGCGGCTCGGGGAAGCCGCCGGTCCACATGGTGGCGACCTCCAGGGCGTCGACCCAGTCGCGGTACTCGCCGCGCTTCGGCGTGCGGAAGGGGTCCGGCTGACGGTAGAGGTCGAGGCTCGGCAGCTCGGTGAGGGACAGCCGGTCCTCGTGGCCCTCGTCGAGCACGGGGTAGGGCTGGGCGCCGATGACCTCGACCCGGTGGCCCAAACGGGCCAGTTCGCGCGACAGGTGGCGGACGTAGACGCCCTGGCCGCCGCAGAACGGGTTTCCCTTGTAGGTGAGGAGTGCGATGCGGAGCGGTCGCAAGCCGTCAGCGGCGGACTCCTGACGGGGACCCGCCTGACTGGCCTCAGCGGTCACTCTGGGCCCCTCTCTCCCTGCTTCGTCCCGCGACACTATGCCGGGACGCTAATCTAGAACAAGTTTCAGACTTGATCGTCAGAGGCTCCGAATCTACCGGCAGGTAGGGGTGCTGTGACGAGTGGATCAGGTGATTCACGCCACGACGGCGGCCACGACGGGACAGGCAGGGGGAAGAAGGTGACCAAGGTGGACAACCCGGCAACGGCAACGGCTCCCGCCCCCTCCCCGCCGCTGACGGAACGGCAGGAGGCCCGCCGCCGCCGCATCCTCCAGACGAGCGCCCGGCTGGCCGGCCGGGGCGGTTTCGACGCGGTGCAGATGCGCGAGGTCGCCGAGTCCTCGCAGGTCGCCCTGGGCACGCTGTACCGCTACTTCCCCTCCAAGGTCCACCTGCTGGTGGCGACCATGCAGGACCAGCTGGAGCACCTGCACGCGACGCTGCGCCGGCAGCCGCCGGCCGGTGAGACACCGGCGGAGCGGGTGGCGCAGACCCTGATGCGGGCCTTCCGCGCCCTCCAGCGCGAGCCGCAGCTGGCCGAGGCGATGGCCCGCGCCCTCACCTTCGCCGACCGCAGCGTCTCCCCGGAGGTCGACCAGGTCTCCCGCCAGACCACGGCGATCATCCTGGACGCGATGGGCGGCCTGGACCACCCGACCCCGGAACAGCTCTCCGCGGTCCGCGTCATCGAGCACACCTGGCACTCCACGCTGATCACCTGGCTCTCGGGCCGCGCGTCCATCGCCCAGGTGAAGGTCGACATCGACACGGCCTGCCGCCTCCTCGACCTGACCGCGGCCGGGCCTTCCGCGGAGCGGCGTTAGGCGACCCGTCCGCCTCTTCTTACGGCCGGGTAAAGTGGCGGCGTCGTCATCACACCCGTACGGGGGGAAGCCGGTGCAATTCCGGCGCTGACCCGCAACCGTGAGCCGTCCGTCCCGGGCGGTGAGCCGGATCGCCCCGGACGGAACTGTGACCGGCTCACGTGCCCGGCGCCCGCCGTGCACGGGCACCGTCGAGGCATACGGGGCCGAGCCGCCGGGGGTGCCCCGTGCTGTCCGGTCCCGCACAGGGAAAGGCACCCGCCGATCATGAACGTCCGCCGTCGCAGCGCCGCGGCTCTGGCCGCCATAGCCGTGCTCGGCGCCGCCGCCGCGCCCGCGGTCGCCGCCGACCCGTCACCGTCCGCCTCCGCGTCCAAGTCCACGCCCGCCGGGCTGTACGGCACCGCCGACCCGCAGTACGACGGCGTGTGGCGCCAGTCGCTCGCGATGCTCGCCCAGGACACCGTGGGCGTGATCCCGTCCGCGACGGCCGTGCGGTGGCTCACCGGGCAGCAGTGCGACAACGGCGCCTTCGCGGCCTACCGGGCCGACACCGCCAAGCCCTGCGACGCCAAGACCATGGTCGACACCAACAGCACGGCCGCCGCCGTCCAGGCGCTGTGGGCCGTCGGCGGGCACGGCGACGCCGTCGAGGACGCCCTCGCCTGGCTGAAGACCGTCCAGAACAAGGACGGCGGCTGGGGCTACACCCCCGGCGGCCCCAGCGACGCCAACTCCACCTCCGTGGTCATCGGCGCCCTGACCGCCACCGGCACCAAGCCCGAGTCGGTCACGAAGGACGGCAGGACGCCCTACGACGCCCTGCTGACGTTCGCCCTGCCCTGCTCGGCGGACAAGGGCGCGGGCGCCTTCGCCTACCAGCCCGACAAGGACGGCAAGCTCCTCGCCAACGACGACGCGACCGCCGCCGGTGTCCTCGGCGCGCTCGGCAAGGGCCTGGTCGCCGAGCCCGGCAAGGCGGCGGGCGGCGGCGACGCGGCCTGCGCCGGTGGCGACAAGCCCACGCGGGAGCAGGCCGCCGCGAACGGCGCCGCGCACCTGACGCAGGCCGTCGCCAAGGACGGCCACCTCATGTCCGCCCTCGCCGGCGCCGACCCCCAGCCCGACTACGGCAACACCGCCGACGCCGTCGTCGCGCTCGCCGCGCAGGGCGGGGCCGACAGCGCCGCGAAGCCGCTGGCCTGGCTGGAGAAGAACGCCACGGCCTGGGCCGCACAGAACGGGCCCGCCGCCTACGCCCAGCTCATCCTCGCCGCCCACGCCACGGGCACCGACCCCCGCGCCTTCGGCGGCGCCGACCTGGTGACCCAGCTCAACGCCACCGGTCCGACCCCGCAGGGCGTCAAGGACACCGCCACCGCCTCGGACGAGAAGGACGGGAAGAAGGACGAGGCGAAGGACGACAAGGACGACTCCCCGTTCGGCGTCTGGTGGTTCGTCGGCGTCTGTCTGGTCTTCGGCATCGGCATCGGCTTCGTCCTCAGCGGACGCAACCGGAAGCAGCAGCCGTGATACGCCGCCTCGCTCTCCTGCTGCTGGCCGCGCTCGTGCTCGTCGCGGGCGCGGGCCAGGCGCAGGCCGCCGGCTACCGCTACTGGTCCTTCTGGGACCGCGACGGCGACCAGTGGACGTACGCCACCCAGGGCCCCTCGACGGCGCGCCCCTCCGACGGCGACGTCCAGGGCTTCCGTTTCTCGGTGAGCGAGGACTCCGGCGACGCGGCCAAGCCGCGCGGCACGGCGGACTTCGCGACGATCTGCGCGAAGACGCCGGCGCAGGACGGCAAGAAGCGGGTGGCGCTCGTCCTGGACTTCGGCACGGCGTCCGACGCCCCCTCCGGCGAGACGCCCCCGGCGGGACGCACGGCCTGCGCCCGCGTCGCCTCGGACGCGACGACGGCCGACGCCCTGGCCGCGGTCGCCGGCCCCCTGCGCTACGACACCAACGCCCTGCTGTGCGCCATCGCGGGCTACCCGAAAACGGGCTGCGGGGAGCAGGTGACGCAGAACGAGAACCCGACGAAGAGCGCGTCCCCGGCGGAGAAGCCCGCCCAGAACGAAGGAGACGGCGGCCCGTCGACCGGCCTGGTCACCGGCATGGCCGTCGTCGCAGCCCTGGCGGCAGCAGCCGTGTGGCAGTCGAGGCGGCGCAGGAATGCCGACTCCTGACCCCACCCACCCGCCCCAGCCGGCGCAGGCCGCACAGGCCGCGGGCAGTCGTGCCGCTGGGGCGATGGGGGTCCCCCCGCTCGAGCGAAGCCGAGAGTGGGGGAGGGTGGGCTCAGACGGCACCCCGTCAGCGCGGGCAAGCGCCCCCACCCCCGGCCGCCACCGGCGCACCGCCACTCAGCGACCGACGTCCACGGCACGCCCCCAACTGCACCCCGGCGCCTGGTGGCTCTGGGCGCTAGCCCTAGGTACCGCCGCCACCCGCACCACCAACCCCCTCCTCCTCGCCCTCCTCGTCGCCGTCTCCGCCTACGTCGTCATCGCCCGCCGCCCCCACGCCCCCTGGTCCCGCTCCTACGGCGCCTTCGTCAAGCTCGCCCTCGCCGTCCTGCTCATCCGCCTCGCCTTCACCACGATCCTCGGCTCCCCCATCCCCGGCACCCACACCCTCGTGACCCTCCCCGAAATCCCCCTCCCCGACTGGGCGCAGGGCATCCGCCTCGGCGGCAGGGTCACCGCCGAGGGCCTCACCTTCGCCCTGTACGACGCGATGAAGCTCGCCGCCCTCCTCGTCTGCGTCGGCGCGGCGAACGCCCTCGCCAACCCCTCCCGCCTCCTCAAGTCCCTCCCCGGCGCCCTGTACGAGATGGGCGTGGCCGTCGTCGTCGCCCTCACCTTCGCCCCGAACCTCATCGCCGACGTCACCCGCCTCCGCGCCGCCCGCCGCCTGAGAGGCCGCCCCGACAAGGGCCTGCGGGGCCTGCTCCACGTCGGGCTCCCCGTCCTGGAGGGCGCCCTGGAGCGCTCCGTCGCCCTCGCCGCCGCGATGGACGCCCGCGGCTACGGCCGTACCGCCGACGTCCCCGCCGCCGTGCGCCGTACGACCGCCGCCCTCACCCTCGGCGGCCTGCTCGGCGTCTGCGCGGGGACGTACGGCGTGCTGACAGCGGCCGGCGGCACGTACGGCGTCCCCGTGCTCGTCGCCGGACTCGCCGCCGCACTCGGGGGACTGTGGCTCGGCGGACGCCGGTCCCCCCGCACCCGTTACCGCCCCGACCGCTGGGACGCCCGCGCCTGGCTGGTCACCGCGTCCGGTGTCGCCGTCGCGGCCCTGATGTTCGCCGCCGCGTCCCACGACCCGGCGGCCCTGCACCCCGGTGTGGTCCCCCTCGTCGCGCCGTCGCTCCCCCTGTGGCCGGCGGCGGCCGTACTCCTCGGTCTCCTCCCCGCCCTCATCACCCCCGCCCCCGACCCCGCCCCCGTCAAGGAGCCGTCGTGATCCGCTTCGAGGACGTCTCCGTGACCTACGACGGGGTCGCCGAACCCACCGTCACCGGCGTGGACTTCGAGGTCCCCGAGGGTGAACTCGTCCTGCTGGCCGGCCCCTCAGGCGTCGGCAAGTCCACCGTGCTCGGCGCGGTCAGCGGCCTCGTGCCGCACTTCACCGGCGGCACCCTGCGCGGTCGGGTCACCGTGGCCGGCCGCGACACCCGTACCCACAAGCCGCGCGAACTCGCCGACGTGGTGGGCACGGTGGGCCAGGACCCGCTGTCCCACTTCGTGACGGACACCGTCGAGGACGAACTCGCCTACGGCATGGAGTCCCTGGGCCTCGCCCCGGACGTGATGCGCCGCCGTGTCGAGGAGACCCTCGATCTCCTCGGCCTGTCCGACCTGCGCGCCCGCCCCATCGCCACGCTCTCCGGCGGCCAGCAGCAGCGCGTCGCGATCGGCTCGGTCCTCACCCCGCACCCGGACGTCCTGGTCCTGGACGAGCCGACGTCCGCCCTGGACCCGGCCGCCGCGGAGGAGGTCCTCGCCGTCCTCCAGCGCCTGGTCCACGACCTCGGTACGACGGTCCTGATGGCCGAGCACCGCCTGGAGCGCGTCATCCAGTACGCCGACCAGGTCGTCCTGCTCCCGTACCCGGGCGCCGCCCCGGTCATCGGCCCCCCGGCGGAGGTGATGGCCGTGTCGCCGGTGTACCCGCCGGTGGTGGACCTGGGCCGGCTGGCGGGCTGGTCCCCGCTGCCGCTGACGATCCGGGACGCCCGTCGCCGCGCGGCCCCGCTGCGGGAGCGGCTGGCCGGCCGGCGCCCCCCGGAGCGCGCCCCCTCGGGCGCATCGCTCCCCGCGCCCCGCCCCGCCCCGGCCTCCCGCTGGCGCCGCCGCAAGGCCCCGGACGCCACCCCCTCGCCGTACGCCGCCGAGGTCCGCTCCCTCGCCGTCCGGCGTGACCGCGTCCAGGCGCTGCGCGACGTCGGCCTCACCGTCGCCCCCGGCGAGACGGTCGCCCTGATGGGCCGCAACGGCGCCGGGAAGTCCACCCTCCTCTCCGCGCTCGTCGGCCTCGTCGAACCGTCCGCCGGTTCCGTGCGCGCCGGCGACGCCGTGCCGCACCGCACGGCCCCGCGTGAGCTGGTGCGCCGGGTCGGCCTGGTCCCGCAGGAGCCGCGTGACCTGCTGTACGCCGACACGGTGGCCGCCGAGTGCGCCGCCGCCGACCGGGACGCGGACGCGGCGCCCGGCACCTGCCGCGCCCTGCTCACCGAGCTGCTGCCCGGCGTCACGGACGACACCCACCCCCGCGACCTCTCCGAGGGCCAGCGTCTGACGCTCGCCCTGTCCGTGGTCCTGGCCGCCCGCCCTCCCCTTCTCCTCCTGGACGAGCCGACGCGCGGCCTGGACTACGCGGCGAAGGCCCGCCTGGCCGGCATCCTGCGTTCCCTCGCGGCCGACGGGCACGCGATCGTGCTGGCCACGCACGATGTGGAGCTGGCCGCCGAACTGGCCGACCGGGTCGTGCTGCTCGCCGAGGGCGAGGTGATCGCCGACGGACCGGCGGCGGACGTGGTGGTGGCGTCCCCGGCGTTCGCCCCACAGGTCGCGAAGGTGCTGGCACCGCAGAAGTGGCTGACGGTCGCGCAGGTACGGGAGGCGCTGTCGTGAACGGCGCACACCCGGACACCGAATCCGGCGCACCCCTGGACGACGAACCCGGCGCGCACCCGGACCCCGGCCCCGCCGCACCGCAGCGCCAGGCCCGCGCCGTCCGCCTCGGCCCCCGCTCCGTCGCCGCCCTGGTGCTGGTCAGCGCGGTGGGCGTGGCCGGCTTCGGCTGGCCCTTCCTCGCCCCGCCGGACGCCTCCGTGAACGCTCACACGCAGGACGCGCCGTGGCTGTTCGCGGGCCTGCTGGTGCTGCTGGTGGCGGTGGTGGCGGCGACGATCTCGGAGTCGGGCCTCGGCCCCAAGGCCGTGGCGATGCTCGGCGTCCTCGCGGCGGCGGGCGCGGCGCTGCGCCCGATCGGCGCGGGGACGGCCGGTCTGGAGCCGATGTTCTTCCTGATGGTCCTCAGCGGCCGGGTCCTCGGCCCGGGCTTCGGCTTCGTCCTCGGCTCGGTCACGATGTTCGCGTCCGCGCTGCTCACGGGCGGGGTGGGGCCGTGGATGCCGTTCCAGATGCTGTCGATGGGCTGGTTCACGATGGGCGCGGGCCTGCTGCCCTTCCCGGACCGGCTGCGCGGCCGGGCGGAGTTGCTGCTGCTCGCGGCGTACGGCTTCCTGGCCGCCTTCGCGTACGGCACGGTGATGAACCTGGCGGGCTGGACGTTCATGAACACGCTCGCCTCGGACATCGCCTTCGACCCGGACGCGTCGGTCCCCGACAATCTGGCCCGCTTCGTCGCGTACTGCCTGGCCACGTCCCTCGGCTGGGACGGGGGCCGGGCCGCGATGACGGTGGTGCTGACGCTCGTGCTCGGGACGCCGGTGCTGAAGGCGCTGCGCCGCGCCACCCGCAGGGCGGCCTTCGAGGCCCCGGTCGCGTTCGACTCGCCGGTCTCGAAGTGACCCGACGTCCTGAAGTCGCCTCCCGTGGAGCCCCATTCGTGGGATAGTGCCAGTATCCAAGCGGCTGGCGTGGCAGTACGGGGGTACCGATGGCCGGCAGATTCACCCCGCTCGACGCCGACGATCCCAGGACCGTCGGCGGATACGAGATCCGGGCGCTCATCGGCGCCGGGGGCATGGGGCGCGTGTACCTGGCCTTCTCCCCGGGCGGCCGGCCGCTCGCCATCAAGGTCGTGCGGCCGGACTACGCGCACGACCCGGAGTTCCGCCGCCGTTTCCAACGGGAGATCAAGGCCGCCCGGAGCGTCGAGGGCCTGTACACCGCGCCCGTCGTGGACGCGGACAGCGAGGCGAAACTGCCCTGGCTGGCGACCGCCTACGTGCCGGGCCCCTCGCTCGCCCAGGCGGTCGCCGAGCACGGGCCGCTCCCCCCGGCCACCGTCTTCCGGCTGATCGCCGGTGTCGCGGAGGGCCTTGCGGCCGTCCACGCGCGCGAGCTGGTGCACCGGGACCTCAAGCCGGCGAACATCCTCCTCGCCGACGACGGGCCCCGGGTCATCGACTTCGGCATCGCCCACGCGGCGAGCGCCACGTCCGCCACCACCACCGGCCTCCGTATCGGCACCCCCGCGTACATGGCTCCGGAGCAGGTCCGCGGCCGTTCGGCGGGACCGGCGACCGACGTCTTCGCCCTCGGCAACCTGGCCGTGTACGCGGCGACGGGCCGGGCCGGCTTCGGCGAGGGCAACACCGAGGCGCTCTTCTACCGCATCCTGCACGAGGACCCGGACCTCGACGGCTGCCCGCCCGAGCTGCGCGAGATCGTCCGGCCCTGCCTCGCCAAGGACCCCGACGACCGCCCCGGCCTCGACTGGATCATGAAGCGCGCGGGCCGCCGGACCGCGGACGAGGCCCTCACCCTCACCGGCGGCTGGCTCCCCGACACGGTGGCCACCGCACTGGCGGCCTACGACACGGCGAGGTACAGCGCGACGGCCGTGACCGAGAAACGCGCTCCGGACAAGCCGAAGAAGACGAAGAAGCTCGACGCCGACAAGCCCCCGGCCACGAAGAAGACGCCCGAGAAGAAGGCACCTGGGAAGAAGGCACCCGAGAAGAAGCCGGCGGCGAAACCCGGATCCGCCTCCGCCCCGACGGCCTCCAGCACCTCCGACACCTCCGGCACCGCTACGGACTACAGCTGGCTCGGCCTCGTCGCCATCGTCGTGGCGGTGATCGTGCTCGTGATCGGCCCGGGCAAGGTCCTCGACTGGCTGGAGTCGCAGGCGGCGGACAAGCCCTCCGTCTCGGCGGACGCCGGCCAGGCACCGTCCGCCGAGGCCGAGGCCGTCCCGAGCGACGAGGAGACGGAGTACACACCGGAGCCGGACGACGAGTACACGCCGGAGCCGGACGACGAGTACACGCCGGAGCCGGACGAGGACGAGTACACACCTGAACCCGAGCCCGAGCCCGAGGACGCCACACCGGCCGGCTGCGAGGACGCCATGGCCGGCGTCCGCGAGTACAACGAGGCGACGGACCCGGGCACCGGCGAGTTGATCGCTCTGGAGGTCGATCTGGAGTCCGCCGCGGCCGACGCCGACGATCCGGACGTCTCCAGCGCGATCAATGATCTCGCCGACGACATGGAGGAGCTGAGGAACACCCTGAACGACATCAAGTCCGCGGACGCCGCCGGCGACAGCTGGCGCGGTGACCAGCTCCGGGAGTACTACGACACGGTCGGCGACCGCATGACCAGCGACTTCGACCGCCTGACCGACCTCTGCCCCTGACCGGCCGGCCGTGGTCCGTCCGGCCCCGCTCCTCCGAGACCCCGGTCACGGCCCGGAGGGCCGCCGGGGTGAGCAGCCCCACGTGACCCGCTTCACCTACGAAGCCGGTTCGTAGCTGACGGGGCGAGCGCCCGGCCCTCATACGGCCACCTGCGCCCCCATCTACGACCTTCCCTAGCAAAAGGGGTGTTTGCGGCGGAGGGGTCGGCCTGTTTCTCTGAACCAGTCGCCAGGCGCCGACGCCCTCCCGGGTCGCGGCGCCGACGCATGCTCCGCCGCACACGACGCGGCCGGTCGCCTGCGCCGACGCTCTTGTCCCCGAAGAAAGGCACGTCGTTGACCGCCGTCTCCCTCCTCCGCACCGTCGCCGCCCCGAAGAAGGCCCTCGCGGGCGCCGCCCTGGCCGCGGCCGCCTGCGGCTCCCTGATCGCCGCCGGGCCCGCCCAGGCCGCGACGCCGGCCTCCTCGGCCCAGACGACCGCGAAGAAGATCATCGGCGACTCGGCCGAGTACCAGTGCTTCTCGAAGATCGTCGAGCACGAGAGCGGCTGGAACGTGAACGCCACCAACGCCTCCAGCGGCGCCTACGGCCTGGTCCAGGCCCTGCCGGGCTCGAAGATGGCCTCGGCGGGCTCGGACTGGAAGACCAACCCGGCCACGCAGATCAAGTGGGGCCTGGACTACATGAAGGACCGCTACGGCGGCGCCTGCGACGCCTGGAGCTTCTGGCAGGCCAACGGCTGGTACTGACCCGGCCCTCACAGACCGAAGGCGGCGACCCCCTGATCCCCGGGGCCGCCGCCTTCGTGTGCAGCGTGACTGCTGCCGTCATCGGTCTACACCGCCTGGGGGGAATTCCAGGAATCCCGAATGCGTGTCAAGCGGCTCTGTCGTGCGGGGTGAGGCTGATGGTCAGGTCGGCACCGAGAGCCTGAGCCAGGCGGCGCAGGAGGGGAGCGTGGGCACGGTCCCGCCGCCTTCGAAGCGGGAGATCTGCGGCTGCCGGGGCGCGGAGTTCCTTCGATCCACAGTGCGCTCGCAAGTAATGCAGTTGCCGCACAGATCACCTGGGCTTTCGCAGGTCAACGCCGATCCATGGGTCCGTGGAAATCCGCTGACGTCCGCCTCTGGCGGGTCCGGTTGCCGTCAGCGTTGCCGTCAGAAGGCGTCTACTGCCGGGAGAGTCCAGCCGGATCGACTGCGATCGGGAACGGGGCGTCCAGGTAGGTGGTCGCGCCCGCGAGTGCCGTGGTCCGCTCTACGTAGCGACCGCCCTGCAGTTCGTAGATGACGAGCATGGGGGCGGGGTCGAACTCCAGGCGCCAGAAGTGCGGGATGGCGGCCTCGGCGTACAGCATGGGCTTGACCTTGCGGTCCATGGTGCTGTTGCCGGGGGAGACGAGTTCGACGACAAGCTGGACCGCGTCGATGTCGACGGTGACAGGGTCGTCGGCGGTCGCGCCGGCGTCGGCCACGACCAGGTCGGGCACGACCAGCCCGGACGGCAGGACGACGTTGACGCCTTCCAGGATCTCCACCGGCGCGCCGACGGCTCGGGCAGCCGCGTCCAGCGCGACGTGGAGGCGGAACGAGGCCCGCTGGTGGCGGACGCCGGGGGCGGGGGACATTACGAGGGACTCCCCCAGCAGCTCGTAGCGGGTGGTGCGGTCTTCGGGCAGGGCCAGGACGTCGGCGACGGTCCACGGCCCGGTGTGGTCCATGGCAACGCTCATTCCCTTTCACCTCCTCATCCGACGGGCAGTCTCGGTGTGACCCCGACACGCGGTACACGGCCAGCATACGGGCGCTCCCACCTGCTGACACGAGGTTTCGCCGCTGCGAGCGAGACCTCGAACGAGTGTGCCGCTCAGTCGCCCGCCCCAGGGGCGTCGGCATGGCTCGCCGATGTCCGGTCCGGTCCCGCCGAGTGCTGGCGCGTCGGGGGATCCCTGCGGTCCACCGGCTGTTCGCAGCCCCGAGGAAGCCGACGTTCACTGAGCGTTGTGTTGATATTGATCACGGTTCTGGGTCATGTGTGGTGGGCCGAGATCAACGAGGTGCCGCCACCGTCCGGAACCGGCGCCGGTACTCGGTCGGGGTCGTGTCGAGGCGGCGGCGGAAGGCTCTGACCAGGGTGTCGACGGTGCCGAAGCCGCAGGCGGCGGCGATCCGCTCCAGGGTGGCGTCGGTGGACTCGAGCTGCTGGCGGGCCACCTCGACGCGGGCCGACTCGATGTAGGCGTGCGGGGTCGTGCCGAGTTCGTTCTTGAAGATCCGGGTGAGCTGCCGGTCGCTGACGTGGGCGCAGGCGGCGAGGTCGGCGACCGTGAGGGGTTCCGCGATGTGCCGCATGATGTGGAGGCGCAAGTCCTCGATGCGCCGGGTCACGGAGACCTGCTCCAGCGGCACGCTGAACTGGCTCTGCCCGCTGGGCCGCTTCAGGTACATCACGAGCTGCCGGGCCACCCGCAGCGCGACGGCCTCGCCGAGGTCGTCGGCGATGAGCGCGAGGGAGAGGTCGAGGCAGGCGCTGATGCCCGCGCCCGTCCACACGTCGCCCTCGCGGATGAAGATCGGGTCGGCGTCGACCTCGATCGCCGGGTGCTCGGCGGCGAGCTGCTGCGCGGTCGACCAGTGGGTGGTGGCGCGCTTGCCGTCGAGGAGTCCGGCGGCGGCGAGGATGTGGGCGCCGACGCAGACGGACGTCACCCGCCGGGTGCGGGCGGCGAGTTGGCGTACCCGCTCCACCACGGCGGGGTCGGTGAGCGGGTGCACGTGGCGCTGGTCGTCGACCTCGACGGCGCCGGGCACGATCAGGGTGTCGATGCTCTTCGCGGCCAGCGCGTCGAAGGTGATGTCGGGCAGCACCCGGACGCCGGCGCCGGTGGTGACCGGGTCCATGGTCTCCGCGGCGAGGACGACCTCGTAGCCCGCCGCCTCGTCCGTCTCCCGGCGCGCGAGGGAGAACACCTCCGGCGGTCCGGTGACGTCGAGCAGGTCGACGTCCTCGAAGAGGACGATGACGATCAGTCGTCCGACGGTGCTCATGGAACCCCCCACGCTCGACGGCAACAGCCATGTCGGTTTCTGCATGTTAGACGACATTGCCGACACCGGCCGCCGGCCATAGCGTCATGGGTGCAGGTCACCGCACCGGTGAACTGCCTCCCCTTCCAAGTGACTTCAGGTGGTTCCCCCATGCCCAGAACGACGCTGCGCGAGCTCAACGGCTTCGACGACACCCCGGCGAAGCTCGCCGAGTCCACGCTGATCCTCGTCGACTACCAGAACACCTACACGACCGGCGTCATGGAGCTGGACGGCTGGCGGGAGGCGCTCGACGCCGCCGCCGAACTGCTGGCCCGCGCCCGCCGCGAGGGCGCGAAGGTCGTCCACGTCGTCAACGACGGCGGCGAGGGCACCCCGTACGACATCCGGGCCGAGATCGGCCGTATCCACCCGAGCGTCGCACCGGTCGACGGCGAGCCCGTGGTCGTCAAGAAGGTGCCGAACGCCTTCGTGGACACGGACCTCGCCGAGCACGTCGACGCGGCGGGCCACAGCGATGTCGTCATCGCCGGTTTCATGACGCACATGTGCGTGGCCTTCACCGCCCAGGGCGCCTTCCTGCGCGGCAACCGCCCCACCGTGGTGGCCGACGCCAGCGCCACCCGCGCCCTGCCCGTCGCGGGCACCGAGGTGGCCGCCCGCCAGGTGCACGACAGCGCCCTCGCCACCATCGCCGACCTGTACGGCGTCGTCGTCCCGACCCAGAAGGAGCTCGTCCGATGAAGCTGCGCCGCCCGGCCGTCGCGCTCGGTGCCGCCGTCGTGCTCGCCTTCACCGCCACCGCGTGCGGCGGCGACTCCGAGGCCGCCTCCCCCAAGAGCGAGCCGTCGGCGTCCGCCGGCACCGCGGTGAACGTCGCGAAGGACACCACGACGCTGCGGAAGCTCAACGGCCTGGACGAGACCCCGGCCACGCTCTCCGACGCCACGCTCATCCTCGTCGACTACCAGAACACCTACACCGAGGGCGTGATGGAACTCGACGGCTGGAAGCCGGCCGTCGACAACGCCGCGGCCCTGCTCAAGCGGGCCCGCGCGGCGGGCACGCCGGTCATCCACATCGTCGACAAGGGCTACGACCTGAAGTCGAAGGCGGGCCAGATCATCCCGGCGCTCAAGCCGGTCAAGGGCGAGCCCGTCGTCGAGAAGAGCGTCCCCAACGGCTTCCACGGCACCGATCTCGCCGCGCAGGTGAAGAAGGCGGGCCGCGAGAACGTCATCATCGCGGGCTTCATGACCAACATGTGCACCCTCTTCACCACCCAGGGCGCCTTCCTCAACGGCAACAAGCCGACCGTGGTGGCCGACGCCTCCGCGACCCGGCCGCTGCCGCTGAAGGGCAACCCGAACGGCATCCCCGCCCAGCAGGTCCACGAGGCCGCGCTCGCCACGGTCCAGGATCTCTACGGCGTCGTCGTGCCGTCGCAGAAGTCCCTGACCTGAGTTTCCCCCACCCTGGAATCCCCCCACCCTGATCTCCCCCCACGCCCCCCCCCCACGCCACAAGGCACTTTCCCTTCACCCGAGAAAGCAGGAACACGGGGCATGGCAACACGCAGAGGATTTCTGGGTACCGCGTCGGCCGTCGGGGCGGCGGCCTTACTGACGGGCCAGACCGCCTCCACCGCCTCGGCGGCCACCACCGGCACCACCGCGACCGACGAGAAGGCCGCGCGTGACGCGATACGCGCCGTCAACGCGAAGATGCGCGCCAACTACGCGATCCTCAAGAGCGAACTGACCACCCAGCTCAGCCCGGTGATCGTCGTCTCGAACAACGCGGTCGGCGGACGCTTCACCCTCATCGACAACGGTCAGCAGATCGAGACCGTCGACCCGGTCCCCGAGTACTTCGAGCTGGCCAAGTCGATCGCCCACGTCCCGCTGGGCGTCTTCTCGGTGCTCGCCTCCTACCTCGGCGACCAGGTCCCCAACGTCCCCAACGCGGACCGCATCGACCCGCACGACCTCGACATGGTCGTCACCAAGGCACCGGGCGAGAAGGGCTGGATCACCCCGCTGAACGCCTTCAAGACCACGCTGCAGACGGCGTACACGAGGCTCGGCACGGCGAACCTCCCCCTGGACCTCGAGAACTCCTGCGGCACGATCCTGAGCGAGGCCGTCAAGTTCATCGACGCGTCCGTCAAGGCCCAGTCGTTCGACATGGTGTCCTTCAACAGGTTCGCCGCCACGGTCTACCCGGCCATCCGGGTCAACATGACCTTCGCCGCCACCGCGCAGATCACCGGCATCGAGACGCTGATGAAGCGGTGGCGCACGCTGCTCGGCGAGGCCGCGTGGAGCGACCTCTACGTCACGGTGCTGTCGATCTGGACGACGTCCGAGCTGAACCAGGCGTCCATCATCATCCGCCGCACCATGAACCAGGCGAAGGTGGACACCCACCTCATCGACCTGCCGACCGTGGAGACCCCCTCCGGCCCGATCGCCGTGGCCCTGGACAACCTGGCCCGCATCGTCCAGGACAACATCGCCGCCGAGATGGTCTTCAACACCGACCTCAAGGTGGCCGACGCCCTCAAGGGCAAGGAGGACCTCCTCTCCGACGAGATCCTCCAGCAGATCGGCGGTACGGCGCCCGCCGCCAGGACCGCCGGGTTCGCCGCGACGGCGGCGGCCGGCACCTGCCCCGTCACCGGGCACACCGCGACGGTGTGATCACCGGGCATCCCCCGCTCCCGGGGCGGGGGATGCCTCCGACGCCCCCTCGCACTCGAACCACACCGTCTTGCCGCGCCCCGGACCCGCCCCCACACCCCACTTGTCCGCCACCGCGTCCAGCAGCACCAGTCCCCGCCCGCCCTCGGCGTCGTCCGGCACCTCCTCGGCCGGCCGCGGACGCCGCGCGCTGCCGTCCGTCACCTCGACCCGCACGCCCGCACCGTCCGCCCGCCGCAGCAACAGCAACGTGCAACGGCGGTCCGGGACATGGCGTACGACGTTGGCGAGCAGCTCCGTGACGCCCAGCTCCACCGCGTCGGTCAGCCCGTCCAGCTCCCACTCGGTGAGATACGAGCGGACGATCCGCCGGACGTGCCGGGCCGAGTGCGCACCGGCGGTGAAGCGCATCGTGTACTGGTCCGGCCGGTGACCCATCAGGGTCGGGGGAAAGTATTCGTTCACGGCACGAGCCTGACGTCGGACGACTACCGTGGGCTACCGGACGAATACAACCGGTCCCCCAGTGGGCCGAGTTGCGCGAGAGGGGCCGCCGCGTGACCCACATCAACATCCTCGACCCGGGTGCCTCGCCGCTCGACTACTACGGCTTCGAGCTGCGCCGGTACCGGGAGGCCGCCGGACTGACCCAAGGGCAACTAGGCGACATCGTGAACTACACCGGTTCGCTGATCGGCCAGATCGAGACGGCCCGGAAGCTGCCGACACGGGAGTTCAGCGAGCGCGTCGACGCTGCGCTGGGAACCGGCGGGTTACTGTCCCGGCTGGTCGACCTGGTGATGCGCAGTCGGGTTCCGGCCTGGTTCCAACAGGTGGCCGAGTTGGAAGTGCGGGCCGCGGAGATCTACTCGTTCGAGACACACATGATCCACGGTTTGCTACAGACCAAGGCGTACGCGCGTGCTGTGCTGGGGGCACTGGACCAGAGCAACCTTGACGACCGGACGGCGGTCCGAGTCGCCCGCCAGAAGATCTTCGACAAGGAGGACCCGCCGATCTTCTGGGTTGTCCTCAGCGAAGCCGCGCTGTACCAGGAAATGGGCGACCGGGGGATCATGCGGGAGCAACTCGCCCACCTGTTGGCCTTCGACGACAACCCCAGGATCAACATTCAGATCCTGCCGTTCTCGGCGGGAGCGCACGCAGGGCTGCAAGGCTCGTTCGACGTCTACCGGTTCACGGGCGACCCGACCATCATCTACACCGAGGGGTACGGCAGCGGGCATCCGACCGCCAACCCAGACACCGTCAAGGACTGCTCACTCCGTTACGATCATCTCCAGGCATCCGCGCTCTCCCTCAGAGACTCGGCGGAGCTGATCCGGCGCTTGATGGAGGAACGCTATGGAGAGCAACGCGACTCTGACGGGGATCCAGTGGCGTAAGTCCAGCTACAGCGGCGACCAGGGCGGGCAGTGCGTCGAGGTAGCCGAACTGCCCTCCACCATCGCCGTCCGCGACTCCAAGAACCCCACCGGCCCCGCCCTCGCCCTCGCACCCGGCGCCTTCTCGGCGTTCCTCGACTGGGCCTCCGCGACCAACTGACCCCGGGCCGGGTCCGGTCAACGTTTCTGTTCGATTTATCGTCTTCGCACGTGTGTCCACCCCGGACGCTCCTGACGAAGCCGAACGGAAACCCCGCCCGTGGTCCCTGCCGATCTCACCGTCTCCCGGCCCGACCAGCGGTCGGACAGACGCCGCGACGACGCGCCCCGCACCTTCTGGCACCGGCACCGCGTCCCGCTGCTCGCCACGCTGCCCACCCTCCCCCTGTACGGGGTGTGGTGGGCTTTCCTCGCCACCGGCGGCGGTGACCTGGCCGCGCAGTACACGTGGGCGGACTTCGCGGCACGGCACGGCGGGTCCGCGTACGGGCTGTTCTGGTACGGCGGGATGCACACCGTCAACTACAGCGTCATATCCCCGTACTTGATGGGCGCGCTCGGCGTCCGCACGGTCACCGTGGTGTCGGGGCTGGCCGCCTCCTGGCTGGCGGCGGTGCTGATCCGGCGGGCGGGGGTGCGCAGGCCGGTGTGGCCCGCGCTGCTGGCGTCGCTCGCGCTGTGGTGCGACGTCGCCTCGGGGCGGACCACGTTCGCGCTGGGCGTCGCGCTCGGGCTGGCGGCGTGCGTGCCGCTGGTCCGTGAGCGGCGGCTCGCCCTGGCCGCCTCCTACGCCGCGCTGGCCACCATGGCGTCGCCCGTGGCGGGGCTGTTCCTGGCCGTTGTCGGGGCCGGGTTCCTGATGGTGCGGGACTGGGGGCGGGCTCTGGTGCTGCTCATACCGCCCGCCGCCGTCGTCGGGTTCACCACGCTGTTCTTCCCGTTCACCGGGGAGCAGCCGATGCCGGCGGACCGGATCTGGCAGCCCGCCGTGCTCGGGCTGGCCGTCGCCGTGCTGGCGCCGCGGACGTGGCGGGTCGCCCGGTGGAGCGGGGCCGTCTACGCGGTGGGGACGGTGCTGACGTATCTGATCGCCTCACCGGTCGGGACGAACGTCGAGCGGTTCGTGGAGCTGTTCGCGCCCGCCGCGCTGCTCGCCGCCCTGTTCTCCGTGCCGAGGGCGCGGCGGGTCGCGCACACGCTGCTGGTCGTCGCGCTCGTCTTCTCCGTCGGGTGGGTGGGGAAGAAGACGGTGGACGATCTGCGGGTGTCCACGGCGGTGCCCGCCTGGGCCGCCGAGACGGACGGGGTCGTACGGGCGCTGGAGGGGCTCGGGGCCGACCGGATGCGGGTGGAGGTCGTGCCCGCCCGCAACCACCGCGAGGCCATGGAACTCGCCCCGCACGTGAACATGGCGCGCGGCTGGAACCGGCAGCTCGACGTGGAGCGGGGCCGTCTCTTCTACGACGGCAGTTTCTCCGCGGACACCTACCGGGCCTGGCTGGACCGCTGGGCCGTCGGCCTCGTCGTGCTGCCGCTCGGGAGGCCGGACGGTCCGGCCGAGGCGGAGGCGGCGCTCGTGCGGGACCCGGCGCTGCGGCCCGCGTGGCTGGAGCCGGTCTGGCAGGACGAGCACTGGCGGGTGTACCGGGTGCGGGACGCCGTCCCGCTGGTCTCCGCGCCGGGCACGGTCGTGACCAGCAGCAGCGTCGATCTGGTGCTGCGTGTGGAGCGTCCGGGCGCGGTCACCGTGCGGGTCGCCTGGTCGCCGTGGCTGCGGTCCGACGGCGGGTGCCTGTCCCGGGACGGCGAGTTCACGCGGCTGACCGTCCCGGCGGCGGGCGAGTACCGGATCAGCTCGGCGTACCTTCCTTCGCCGACGACGACGCCGGACCGCTGCTGACCTCTCCGGCCGGAGGACGGGAGACAGGGGCCGGGGCCTGGGCCTGCGCCGCGGCCGTCACCGTACGTGCCCGGGGGCCCTGGAACAGGTACGTCAGGCCGAAGCCGCCGCCGACCACGAGCGCGCCGCCCACGGCGTCCAGCACCCAGTGGTTGCCGGTCGCCACGATCGCCGAGACCGTGAAGAGCGGGTGGAGCAGGCCGAGGGCCTTCATCCACGTCTTCGGGGCGATGACCGCGATGGCCAGCCCGCACCACAGCGACCAGCCGAAGTGCAGCGACGGCATCGCCGCGTACTGGTTGGTGAGGGCCGTCAGCGTGCCGTAGTCGGGCTTGGAGAAGTCCTGCACGCCGTGCACGGTGTCGATGATCCCGAGTCCCGGCATGAGGCGCGGCGGGGCCAGCGGGTACAGCCAGAAGCCGACCAGGGCCAGCAGGGTGGCGAAGCCGAGGGAGGCGCGGGCCCAGCGGTAGTCGACCGGGCGGCGCCAGTACAGGACGCCGAGCACGGTCAGCGGCACGGCGAAGTGGAACGACGTGTAGTAGAAGTCGAAGAAATCCCGCAGCCAGCCGGCCTTCACCACGGCGTGGTTGACCGTGTGCTCGATGTCGATGTGCAGGAAACGTTCGAGGTCGAGAATCTGATGGCCGTGCGCCTCCGCCCGCGCCCGCCCGGCCGAGTTGCTGCCGCCGGTCGCCGCCAGCCGGACCTGCGAGTAGGCGGCGTAGGTGACGCGGATGAGGAGGAGTTCGAGGAGGAGGTTGGGGCGGGTGAGGACGCGGCGCAGGAAGGGCAGCAGGGGGACGCGCTTGAAGCGGGTGGGGACCGGCGGCGCGTAGCTCGTCGGGAGCGGGGTGTCGTAGTACGGGGAGGTGCGGGACAGGAACGGCACGGCGACGGCCGCCGCCAGCGCCGCCAGCAGGATCACGTTGTCCCGCAGCGGGTACAGGCTCGCCATGTTCGGCAGCATCATCTTGGCGGGCAGCGTCATCACCAGGACGACGGCGACCGGCCACACGTACCGGTCGGAGGCCCGCTTGCCGACCCGGCCGACGACGGCGAGCAGCACCCACAGCAGCTGGTGCTGCCAGGTGGTCGGGGACACGACGACCGCCGCGCAGCCGGTGACGGCGACGGCGAGCAGGAGCTGTCCGTCGCGGGCGTAGCGCACCGCGCGGCGCAGGGCGAGGACGGCGACGGCGGCGCCGAGGGCGAGGAAGAGGGCGATCTCCAGGGGCCCGGAGAGGCCGAGCCGCAGCAGGGCGCCGTGCAGGGACTGGTTGGCGAGGTCGTCGGCGGCGCCGCCGAGCCCGACACCCGCCAGGTGGTGCACCCAGTACGTGTAGGAGTCCTGCGCCATCGCCGCCCAGGCGATCGCCGTGCAGGCGGCGAAGGCGGCGGCCGTGGAGACGGCGGCGCGTCTGCGGTCGGTGAACCACAGCAGGGGCACGAAGAGGAGCACGGTCGGCTGGAAGGCGGCGGCGATGCCGATCAGGGCGCCGCCGACGCGTTCGCCGTGTGCGCCGCGGACGGCGAAGCAGCCCAGCAGGACGAGGAGGACGGGCAGGATGCTGGTCTGGCCGAGCCACAGCGCGTTGCGCACCGGCAGCGACAGCATCAGCAGGCTGATCGCGACGGGCGCCGCCAGCAGTGCCGTACGGCGGCCGACGGGCTGGGGCAGGGCGCGGGCGGCGACCAGGCCGAGGGCCACGACCAGCAGCAGCGAGCCGAAGGTCCAGCCCCAGCCGAGGGCCTGTTCGGCCGCCCGGGTGAAGGGCTTGAGGACGAGGCCGACGAAGGGGGTGCCGGTGAACTGCGTGGACTCGTACAGCGAGCCCTCCACGTGCAGGACCCCGTGCTCGCCGACCCAGGTCTCCAGGTCGGTCAGCCGTTCCCCGCGCGGGGTGCCGAGGACCGTGGCCAGCTGGCGGACGGCGAGAACGGCGGCGACCAGCCACAGTCCGAACCGTGCCGCGCGCAGCCGTGCTCTGGTCGCCTCGGCGTCCGGTGCTCCGAAGGCCTCCGCCGGTCGCCCACTGTGCTCCGCATTCGCCACGCCTCGCGGCCTCCCGCCCCGCTCGCCCGCGCGCCCGTGTGCGCGGTGCTGTCCTTGCGAACCCTGATGAGGCTCGCACCGCCCCCTGAGGGAGACGCAGGCGACCCCTGATCCGCCTGACCGCCGTCCGCCGTCATCCGCGGCCGGCCGGCCCTTTGACCGCATTTTGTCCGCATGACGATAGTCCGGTGGTGCTCGGGGTGCCTCTCAGCACGTCCCCGGGGCCCGTCGCCACCCCGTCCGGAGCGAGAAGGATCACAGGTCAGGGGCACAGGACGCGTTCCGTACCGGGAAGACGTCCCTGCGTGCACGTCATATTGATGCAGTGAGCAACGAGGAGCTTACCGGGCGTAAGCGGCGCACCACCGCCTATGGTCGCTTTTCGGCCTGTGGCGCGTTGCCACAGGTTTTTTACGGCCCGGGCGACAGCGCCGCCGTGCGGGTCGCGGTGTCCCTGTCCCCGTCGAAAGGTAGGCGAGCGGAGTTTTGTCGGCTGCCACCGTCGCATCCCCCCTGTCCCTCGAGAAGCCGGCCCGCTCCGGCGCGTCACCGTCCGGCGCGGGCGTCACCGCCACCGACCCCGCCCTGGTGCGGCGCGCCGTCAAGGCGGCGGCACTCGGCAACGCCATGGAGTGGTTCGACTTCGGCGTCTACAGCTACATCGCCGTCACCCTCGGCAAGGTCTTCTTCCCCTCGGGCAATCCGACCGCCCAGCTGCTCTCCACCTTCGGCGCCTTCGCCGCGGCGTTCCTGGTCCGGCCGCTCGGCGGTATGGTCTTCGGCCCGCTCGGCGACCGGGTCGGGCGGCAGAAGGTCCTCGCCGTCACGATGATCATGATGGCGGCCGGCACCTTCGCCATCGGGCTGATCCCCTCGTACGCGACGATCGGCGTGTGGGCGCCGGTGCTGCTGCTGGTGGCCCGCCTGGTGCAGGGCTTCTCGACCGGCGGCGAGTACGCGGGCGCGTCCACCTTCATCGCCGAGTACGCGCCGGACAAGCGGCGCGGCTTCCTGGGCAGCTGGCTGGAGTTCGGCACGCTCGCCGGCTACATCGGCGGCGCGGGCCTGGTGACCCTCATGACGGCGCTGCTGTCCGACGGCGACCTCACCTCCTGGGGCTGGCGCATCCCGTTCCTGATCGCCGGTCCGATGGGCATCATCGGGCTGTATCTGCGGATGCGGCTGGAGGAGACCCCGGCGTTCGCCGCGGAGGTCGAGAAGGCGGAGTCCGAGCGGCCGCGCGTGCCGCTGCGGGAGATGGTCACGGGGCAGTGGAAGTCGCTGCTGCTCTGCGTCGGCCTGGTGCTGGTCTTCAACGTCACCGACTACATGCTGCTGTCGTACATGCCGAGCTATCTGACGAGCGAGCTGAAGTACGACGAGACGCACGGTCTGCTGGTCGTGCTGGCCGTGATGACGCTGATGATGATCGTGCAGCCGTTCGCGGGCGCGCTGACCGACCGGGTCGGCCGGCGTCCGGTGATCGCGGCGGGCTGCGTGGGCTTCCTGCTCCTGTCGGTCCCGGCGCTGCTGCTGATCCGCCAGGGCAGTCTGCTCGCCGTCGGCCTGGGCATGGCCGCGCTGGGTCTGCTGCTGGTCTGCTTCACGGCGTCGATGCCGTCCGCGCTGCCCGCCCTCTTCCCGACGCGGGTGCGCTACGGCTCACTGTCGATCGGCTTCAACGTCTCCGTGTCCCTCTTCGGCGGCACGACGCCGCTGGTGGTGACGGCGCTGATCGGGGCGACGGGCAACATGATGATGCCCGCGTACTACATGATGGCCGCGGCCGTGATCGGCGGCGCGGCGGTGTGGTTCATGAAGGAATCGGCCGGCCGCCCCCTCCCGGGCTCGGCCCCGTCGGTCGAACACGTCGAAGCAGCCTGAGACCGCCGGCCACGCCGGTGCCGCCGGCGGAGGCCCGGCCGGGGGACACACCCGGCCGGGCCTCCGCCGGCTCCGGGACATGTTCCGCCCTGCGCGTCTATATTCGTTAGCGCATCTATTTAGCAGTGCTAACCACGCACACGGGAGGCATCCCCGGTATGAGCGAATCACGGCTCTGGGACGACGTCGACGCCTACTTCACCGGCCACCTCGCACCGGGCGACGACGCCCTGGAGGCCGCCCTGCGGGACAGTGACGCCGCCGGGCTGCCGCCGGTGGCCGTCACCCCCACGCAGGGCAAGCTCCTCCACCTCCTCGCCGGGATCCAGGGCGCCCGCACCATCCTGGAGATCGGCACCCTCGGCGGCTACAGCACCATCTGGCTGGCCCGCGCCCTGCCCGCCGACGGCCGCCTGGTGACGCTCGAGTACAGCGCCCGGCACGCCGAGGTCGCCGTCCGCAACATCGCCCGCGCCGGCCTGGAGACCCTCGTCGACGTGCGCGTCGGCCCCGCGCTGGAGACGCTGCCGAAGCTCGCCGACGACAACCCGCCCCCCTTCGACCTGGTCTTCATCGACGCCGACAAGGGCAACAACCCGCACTACCTGGAGTGGGCGCTGCGCCTGACCCGCACCGGCAGCCTGATCGTCGTCGACAACGTGGTCCGCGGCGGGCGCGTGGCCGAGGCCGGCAGCGACGCCGACGACGTGCGCGGCACCCGCGCCGCCATCGAGATGATCGGCACCCATCCGCGGCTCAGCGGCACCGCCGTCCAGACGGTCGGCGCCAAGGGGTACGACGGCTTCGCACTGGCCCGCGTCGTCGCCTGAGCGCGGCCGGGCGCCGGCTCACACCTCGTGGTAGAAGCCGACGTTCACACTGCGCGGCTCGGTGCGGTCCTGCACCACGACCTCGCCGCTGCCACCGCTGGGCAGCGGCACCGTGCCACCGTAGACGAGGGGCTGCGTGTGCTCGCCGACGGTCAGCCGGACCTCGGAGGACGGGTCCGGCTGCGAGCCTCGCAGCCAGGTCAGCTGCCAGACGCCGTCGGGGCCGCAGCGGAACTCCAGGTGGACCCGGGAGACGAACAGCCAGTCGTCCGGCGTCGCCAGCCGGCACACGGACCTGTCCCGGCCCACCCGCAGCACCGCGTCCGGCTCGCTGGGCGCGTCGGCCATCTGCATGCCGGCGGTGGCGCCCGCGTCCGCCGCGGTGACGGCGGCCATGGTCAGTTCGAGCACGTGCGCTCCTTCGAGACGTCCCGGCAGGGCTTGGCTTGTCGCCGCCGCATGATAGATCGGCCGGTGGTGTGGTGTCCGGCACAATGGGGTCATGACCGAGCGAAAGCCACCTGGCGTCGACTTCGAGGTGGGGGTCCCCCCGCTCGAACGAGGTTGAGAGTGGGGGAGGGTCGACAAGCAGATCCGCGACGCGGACGCGCGCGGGGAGTTCGACCGGTTGCCGGGGGCGGGCAAGCCCCTCCCGAGCGACGTGGAGAGCACGTACGACGAACTGTGGTGGGTCAAGCGGAAGATGGCCCGCGAGGGTCTCTCCGTGCTGCCGCCGACGCCGGCCCTGCGCAAGGAGGCGGAGGACGCGCTCGCGGCGGCGTTGGACGCCCCGACGGAGGGGGCCGCCCGCAGGATCGTCGAGGAGATCAACGTCAAGATCCGCGACGTCATGTTCAAGCCGCCGCCCGGCCCCCCGCTGGGCAAGAAGCCCTACGACGTCGAAGAGGTCGCACGCCGGTGGCGGGAGCGCCGGGCGGATCGGTGAGGCCCGCGCGTCACACGTGCAGGAGGCGGTCCGCCAGCTCGCGGTAGTCCCGCAGGGCCAGGCGGAGCTGTTCGGTGTCGGTGCTCGTCGCGGCCGTCTCCTCGCCGTTCTCCTGCCAGGAGGTGCGCAGGGTGCGGCGACGGTCCGCGACGGCGTCCGTGAAGCGGGCGGCGAGCTCCTCCAGGACGCGGTCGGCCTCCTCGACGGAGGCCCGCGGGGCGTCGACGAACTCGGCCACGGCGTGCCGCAGCCGCTGCCCGAGCCGGTCGCACTCGTCGTGCGGCAACAGGGCGTGTGCGTCGGGGGTTTCGGCGGTGCCGGCGGGCCGCGCGCCTCGCTCGGCGGGGCCGGGGCCGGCGTCGGGGTGTCGGGTCACGTCGGTCATGGGGCTCAGCTCTCCTTCGGGCGGCGCTTGGTGAACGACCAGGCGTGGGCCGCCCCGGCCGGTGCGGGACGGTGGCCCTCCGTCTCGGCGCGGTGCCTGCCGCCGTCGTGGCGGGACGGGCGCACCAGGTCCTCGAACAGGGCGCGCGCCTCGACGAGGGCCGCGCGCATCTCCTCCGTGCCCCCGCCGCCGTCCTGCGCGCCGTCCACGCCCGTGTGCGTCACGCGGTGCACGCGCCGGTAGCCGTCGACGTGGTGGGCGTGGTGCACGGACAGCGCGGCGAGCTGTTCCTCGTACTGCCCGCCGTCCGGGAAGCCCCGGGCGCCGGCCACCTCGGCGATCAGCCGGTCCGCGTCGGCGACCGCCTCGCGCGGGGAGTCGACGAAGCGCTCCTGCGCGGCCGTCCAGCGCGCCTCGAACTCCTCGCGTTCGGCCGGGTCCAGCTGCCGCGTGTGCAGCGACCCGTGCCGCTCGAGACGGCCCGCCAGTTCCCGTTCGGCGGCCTCGGTGTCGCCGTCGTGCCGGGCCACGGCCCGGTCGTACTCGGGTCCGAAGCGCCGCTTCAGTTTCCCGCCGTGCTGGGAGCCCCGTGCGCGCGAGGCCAGGACGGCGGCCACGACGAGCACGGCCGCCACGATCACGATCAGAGCGATGATCACGCCTGTGGACATGGGTGCCTTCCGGTTCTCGGCCCAACCGGCTCTCCAGAGCGGCCGGTTCGCTCTCCGGGTTGCCGCCCAGGTGCCCCTGAAACAGCGCACGGGGAGCGCCGACGGCGCACCGGTGGGAAAATGCGCTCGCACACCGGGCCGCCGGGTCCCGACAATGCCGGTCATGACCTGGACCGTCACCCCGGAAGCGTACGACTCCCCCGTCGCCGCCGCCCTGTGGCGCGCGTACTACACGGAGGTCAGCGACCGCTGGTACCTGCTGCACGAGGGCCGGCGCACCGACCCGGACGAGCTGGAGCGCGAGATCGCCGCGCGGTCCGGCGCCGATCTGGCCCCGCCGCGGGGCCGGCTGCTGGTGGCGCGGTACGCCGGTGAGCCGGCCGGCACGGCGGGCGTACGACTGCTGGACGGCGCGACCGCCGAGCTGACGCGGGTGTTCCTGCGGGAGGGGATGCGGGGCCGGGGCGGTGCCGCGCTGCTCGTCGGGGCCGCCGAGGAGGCCGCACGCGAGCTGGGCGCCGCGCGGATCGTCCTCGACACGCGCGGCGACCTCGTCGAGGCCCGCTCGCTGTACGCGCGGCTCGGCTACACGGAGACCGCGGCGCACAACGACGACCCGTACGCCGAGCACTGGTTCACCAAGCCGCTGGCCCCGGCCGCCGCCTGAGTCCGGAGAGCCGAAGTCCGGAGAGCTCAGCCGCTGCGGGTCAGGGTGCGCTCGTCGTGCGGGCGCTCCCGCTCCGAGCCGCACAGCTCGCCGCTGAGCTCCCGCACCAGCCGTACCAGGTCGGTCGGGCGGTCCGGCCCCCACCAGTCGCCGAGCAGCTCGGCCAGGGACTCCTCGCGGGCCTTCGCCAGGTGCTCGGCGTACTCGCGGCCCCGGTCGGTCAGGACCAGGTCGGGGCCCTCGCGGACGGCGAGGTGCCGCTCCTCCACCTGCCGGGCGGCGGCCATGACGGCGGCCAGCGGCACGGGGCTGCGCTCGGCGAGCAGGGCCGGCTCAACCCGGCCGTACTTCCTCACCCGCAGCAGCATCCAGCTCGCCGCCGGCAGCAGGTCGTAGCCCGCGCGTTCGGTGATCCGGCGGTAGATCTCCCGGCGGCCCTCACGGGTCCCGAGCACCGACAGGGCGCGGCAGACCTCGTCGTGCGAGGAGCGTTCGACCGGGTTGGTGGCGAAGGTCTCGGAGCCGTCGGGCGCCGTGACGGAGCCGCGCAGCCGGTCCTCCTTCAGGAACCAGGCCAGCGCGAAGCCGGCCAGGGCGACGGGCGCGGCGTACAGGAAGACGTCGGTGATGGCGGACGCGTAGGCGTGCAAGGCCTCCGGGCGCAGGTCCGCGGGCAGGGCGGCGATGCCGCGCGGGTCGGCCTTGAGCGTGTCGGTGGAGACGCCGGGCGGCAGCTGCGCGCCGCGGAAGGCGTCGGTCAGCTCGGTGCCGAGACGGCTCGCGAAGACCGTGCCGAAGACGGCGACGCCGAAGGCCGCGCCGATGGAGCGGAAGAAGGTGGCGCCGGAGGTGGCGACGCCCAGGTCCTCGTAGGGGACGGCGTTCTGCACGATGAGGACGAGGACCTGCATCACCAGGCCGAGGCCCACGCCGAAGACGAAGAAGCAGGCGCTCATCTCGGCGGTCGAGCTGTTCTCGTCGAGCCGGTGCAGCAGGAGCAGACCGAAGGCGGTGACGGCGGTGCCCGCGACGGGGAACACCTTCCAGCGGCCGGTGCGGCTGACGATCTGCCCGGAGCCGGTCGAGGCCAGCAGGACGCCGATCACCATGGGCAGCATGTGCACGCCGGACATGGTCGGGCTGACGCCCTGCACGACCTGGAGGAAGGTGGGCAGGTAGGTCATCGCGCCGAACATCGCGAAGCCGACGACGAAACTGATGACGGCGGAGAGCGTGAAGGTGCGGACGCGGAAGAGCTTGAGCGGCAGCACGGGCTCGGCGGCCCTGCGCTCCACCGCGACGAACGCGACGGCGAGCACGACGCCCAGCACCGCCAGGCCGACGATCTGCGCCGAGCCCCACGCCCAGGTCGTGCCGCCGAGCGAGGCGACCAGCACCAGGCAGGTGGCGACGGAGGCGATGAGCAGGGTGCCCAGGTAGTCGATGGTGTGCCGGGTCGCCCGGTGCGGGATGTGCAGGACCGCGGCGATCACGGCGAGCGCGACGACACCGACGGGCAGGTTGACGTAGAAGACCCAGCGCCAGTTCAGATGCTCGGTGAAGACCCCGCCGAGCAGTGGCCCGAGCACACTGGTCGCGCCGAACACGGCGCCGAACAGGCCCTGGTACCGGCCGCGTTCACGCGGGGAGACGAGATCGCCGACGATCGCCATCGACAGCACCATCAGCCCGCCGCCGCCCAGGCCCTGGAGGGCGCGGAAGGCGATCAGCTGGGGCATGCTCTGCGCGACGCCGCACAGCGCGGAGCCGACGAGGAAGATCCCGATCGCGATCTGGAACAGCCTCTTGCGGCCGTACTGGTCGCCGAGCTTGCCCCACAGCGGGGTCGCGGCGGTCGCTGCCAGCATGTACGCGGTGACCACCCAGGACAGGTGCTCCAGCCCACCCAGGTCGCTGACGATGGTGGGCAGCGCCGTCGACACGATGGTCTGGTCGAGGGCGGCGAGCAGCATGCCGAGGAGCAGGGCCCCGATCGAGACCAGGACTCCGCCGGAGACCTGTTCCCGCTCCTCGGGCCCCACCGGCTCCGTCACTTCGCGCACATCCGCTGCCATCGAAGACCTCCCGGCGCTCTTCCAGGGGTGCTGCCAGGGTGCCGCCACCCCACTCCATCCTGATCGGTGTGACCGGTTATGGCCTGTTCAGTCCTGCGGAGGCGGGGGTTCCGGGGGGCGTGGGCGCGCGAGTGTGGAGAAGATCTGCATAATCTCTGGAGTTCGCGAGGGGAGTCGCGAGGGGAGGGACGAACGTGGAGCAGCATCATCCGTGCCCGGAGTGCGGAGCGGCCAGGGAGGCGGACAACACGCCGTCCTGCGCCTGCGGGACCCGCGCGGCCGACGCCCTGCGCGACGCGCGTGCGGAGCAGGCGGCGGCAGCGGAGGACTTCGACCCGCTGCGGATCAGACCGTACGTCGAACTGGACGGCACGAGCGCGGAGCCCACGGCACCCGCGCGGGACCCGGCGGCGACGATGCCGCTGCGCCACGTCGAACCCGGGCCGCCCGCGGCGACGGCCTCCGCGCTGCCGACCCCCCTGGCCCCCTCGTCCGACGCGCCCAGCGACCGGGATCTGCGCCTGTTCGACACGACGGCGCAACTGGAGCCCGTACCGGCCGCCACGAGTCCCCGCCGGGCCCGCGGACGCCGCCGGGGCCTGCTGCTCAGCGTGGCCGGGGCGGCGGTGGTCGTGGTGGGCGCGGCCGGCTACGCGAGCGGTCTGTTCGGCTACGAGCCCCCGTCGCGGGACGACGCCCTGCCGGACGAGGTCCGCGCCGCCGTCCCTGCCCCGTCGGCCCCGGTCTCTCCACCACCCCCGAGCCCGAGCACGACCCCGGCCACCACATCCCCGTCGGCGAGCCCGAGCCCGTCCGCCTCGCCGTCCTCTTCCCCCTCGCCCTCGCCCTCACCGTCCGCGTCGAGCACCTCACCGACACCGTCCGGTTCCCCGGACGCGACGACCCCCACCCCGAGCGCCCCGGCGTTCGCCCCCGGGGACGACGAGGAGGACGACGGCGACCACGGCGGCGGTGGCACCCTGCAGCGCGGCGACCGGGGCTCCGAGGTCACGGAACTCCAGCAGCGCCTGGCCCAGCTGTACCTGTACACGGGCGAGATCAACGGCAACTACAACCACCAGGTGGAGGACTCGGTCCGCACCTACCAGTGGGCCCGAGGCATCCGCACCGACGAACTGGGCACCTACGGCGAAGCCACCCGCCACATGCTGGAATCAGAAACCCGCAGCCCCTAGACGTGCTCCCCGTCCAGTCGTGCCGCCAAGGACCGCACGACTGGACGCGGCGGCACCCCGCAACGCCGGGCACCACGGCCACATGATCCGCGCCGGGCACCACCGCCCCGCAATCCGCGGGCGCCAGACGGCCGACGCCGGGCAACACGAGCACGCGCTCCGCGGGCAATCACGCCGGCAAAGACGGCACGGAAGGGCAGGCCGCCAAAGACGGCACGGAAGGACAGACGGCACCCCACCGACGCCGGGCAGCACGGGCACGCGATCCGCGGGCAATCGTGCCGCCAAGGGCGGCACGGGTGGGCGCGGCGGCACCCCGCAACGCCGGGCCGCGCATCCCACCCGCGCCCCCGCACCCGCGCCGGGCTCCCCACGACGCCCGGCGAGAACGCCGCCTCAGCCCGCGTCAGCCGACGTGCAGCAACAGCCCCCCACGCCCGTCGGCCTCCACCCGCACCTGCGTCAGATCCCGCACCACCACATCAGGCCCGTGCACCGCGGCCCGCGGCCCGACCCCCACGACCCGCATCCCCGCCGCCCGCCCCGCGGCGATCCCCGCCCCGGAGTCCTCGAAGACGATGCAGTCCGCCGGGTCGACCCCCAGCTCCGCCGCGCCCTTCAGAAAGCCCTCCGGATCCGGCTTGCTCGCCCCGACCGACTCCGCGGTCACCCGCACGTCCGGCTGCGCCAGCCCGGCCGCGGCCATCCGCGCCGTGGACAGCGCCACGTCCGCCGAGGTCACCAGCGCGTGCGGCAGCCCCAGCCCCCGCAGCGAGGCGAGAAACTCCCGCGCCCCCGCGATCTCGACCACGCCCTCGGTGTCCGCGGTCTCCTCCGCGAGCATCCGCGCGTTGTCCGCGTGGTTCTGCTCCATCGGCCGGTCCGGCAGCAGCACCGCCATCGAGGCGTACCCCTGCCGCCCGTGGACGACCTTCATGACCTCGTCGCCGTCCAGCCCGTGCCGATCGGCCCAGCGCCGCCACACGCGCTCGACGGCGGCGTCCGAGTTGACGAGGGTGCCGTCCATGTCGAGCAGCAGGGCACGGGCGGGAAGAACAGTGGTGGCCGACATCGGCAGACTCCAAGGAACGGGGAGGGGACAAGGCGGCCCCGCCCGCCGGTCAGGGAGAACGGGCGGGAGCCACTTTGTTTTTCTACGGTACAAAACAGCCGCGGACTCGCGCCACCACACCCGGCGAACGTTCACCCTCCGTTCGCCCGCACAGCAGCGCACTCAGCGGCGCAGCACTCCGCAGTGCAGCACTCAGCGGCGCAGCACTCAGCCGGCGATCGCCTCCCACAGGCTCCACACGCCGAGCCCCAGCATCAGCAGCGCCGCGACCTTGGTGATCAGCGCCAGCGGCACCCGCTTCATCAGCGCCTTCCCGCCGACGATGCCGAGCCCGGCCACCGCCCACAGTGCGAGCACCGCGCCCAGACCGACGGAGACCGGGTCGTCGTAACGCGCCGCGAGGTTCGCCGTCATGATCTGCGTGAGGTCACCGAACTCGGCGACGAGGATGAGCATGAAACCCGCCCCGGCGACCTTCCAGAAGGACTGGTTCTCCGGCTTGCGGATCTCCTCGTCCTCCTCGTCCTTCTTCATCAGCAGCACCGCCGCGCCGCCCAGGAACAGCACACCGGTGATCGCGTGCACGATCTGCTGCGGCAGCAGCGTCAGCACGCTGCCGGCCGCGACCGCGAGCACGACGTGCAGCAGGAAGGCGGCGGCGACGCCGGCGAAGACGTACGACGCGCGGTAGCGGGTGCCGAGGACGAGGCCGGCGAGCGCGGTCTTGTCCGGCAGTTCGGCGAGGAAGACGACGCCGAAGACGAGCGCCGTCACGGTCAGGCTGATCAAGGGATCCTCTATCGGTCGGGGCCGCCCCGCCGAGAGTCTGGTCCTGCGCGCAAGACACCTCGGCACGGCAGCACACGGTCGCCCGGCCGTACGGCACGGGCGTGCACTGCTTGCCGAAGGTCTCGCTGGCCGGCCTCGCGCACGAGGCCCGCCTCCGGGCGCCGGCTCAGACGAGCTGAGCAGTATGTCGACGGTCCGGCGAAGAGCTACTCCCCTTCTGCGCCGTCCATAGTACGCGAGCCCTCAGGGCGGCCCCCAGGGGCGAAAGTCCCGTCGCGCTTATAGACGTGCCATGCACACGTCACTAGCTTCTTACCGGCCGCACATCTGTGCGCCACACGGCGTCGCGAGCATTCCCCCGCTCGCACCCGAAAACCCCCACACCCCAAGGGAGTTCGCATGGCCAAGTTCTACGCGCGTCGACGTGTCGCCGTCCTCGCCGCGCTCACCGGACTCATAGCCTCCGCCGGGCTGTTCAACGGCCCGGCCGCCTCCGCCGCCCTGCCCACCCCGGTGAGCGCCGCCACCGCCCGCACCTACCTCGCCTCCCTCACCGTGGCCACCGAGAACCGCACCGGCTACGACCGCGACCTCTTCCCGCACTGGATCACCCAGTCCGGAGCCTGCAACACCCGTGAGACCGTCCTCAAGCGCGACGGCTCCGGCGTCGTCACCGACTCCGCCTGCGCCGCCACCTCGGGCAGCTGGTACTCCCCCTACGACGGCGCCACCTGGACCGCCGCCTCCGACCTGGACATCGACCACCTCGTGCCGCTCGCCGAGGCCTGGGACTCCGGCGCGAGCGGCTGGACCACCTCCCGCCGCCAGTCCTTCGCCAACGACCTGACCCGCCCGCAGCTCATCGCCGTCACCGACAACGTCAACCAGGCCAAGGGCGACCAGGACCCGGCCACCTGGATGCCCTCCCGCACCGCCTACCGGTGCACGTACGTGCGCGCCTGGGTGCAGGTGAAGTACTACTACGGCCTCTCCGTCGACTCCGCCGAGAAGTCGGCGCTCCAGGGCTACCTCGCGAGCTGCTGACCCGGCCCCGGACACCGGCGCGGACACTCCCCGCCGCCCTCCGTCGTTCCGTACCGTACGGGGCGACGGAGGAGGGGATCGCCATGGCGGGACTGCGCCTGGGACCACTGCTGAGGTACAACGACGGCTCGTCCGCGACCATCTGGGCCGAGACGAGCCGCCCCTGCACCGCCGAGGTGCGCTGCGCCGACGGCGCGCACGGCACGGCCCGCACGTTCCAGATCGCGGGCCACCACTACGTCCTGGTGCCGGTGACCGGCCTGACGCCCGGGACGGCGACGGAGTACGAGGTGCTCCTCGACGGCGCCCGGGTCTGGCCGCCGCCGGACTCCCGCTTCCCGCCCTCGGTGATCGCCACGCCCACCGCCGAGGACGGCTTGCGCGTCGCCTTCGGATCCTGCCGCTGGGCCTCGCCGCCCGCCGGCGGGAAGGACCCGGTGGGCCCGGACGCCCTGGACACCCTCTCGGCGCGGGTCGCGGCCGATCCGCGGGGCGCGCGGCCCGACGTCCTCCTGCTGCTCGGCGATCAGGTGTACGCCGACGAGGTCTCCGACGCGACCCGCCGCTGGCTCGCCGGGCGCCGCGACCTCTCGGAGCCGCCGGGCGACCAGATAGCGGACTACGAGGAGTACACCCGGCTCTACGACGAGTCGTGGCGCGATCCCGAGGTGCGCTGGCTGCTGTCCACCGTGCCCTCGTGCATGGTCTTCGACGATCACGACGTGATCGACGACTGGAACACCTCGGCCGCCTGGCTCGCCGACATGCGGGCCACCGCCTGGTGGCGCGAGCGGATCCTGAGCGGCCTGATGTCGTACTGGGTGTACCAGCACCTGGGGAACCTCTCCCCGGACGAGCTGGCCGCCGACCCGCTCTACGCGGCCGTCGTCGCGGCACCCGACGGCACCGACGCGCTGCGCGCCTTCGCCGCGCGGGCCGATGCCGACCCGGCGTCCGTGCGCTGGAGCTACCGGCGCGACTTCGGCCGGGTGCGGCTGGTCATGGTGGATTCCCGCGCCGCCCGGGTCCTGGCCGAGGACCGGCGGGCGATGCTCGACCCGGGTGAGGCCGCCTGGCTGCGCGAGCAGGTGCTGGAGGGCCGGGGCCGCGATGCGGACGGCGCCCCGTACGACCACCTGCTCATCGGCACCTCCCTGCCCTGGCTGCTGCCCCATCTGGTGCACGACCTCGAGGCGTGGAACGCGTCGGTGTGCGGCGGCGAGCGGGGCGCCCGCTGGGCCCGGCTCGGGGAGCGGATCCGGCGCGGGGCGGACCTGGAGCACTGGCCGGCCTTCCCGGCCTCCTTCGACGAGCTCGCCGGACTGATCGCCGACGCCGGGACGGGCCCGGGGGCGCCCGCGACGGTGAGCGTGCTGTCGGGGGACGTCCATCACGCCTACGTCGCCGAACCGTCCTGGCCGGGACGGGACCCCGGCGCCCGGGTGGTGCAGCTGACCTGCTCCCCGGTGCACAACTCCGTGCCGCTGTCGATGCGGCTCGGATTCCGCTTCGGCTGGAGCGCCCCGGCGCGCGCCCTCGGGCGGCGCATCGCGCGGCACGGGCGCTGTGCGCCGCCGGCGGTGTCCTGGCGCAGGACCGGCGGGCCCTGGTTCGGCAACCAGCTCATGACGATGACGCTGCGCGGGCGTTCGGCCCGGCTGCGCCTGGAGCGGGCACGGGCGGAGCGCGACGGGACGGCGACGCTGCGGACGGTCACGGAGCGCGAGCTGGCGTAGCCGGGTTCCGTTTTCGGTCACCCCGGCGGACCCGGGCCGGGCCTGCGGAACGACGTGTACATGGGGTGGTTTTTTCTACGGACCAGTAACCAAGAGCCATCTCCTGGCCAAATGTTGAACTTGCAAGCACTAATTAGGTTCACCTAACGTGGGCAGCCCACTCGGTTCCGTCCCCCACCGGTCCCCCACGGACCGGCCCGACCGAAGGAGCACCCCCACATGTCCGGACGCCTGGACAGTGCCCAGCCCTACGCCCTCGGCCTGTTCCGCATCGTCGTCGGCCTGCTCTTCGCCTGCCACGGCGCCGCCTCCCTCTTCGGGGTGCTCGGCGGCGCCGCGGGCGGCGGCACGATAGAGACCGGCACCTGGCCGGGCTGGTACGCGGCCGTGATCCAGCTCGTGGGTGGCGGCTTCGTCCTGCTGGGCCTCGGCACCCGCGTCGCCGCGATCGTCGCCTCGGGTTCGATGGCGTACGCGTACTTCAAGGTGCACCAGCCGGGGGCCCTGTGGCCGATGGAGAACGGCGGCGAGGCCTCCGCGATGTTCTGCTGGGCCTTCCTGCTGCTGGCCTTCACCGGCTCCGGCGCCTTCGGCCTGGACCGCGTCCTGGCCCGGCGCACCGCCGGCACCGAGGAGAGGCCCACGGAGCAGACGCCCGTCGCGGCCTGAACCGAACGGCGCGGCGCCCACCTCTTCCGGGGGTGGGCGCCGCCGGCGCGTGCGGCGGCGCGGTGAACACACGGCACCGTCCTCGCGAGCCCCCTGTGAACCAGGTGTCACACCCCGGGCGTACGCTGTATGGCTGTCATCGACCGCTCCTGCCGTTTCCCCGCGTATCGCGGCACGGTCCGGTCCACGGGGGATTCAGGGGAGTTGCGGTGGTCGAGGGTTTCGGGAACGTGGCGGCACTGGTCAGCAGTCCATGGATCTATGTCCTGGTGGCTCTGTCGGTGCTGCTCGACGTCTTCCTGCCGGTGCTGCCGAGCGGCGTGCTCGTGATCACGGCGGCCACGGCGGCGGCCGCGGGCTCGGGTGCGGCGGCGGCCGGGCAGGTGCCGGACGACGTCCCCGACATCCTGGTCCTGCTGCTGTGCGCCACGACCGCCTCCGTCCTCGGTGACCTGGCCGTGTTCCGCCTGGCCTGGCGCGGCGGACCCCGCCTGGACCGCGCGATCGCCCGGTCGCGTCGGCTGACCACGGCGCAGGAACGTCTCGGCGGGGCGCTCGCCCGCAGCGGCGGCGCCCGGGGCGCCCTCGTCGTCCTGGCCCGCTTCGCACCGGCCGGCCGCTCGGTCGTCTCCCTGGTCGCCGGAGCCGCGCACCGCCGGATCCGCGAGTTCCTGCCCTGGTCCGCACTCGCGGGGCTGTCCTGGGCCGCGTACAGCGTCGCGCTCGGCTACTTCGGCGGCCAGTGGCTCGGCGCGAGCTGGCTGGCCACGGGCGTGTCCCTGCTCGCGCTGTTCGGCGCGGGGGCGGGCGCGGCGTACCTGATGCGCCGCGAGCCGCAGACCGGCGAGGCGTCCTGACGGAAGCCCGGGGGCGCGGTCACGGCAGCGGCGTCAGCTCGCGCGCCGCGCGCCGCCGCGCACCTCGAGACCGGCCAGCAGCTCGGCCGTGGCCTCGGCGACGGCGTCCACGGCCTGTTCGAACACCTCCCGGTTGTGCGCGGCCGGCGTCCTGAACCCGGACACCTTGCGCACGTACTGCAGGGCGGCGGCCCTGATCTCGTCCCCGGTGGCCTCCTCGGGCAGCGCGGGCGGGCGGAGCGTCTTGATGCTGCGGCACATGACTCCAGTCTCCCCCCACGGGCCCGTCCACGGGAGGCGTGCACGGCACCACTCGTTCGCGTGAACCACGGAAGGGAACGCGCGCCTCAAAATCGAACAGGCGTATTATTGAGGCGTGGCTACGACCTATGACTTCCCCAGTGACCTCCTCGCCGGCCAGGAGGAACTGCATCAGGTCAGGGCCGAGCTGTCGGCCCTGTTGAAGAGGCTCCCCTGGTCCGTCGAGCCCCTGGACGGCTTCAGCGACGACAACGGCTGGCGCAAGGTCGAGCGCCCCGCCTCGCCCGGCTGGTCGCAGGACGAACAGGCCGAGGTGGAGAAGCTCCGGCAGCGCGAGCGCGAGCTCGCCGTCTTCGTCAGCACCCACCGCTACTGGTCGGAGATCACCGGCCCCGACCGCGTGGCCGCGCGTACGGAGCTGAAGCACGCCCACGAGGACCGTCCGGAGCAGGACGCATAGCGGAGGGCGTACGCGAGAGGCCCCCGGAAGATCTCCGGGGGCCTCTCGACCGGCGCTCGGGCCGGTCCTGGTGGGCGCGGACGGTTTCGAACCGCCGACATCCTGCTTGTAAGGCAGGCGCTCTACCCCTGAGCTACGCACCCGGGACGAGTCGACAGCCTACATGGCCCCGGGCAGTGCCCGGCAAACGCGTCACGGGCCCGGTCCGCGGCGGCCGCGGTGCCCGGGGGTTAACCCCACCCCGTATCCGGGAGCGGCCCGGATCCCGCGGGCGGGGCCCGCTCCGTACGGTCGAAGAGCACCACCGCACCGCGCCCGGACCCGGGCGTCACCGGCGGGGTGCCTCGTCGTCCGTCCAGGGGGAAACGTCATGGCCCGCCGTACCGTCACCGCTCGCGCCCTCGCCGCCGCCGGCACCGTCGCCGTCCTCGTCGCGGTGCTCGGCGCCTGCGCCTCCGCCGACGAGGACAAGGACCCCGAGCACCGGACCTTCGACCTCCAGGGCCGCACCCTCACCGTCGACGCCGACGACTCCGCGCTGGAGATCGTCGCCGCGGACGGGAACGCGCCGGGCAAGGTCGAGGTCACCCGGTGGTTCAAGGGCTCGGTCGTCGTCGGCTCGGACCCCGAGGTGAGCTGGAGCATGGACGGCGACCGGCTGAAGCTGCGCACCCACTGCTCCGGCGTGGTCGCCGACTGCGCCACCAAGCACCGCGTCGAGGTGCCGCGCGGCGTCACCGTCACCGTGAAGACCGACGACGGCAGCGTGCGGGCGAGCGGCTTCCGGGACGCCCTGGACGTCCGCACGGCCGACGGCTCCGTGCGCGTCAGCGACACCACCGGGCCGCTGACCCTGCGCAGCGACGACGGATCGCTGCACGCCGAGGTCTCCTCGCGCCGGGTGGAGGCGACCACCGAGGACGGCTCCGTCCGGCTGGAACTCGGCGCCGTCCCCGACCTCGTGGAGACGCGCAGCGACGACGGCTCCGTCCGCGTCGACCTGCCCCGCGCCACGTACAGGGTGTCCGCCGACAGCGACGACGGATCGGTCGACGTGTCCGTGCCCCGGGACGACGCCAGCACCCACGTGGTGACCGCGCGCGCCCAGGACGGCGAAGTCACGGTCCGAACCGCGAACTGAACGGCCCGTGTGTTCGTCTCTGACGGGTGGGAGAATGAACCCGGGCAGGACGGACGACACGGGAGAGGGATGTGACGGCGACACCATCGCAGCCGTACTCGCCGATGGTGCCGCGCGCGCCGCGTCCACCGCACCGGACCGTACGGCGCCGCCCGCCCGGAGCGCTCCGGGACACGCTCACCCTGCTGGGCCTGCCGCTGCTCGCCGCGCTCGCCCTGCCCGCCGCCTTCGCCGGCGGCGGCACGCGGCGTTGGTTCGGCGGAAGGGCCGAGAGCCAGCGGGCCGAGGCGCAGGCCGCGAAGGACGCCGCCGCGGCCGCCTTCTACGAGCTGGACACCGCCCAGCGCGACCTCAGGATCTCGATAGAGACGATCGCGGCCGTCGACTCCTCCCCCGCCGCCCGGCGCGCCGTCGACGGCTTCGCGGCGCTCGGCCGGCGCATCGACGAGGCCAGCGGCCGGTACATCAGCGCCGTCGACGCCCACGACCTGGACCGGGACGACCTCGAGGCGTCCGCCGCCGCCCGCGCCCGCACGGACCTGACCGCCGCCAAGGACGAGCTGGGCCGGGTCAGGCAGGAGCTGGACCGCTTCGCCGAGGGACTGAGCCCGCTGCTCGGCAAGGCCGAGACCCAGCTCGCCCGGCTCGCCCCCTCCGTCGAGCGTGCCCGGCAGGCCCTGCTCGCCGCCTCCGAGGCCCTGGACGCCGTGCGGGGCGCGGGGCTGAGGGCGGACGACCTCGCCGCCCGCCTCGCCGCCCTGGGCCCGGAGCTGACGCGGCTGAACCAGGGCGCCGGACAGCACGGTGTGCCGGAGACCCTGGAGCGCGCCGAGCGGGTCACCCGGGAGGCGGAGGCGGTCCGCACCGAGGCCGAACGGCTGCCCGAGCGGGCCGCCGAGACCGACAAGCGGCTGGTCTCCCTGCGCACTCGCGCCCAGGCCCTGACCACCCGCGCCGGCCAGGTCGAGCCCGTACTGAGCGAGCTGCGGCGGCGGTTCACGGCCGCCTGCTGGCAGGACCTCCAGCACGTGCCCGACCAGGCCGCCGAAACGGTCCGGCAGGCCGAGACCAGGCTGACCGAGGCACAGCGCGCCCGCGACGAGCAGCGCTGGCCCGACGCCACCGCCCTGCTGTCGACGGCCCGGGCCCTGCTGAACACCACCGACGAGGCCGTCTCCGCCGCCGGCGACCGGCTGCGGCAGCTCAACGCCGTGCAGAAGGACCCACAGCAGGAGATCGAGCGCACCCGGTTCGCGATCCGCGACGCCCAGCGGCTCGCCATGGCGGGCCGCAACACCCCCGACCCCCGGCACGCGCGCCCCCTGGACGACTCCGTGGCCCGGCTGGAACGGGCGATCACCACGCTGGAGGGCCGGCACCCCGACTACTGGCACTTCCTGACGGAGACGGACGCGGTGCGCCGGACCGTCGCCGACGTGGTCACGCAGATCCGCGAGGAGCGTGGAAGCGGGCACTGAGGAGGCGCTGAGAAGCAACGGGGACCTGCTCCGGCCGACGCGGTTAACCTGTGCGCATGCCCCGATACGAATACCGCTGCCGCAGCTGCGGCGACACCTTCGAACTGAGCCGTCCCATGGCCGAGTCCTCCGCCCCGGCGCCCTGCCCCGCGGGCCACGACGACACGGTGAAGCTGCTGTCGACGGTCGCCGTCGGCGGCTCCGCCTCCGCCCCGGCCCCGGCACCCCGCGCGGGCGGCGGAGGCGGCGGCTGCTGCGGCGGGGGCTGCTGCGGCTGACCGGCGGCTCAGGATCCCTTCAGGTTCGGCCGCCTAGCGTGGCCGCATGGCAGTCATCGCGGCGAAGGCGACGGGCGGCGCGCCCCAGTGGATCAGCGACCTGATGAACACCCTCGGCGCACCCGGGGCCGGGCTGGCCGTCGCCCTGGAGAACCTCTTCCCGCCGATCCCCAGCGAGGTCGTCCTGCCGCTGGCGGGCTTCGCGGCCAGTACCGGCGGCATGAGCCTGGTCGCCGCGCTCCTGTGGACGATCGCCGGTTCGGTCGTGGGCGCGCTCGCGTTGTACGGCATCGGGGCGCTCCTCGGCCGTGAGCGCACCGTCGCCGTGGCGGCACGGCTGCCGCTGGTGAAGGTCTCCGACGTGGAGCGGACGGAGGAGTGGTTCCGCCGGCACGGCACCAAGGCCGTGTTCTTCGGCCGGATGCTCCCCGTCTTCCGCAGCCTGATCTCCGTACCGGCGGGCGTGGAGCGCATGCCGCTGCCCCTGTTCACGGCGCTGACCTGCGCGGGCAGCGCTCTGTGGAACACGGCCTTCGTGCTGGCGGGTTACGCCCTCGGCGACAACTGGCCCCAGGTGACCGCCGTCGTCTCCGCCTACTCCAAGGTCGTGCTCGCCGCCGCGGCGCTGGCCGTGGCGGCGTTCGTCCTGCTGCGACTGCGCCGACGCCCGGCGCGCACACGCCGTTAGGCACCCCGCGCAGCCGTGAGGAACTCCCGGAGGATCCGCTCCCCCGCCAGCACCCCGCGTTCCGGCAAGGCGCTGACC
Organism: Streptomyces sp. NPDC032940; assembly: GCF_040636935.1. Classification (NCBI taxonomy): domain Bacteria; kingdom Bacillati; phylum Actinomycetota; class Actinomycetes; order Kitasatosporales; family Streptomycetaceae; genus Streptomyces; species Streptomyces sp. NPDC032940. Next base: position 76,042 of record NZ_JBEZVJ010000002.1, on the reverse strand, counting down.
GTCGGTGCCGCCCAGCCGGAGTCGGCCAGCTCGCCGTGGCCGGGACGCCAGCCCCGGTCGGCGGCCATCAGCAGGTCGGCGTCGAGGAGGGAGTCGCCTGCGGCCAGGGTGGGACCGGCGCCGGTGCGGCGGGCGACCTCGTGCACGGCGGCGCTCTTGGTCAGCGGCTTGGGCACGACGTAGATCTTGCGGCCCTGGAGGGACACGGTCCAGCCGCGGTTCTCGGCCCGGACGGCGAGTTCCTTCACCCAGTCCTCGGGCAGCAGCTCGCGCTCCACGACGAGGTAGGCGAACAGGTCCTCGGCGACGCGCTGCTTGCGCACCCACACCGGGTCTGCGGCACGCATCAGGTGGTCGCGGATCTCGTCCAGCGGCGCGCACTCGTCGGCCAGCCGTGCGGTCACCCGGGCGTGCCAGTCGAGGTCGGGGACGCCGTCGACCAGCAGGTGGCCGCCGTTGGCGCAGATCGCGTACGGCGCCGGCGGGCCGGGGAGACGGATGCGCCGGTACTGCTCGCGGGTGCGGGTGGTGGTCGGCACGAAGACGGCCGTGTCGCCGAGCTCGGCCAGCAGTGCGGCGGCCGTCTCGGTCATGTAGGACAGGGGCTTGCTCTCGTAGACCTCCACGCACAGCAGCCGCGGCGCCTCGGCGTCGGGCGTCGTCAGCCCCAGGGCGGCGGCGGAGTAGATCAGCGTGCGGTCGAGGTCGCTCGCGACGAGCACCGGCATCAGCGCGTCACCGCCTTGCCGTCGGCGCCGGTCGCGCCGCGCGTGTACTGGGGGTGGATCAGCCCGACGCACGTGTAGGGCAGGCCGTCGACCTCCTCCACGGGGACGCCCCGCTGCTCGGCGAGGAGCCGCACATGGTCCAGGTCGGCGCCCGCGCCGGTGCGGGCCAGCACCTTCCAGGGCACCCGGCGCAGCATCACGCGGGTGGTCTCGCCGACGCCGGGCTTGACGAGGTTGACGTCGTGGATGCCGTACTCCTCGCTGATCCGCTCGACGGCGGCCCAGCCCTCCCAGCTGGGGGTGCGGTCGGCGGCGAGGAGCTCCTTGACCTGGTCGTCGACGGTGTCCGCGACCTCGGTGAAGCGGGCGGAGACGGCGTCCAGGAAGGCCGTCGACAGGTCGGCGCCGGCGAGTTCGCGGTAGAACTTCGCGCCGTGGTAGTCGTGCGGGCCGACCAGGTCGCCGCGGAGCACGGTACGGGATATCAGCCCGGAGACCGTGGAGTTGAGGCAGGCCGACGGGATGAGGAAGTCGTCGCGGGTGCCGTAGGTGCGCACGCAGGAACCGGGGTCGGCGAGGACGGCGATCTCCGGGTCGAAGCCGGTGACGCCGTCGGAGACCTCGAAGTCGCGCAGGGCGGCGGCGAGTTCGCGGGTGATGGCGCCCTTGCCGGTCCAGCCGTCCACGAAGACGACGTCGGCCGGGTCGTGGTCGGCGGCCAGCCGGCGCAGCGCGTTGGCGTCGATGCCGCGGCCGCGGACGATCGACACGGCGTAGTGCGGGAGGTCGAGGCCGTGGCGGAACCGTGCCCAGCGGCGCATCAGGATGCCGACGGGCGTGCCCGCACGGGCGAGGGAGACCAGTACGGGGCGCGGCGAACGCTCGGTCAGCACGATCTCGGTGACGGCGCCGACGGCTCGCGCGAGCCGTGCCGCTGACGCGTCCAGCGCGGCGTGGAACAGCTCCTGGTACTGCTCGCTGGGCTGGTACTCGACGGGCAGCGACTCGGCGTAGTGGGCGCCGCCCCGCTGGATCGCCTCCTCGCGCTCCTCGGTGGGCGCCTCCAGTGTCACGTCCGACAGGTCCTGGAGCAGCCAGCCGACCTCGTCGGGGGCGTACGAGGAGAAGGCGGGGCCGCGCAGGGGCTCGGGCAGCATCGGGGGCCTTTCGGAGGCGGACGGGGCGTACGACGGGACGACCGCGAGCAGGACGTGCGGGACGTGCGCGGCGAGGCGGGCCGTCAGTCCGCCGGGCGCGTGCAGCGCGGGGGTGTCGGCGGCCGAGTCGACGACCGCGACGACGGCGTCGAAGCCGCCGCCCGCGACGTTGTAGGCGTAGCGCTCGCCGGGGCCGTCGGCGGGGTCGTCGTGCGCGGGGAAGACCAGGCGGGTGCGTATCGCGTAGCCGGGGTCGTCGACCGCGAGGACGGGCGATCGGGTGGTGGTGGAGTAGCGCACCTCGGCCCCGACGGTCCGCTCCAGCTCGCAGGCCAGGCGCAGCGGTGCGTACATCAGCTCCTCGAAGCCGAGGACGAGCACGCGGCGGGCGCCCGCGGGCAGGGCCTCGGCGATCCGGGCGGCCATGCCGGGCAGGGCGGATTCGAGGCGGGCACGGTGGGCGGGGGTGAAGCCGTGCCGGCCGCCGTCGGGGAGGCCGGCGGGCCAGCGCAGGTCCACGAGCGTGGCGTGGGTGCGGTGGTCGTGCGGGTGGGTGATCCGGGCGTCGGCTCGGCTCACGGGGCCACCGTCCCCGGCGCCCTCCGCCTCGTACCGCGCCACCAGGGCCTGCCCCTTCTCCAGCACCCCGTCCGGCAGCCGCACCGTGCCCGAGGCCGCCGCCACGAGGTCCACCCGCGCGCCGATCTCCCGCGCGAACTCCTCGAGCCGCCGCACGTCCGCCGGCGACCGCATGTCCACGAGGGCGACCACCACGTACCGCTGCCGCGGATACCGCTCGTGAAGATCGCGCACGGTGTTCAGCACCGTGTTCCCCGTGGAGAACTCGTCGTCGACCAGGACCAGCGGCCCGTCGCCGGCCAGCAGCGCCGGGTCCTCGGGCAGCAGCAGGTGGGAGGTGGCGTGCGAGTGGGACTCCTCGAAGCCGCCCGCCCGGGCGACCCCGGCGACCGGACGGCGGGTGGAGTGCAGGCAGGGCGCGTCGCCCAGGCCGTCGGCGACCGAGTGGCCGAGGCCGGTGGCGGTCTCCGCGTAGCCGAGGACGACGGCCCGGCCGGCCTCCTCGGCGCCGAGCAGGCCGCGGACGCGCCGCCCGAGGGCGACCCCGTGGCCGTACACGACGGACGGGGACTGCGGGACGTGCTTGCCGAGCACGTGGGACACGAGCAGGTGGGCGCGCTTGGGATTGCGGCGCAGGGCGAGCCCCAGCAGGCCGGGGAGGGTGTCGTCGCCCGCGAGTTCGACGCCGAGCCGCTCCGCGACCCAGCTGCCGGACCAGACGCCGTCGTGTCCCTCGGCGCGTGCCCTGTCGGTCATGTACCCAAGCCTCCCGTTGTCCTCGGTCGTCGGTCTCGCGCGGTCAGCCGGGCAGGCCGGCGGCCAGGAGTTCCACGAAGCCGATGTCCTCGTCGGCGACGCCGAAGACCTCGGCGCGCAGCAGGGTCCGCTCCGCCCAGGCGCGGTGCGGCTTCACCTCGTTCATCTTGTTCGTGTACGCCGACCTCAACACGCCCCCGCCGCCGCGCTCGGGCCGCAGGATGTCCTGGGCGTCGCTGTACTCCTCGCGGCTGACGACGGACAGGGCGTGCACGGGCAGCACGTGCGAGGGGTGGATGCAGGTCTTGCCGAGCAGGCCGTTGGCCTGGTCCAGGGAGATCTCCCGCAGCAGGCCGTCCATGGCGTGCTCGATCAGCTTCTGGCGCAGCTCCACGGCCTGCACCTCCAGGAAGGGGCTCTGCCGCAGCTGCGGTTTGAACATCCGCTCCTGGACCCGGAAGTACTCCCACACCGGCCCGGTCACCGTGAACCCGGTGCCGTCGGCCCGGCCGAGCATGTTGACCACGTCGGCGATCACGGAGGCGACGATCTGGACGTCGTAGGCCGTCATGTCGGGGGCGCGGCGCAGTCCGTAGGACGAGCAGAAGTCGGTCACGCCGAGGCGCAGGGCCAGCACCCGGTCGCGGTACTTGTCGACCGCGCGGAAGATGCCCTCCAGGGTCTGCACGCGCGACTCGCGGTACAGCAGCTCCGGCGACTCCAGCACCGGCATGGCGAACAGGCGCCGGCCGCTCGCCGCCTCGGCCGCGGTGAGCGCCTCCAGGAAGGGCACGCCGCGTTCCTCGGTGAACTTGGGCAGCACGAAGCCGGACAGCAGCCGCACCGCCGGGCCGAAGCGCCGCACTAGGTCGGGTATCTGCTCGGGGGTGCGGACCCGGACGAAGAGCAGCGGCACGTCGGCGCCGGGCCGGTTCGCCAGGTCCGTGAACTGGCGAACGAGGTTCTCCTCCCCGGCGGGCACGTCGGCGTCGTCGATCGAGTCCTCCAGGCACAGCACCATGGACACCACGCCGCGCGCGCCCTGCTTGAGGACGTCGTCGGCGAGTCTCGGCCGGGTGGCCGGGCTGTAGAGGGTGGCGCCCAGGGCCGCGGACAGCAGCCGCGCCGGGGAGTCCGCGGTGAACACGCAGGGCTCCCGGTGGAAGAGGCGCGCGCGTACCTCAGGGGCGATGTGCCCGAAATGACGCATGAATACTCCCCCGCGGTGTCTGGACGGCTGTGTATGGGCGACTGACGAACTTTCCAAGGTGGCCGGTAATAGTACGTAGGTATCCATGTCGGTGGTTCCCACCGGGCATGAATTCCAGGTAACCCCGCCGTGTCGGCGGCGGGCGACCGGGGCCGCGCGGACCCGGCCCGGACACCCCGCCCCCGCGTTGTCGTGAGCAGGACCGAGAGGGCAGGATGACGGCATGACGCACGCGATGCTGAAGGGGTCGAACATCCCGCTGCAAGCCACCACGGTACGCGCCGTGCTGCGCTGGTCACCCGGGCAGGGGGTCCCCGACGTCGACGCCTCGGCGCTGCTGCTGGGCCCCGACGACCGTGTGCGTTCCGACGAGGACTTCGTCTTCTACAACCAGCCCCGGCATCCGTCCGGGCAGGTCTGGCGGCTCGGCAAGAAGCGGGTCGCCGACGGTCTGACCGACACGATCCAGACAGACCTCTCGGGCGTCGAGCGGGCGGTGGGCCGGATCCTGCTGGTCGCCTCGGCGGACGGCGTGGCCTTCGACCGGGTACGGGATCTGCGCATCCTGCTGCACGACGCCGCGGTCGCCGACGGGGAGCCGCTGGCGTACTTCGACGTCAGGCCGGAGACGGGCCGGGAGACGGCGCTGATCTGCGGGGAGCTGTACCGGCGCGGGGAGGGCTGGAAGTTCCGGGCGCTGGGCGAGGGCTACTCCAACGGGCTGAAGGGCCTGGCGACCGACTTCGGCATCTCCGTGGACGAGTCCGAGGCGGCGCAGGAGCCGGACGCGGCCCGGGGCCCGTCGCCGGAGGCGTCCGCGCCCGCGCCGACGCCGTCCGTGCCCGACCGGCCGGTGGCCGGTCCCGACGAGCCGACGGCCGTGCAGCCGCTGCCCGTGCCGTCCTCCCCGGAGGTCTCGCACCCGCTGCCGCCGGAGCAGCCGGCGGGGGTGCCGGCGCAGCCCGCCTACGGCTATCCGCAGCAGCCGCCGACGGCACAGCCGGCCTACGGCTATCCGCAGCCGGCCGCGCGGCCCTCCTACGGCTATCCGCCGGCGCCCGCCACCGCGGGGGCCGCCGGGGCGCAGTCCGGCTACGGCTATCCGCTTCCGGTGAACGCGGCGCCCGACCCGGACTTCCGGCTGCCGCCGCAGGGGCCTCAGTTCGTCGGCCGGTGAGCCGCGCTCACCGCTCGACCTTGGTCTTGTAGCCGCGCCCCCACTGGAGGCCCCAGCCGTAGAGGCGGTCCAGCTCGCCCTGGAAGCCGTAGACGAACTTCACCTCGCGGCGGACCAGGATCTCGCCCTTGACGTTCTCGATCATCACCACGGCGCAGGAGCGGGCCTGCGGGTGGCGTTCGTCGAGGCCTATCTCGATGCGGGGGCCGTTGCTCGGGTAGAGGGTGACGATGGCGTGCGTGCGGTCGAAGGCCGGCGTCTGGTCGTAGATGTAGGCGAAGAGCAGCAGGCGCTTGATGGCGTCCCGGTGGTCGAGGTTGACGTAGATCGTCTCGCCGGAGGCCGAGCCGAACCGGTCGTCGCCGCTGAGCTTGACGTACGGCGGGGCGTTGACGTCGCCCAGGTAGCCGCCGAGCGGCTGGACGACGCCCCGGGTGCCGTCCTGGAGCTCGTAGAGGCAGCCGAGGTCGAGGTCGACGTTGACCATGCTCTGGCTGTGGCCGATGACCTCGGGGGGCTTGAGGGCCTTGAAGGGGTGGCGCAGCAGGCTCTCGCGCTGGCTGCCCATGATGTCCGAGGTGCGCATCCGCCAGGTGAGGTTGATGCGCAGGTGCCCGGTGGCCGCGCCCTGTCTGGTCAGGGAGACCTGGCCGTGCCGTTTGGTCAGCTGGATGGAGTTGGTGGCCGCGCTGCCCGAGTCGAACTCGCTCTCGCGGCCGCGCCACAGCCCGTCCAAGAAACCCATTCCCGCCCCCACGTCCCTTCACCGCCGACGGGGCGGCCCCGAGGAGTCGTCCTCGTCGGCCGCCCCGCACAGAGCGTTCCTCGTCCGGGCCGGGTTCACACCGGTGGCGCGGGCGCACCGGGGGCGCACCGGCCCGGGACCGTCAGGGTTTCACACCCCGGAGGAGACCTCCGCCTTCTCTCCGTCTCCCGGCCCCTCGGCCGCAGCGAGCCGCTTGTTGCGGCGGACGGAGGACCAGAAGGACCAGCCGATCAGGACCACGCCGACCAGGCCGGTGATGATCTCGTTGATCTCGTACTGGATGGTGACGAGGAGGATGACGGCGAGGGCGCCGATGGCGTAGTGGGCGCCGTGCTCCAGGTAGACGTAGTCGTCGAGGGTGCCCTGGCGGACCAGGTAGACGGTCAGCGAACGGACGTACATGGCGCCGATGCCGAGGCCGAGGGCCATCAGGACGATGTCGTTGGTGATGGCGAAGGCGCCGATGACGCCGTCGAAGGAGAACGACGCGTCCAGGACCTCGAGGTAGAGGAACATGAAGAACGCGGCCTTGCCGGCCAGCGCGACCGCCGACTTGGGCTTGCCCTCGCGCTCGGCGCGCTCCTCCTCCTCGTGCTCGCGCTCCTCCTCCTCTTCGAGCTTGTCCTCGAAGTAGCCGGAGAGACCGCCGACGATCATGTAGGTGATCAGGCCCGCGATGCCCGAGATCAGCACCGTCTCCGCCTTGTCGGCGTGGCCGGCGTGCAGGTGGGCGTGGGTGGCGACGGTCATCGAGGAGATGAGCAGCACGATCAGGGCGATGCAGACCGACAGCATGTCGACCTTGCCCAGCTTGGCCAGCGGCCGCTCCAGCCACTGGAGCCACTTGATGTCCCGGTCCTCGAAGATGAAGTCGAGGAAGATCATCAGCAGGAACATGCCGCCGAAGGCGGCGATCGACGGGTGGGCGTCGGTGACCAGCTGCTGGTAGCGGTCCTTGTCGGTGAGCGCGAGGTCGACGGCCTCGATCGGTCCGAGAGAGGCGCTGATGGCCACGATGACGACCGGGAAGACCAGGCGCATGCCGAAGACGGCGATCAGGATGCCGATGGTGAGGAAGATCTTCTGCCAGAAGGCATTCATCTTCTTCAGGATCCCGGCGTTGACCACCGCGTTGTCGAAGGACAGCGAGATCTCCAGGACGGAGAGGATCGCCACGATCCCGAAAGCGGTCCACCCCCCGTAGAAGACCGCCGCGACCAGGCCGAGCGCGGTGACCGCGAACGACCAGCCGAAGGTTTTCAGAAGCACTGGCTACCCAATCGTGTGTGTACGGGGCTCCCCCGCGCCGTACTCGGCTTTACGAAACGTTGACTCCGAAGTCTAGAGCGATGCCGCGGAGCCCCGACGCGTACCCCTGCCCCACTGCACGGAACTTCCACTCGCCCTGGTAGCGGTAGAGCTCGCCGAAGATCATCGCGGTCTCCGTGGAGGCGTCCTCGCTCAGGTCGTAGCGGGCGAGTTCCTGGCCGTCCGCCTGATTGACGACCCGGATGAAGGCGTTGCTGACCTGCCCGAAGGTCTGTCCGCGCTCGTCCGCCATGTGGATCGAGACGGGGAAGACGATCTTGTCGCAGTGAGCGGGCACCTTGGAGAGGTCGACGAGCAGCGACTCGTCGTCGCCGTCACCCTCACCGGTCAGATTGTCGCCGGTGTGCTCGATGGAGCCGTCCGGGCTCGTGAGCTGGTTGTAGAAGACGAACCACTCGTCACCGAGCACCCGGCCCCCGCTGCACACCAGTGCGCTCGCATCGAGGTCGAAGGGTGCTCCGGTGGTGGAACGCGCGTCCCAGCCCAGACCGACCAGCACCTGCGTGAGGTTCGGTGCGGCCTTGGACAGGGAGACATTGCCCCCCTTGGCAAGAGTGACGCCCATGGTGATGGTCCCTCCCCGGTGATGGTTCTCGGTTTTCCTGCGCGTCCGGCGCCGCACGTAAACCGTGCGGCGCCGGACGATCGGGGCTCTCGCCCCGGGCGAAGCGGTGACTGAAGCGACTCAGACGTTCACGCCGAAGTCCTGGGCGATACCGCGCAGGCCGGAGGCGTAGCCCTGGCCGATGGCGCGGAACTTCCACTCCGCACCGTGGCGGTACAGCTCGCCGAAGACCATGGCGGTCTCCGTGGAGGCGTCCTCGCTCAGGTCGTACCGGGCGATCTCGGCGCCGCCGGCCTGGTTGACGACGCGGATGAACGCGTTGCGGACCTGGCCGAAGGACTGCTGGCGGTTCTCGGCGTCGTAGATCGAGACCGGGAAGACGATCTTCTCGACCTCGGCGGGCACGCCCGCGAGGTTGATCTTGATCTGCTCGTCGTCGCCCTCGCCCTCACCGGTGAGGTTGTCACCGGTGTGCTCGACGGAGCCGTCGGGGCTCTTCAGGTTGTTGAAGAAGATGAAGTGCTGGTCGTTGGCGACCTTGCCGGAGTTGTTCAGCAGCAGCGCGCTGGCGTCGAGGTCGAAGTCGGTGCCGGTCGTGGTACGGACGTCCCAGCCCAGACCGACGATGACCGCGGTCAGTCCCGGGGCCTCCTTGGTCAGCGATACGTTGCCGCCCTTGCTGAGGCTGACTCCCACGAGTCCTCCCTTGGTGTCCAGGGGCGGGAAGCCCCGTAGTGCGTTGGATGACGTGCTGTGGCTGTCGGATCAACGAGTCGATCCTAGTGACGGGTTCCCGCCCGCCGCAGGCCCTGGGCCCGGTGAATCACCGGGTGCCGGTCACAGGGCGTCGAGCGCCTTCACGTACTCGGTCAGGTCGCGGGCGTCCGGCAGGCCGTTGACGACGGTCCAGCGGACGACGCCCTCACGGTCGATGACGAAGGTGCCCCGGACGGCGCAGCCCTTGTCCTCGTCGAAGACGCCGTAGGCGCGCGAGACGTTGCCGTGCGGCCAGAAGTCGGAGAGCAGCGGGTACTCGAGGCCCTCCTGCTCGCCGAAGACGCGCAGGGTGTGGATGGAGTCGTTCGAGACGGCGAGCACCTGGGTGTCGCGGTCGGAGAACTGCGGCAGGTTGTCCCGCACCTCGCACAGCTCGCCCGTGCACACGCCGGTGAAGGCGAACGGGTAGAAGAGCAGCACGACGTTCTTCCGGCCGTGGAAGTCGGACAGCTTCACGGTCGCGCCGTGGTTGTCCTTGAGTTCGAAGTCGGGGGCCTTGTCGCCGACCTGGATCGCCATGGTCCTGTTCGTCCCTTCGACGGGTGAATCGCTGGAAACACCCTACGCAGGGATCGTCCCGGACCCGCGGACGGGCCGACGTCGGTCGGCCCGTCCGGTGTCGGATGGGTGCGGAGCCGGGCGGCTACCGCTTCGACTTGGCCGCCTTCGGGGTGGCCAGCCGGCTGCCGCTCCAGTCCTTGCCGACGCTGACGCTCTTGGCGGCCGTCAGGCCGGCCGTCGTCGCGGCTTCGGAGATGTCGCTGGCCTCGACGTACCCAGGACGGCCGGTCTTCGGCGTGAGGAGCAGGATCGCCCCGCCCTCCTCGATGTACGTGGTGGCATCCACCAGCGCATCCGTCAGGTCGCCGTCGTCGTCACGGAACCACAGCACGACGGCATCGGCCACGTCCTCGTAGTCCTCGTCCACCAGCTCGCCCTCGACGGCGCCCTCGATGGCCTCGCGGAGCTCCTGGTCGACGTCGTCGTCGTAGCCGATCTCCTGGACCACCTGCCCGGGCTGGAACCCCAGCCTGACGGCAGGGTTCGTCCGCTCCTCCGCGTGGTCCGCGGTCGCGCTCACGGGTTGCCTCCTGATCATGTTTAGTGAATGTCTTCAGCCACGCGCGTGCGCGAAGCTTGGCCGTAGTCCACACGGGCGGGACGGATCGCGCAAGTACCCGGCGTCTGGGACCGCCGAAACGGTGACGATCCCGGCCGTGTCGCCGCAACTCCAGCCATGCCGTCCGAGCCAAAGGTGACGTACACCACACCCTTGTGCCCCGTTTGCGTATTTGGGAACCATGTGTGGGTACGAGCTTCGAATGAACGTGCCCCCGGCCCTCATGGGAGAACCGGTTACCCCACGGTACAGATGACGTTTGCCTCCGCGAGGTAGACGATGGGGAATCGGCGCAGACACCCGGCATCAGCGGCCCTGCGACAGTGGCCCTCCGACAGTGAAGGAACAGCGTGGCTTCCGCATCCGATCGCAGTCCGATCATCATTGGCGGCCTGCCGAGTCAGGTTCCTGACTTCGACCCCGAGGAAACCGGGGAGTGGCTCGACTCCCTGGACTCCGCCGTCGACGAGCGTGGCCGGGAGCGGGCCCGCTATCTGATGCTGCGGCTGATCGAGCGGGCCCGCGAGAGGCGCGTGGCCGTGCCCGAGATGCGCAGCACGGACTACGTCAACACCATCCCGACCAAGAGCGAGCCGTTCTTCCCGGGCAACGAGGAGATCGAGCGCAAGATCCTCAACGCCACCCGGTGGAACGCCGCCGTGATGGTCTCGCGCGCGCAGCGGCCCGGCATCGGCGTCGGCGGCCACATCGCCACCTTCGCCTCCTCCGCCTCGCTGTACGACGTGGGCTTCAACCACTTCTTCCGCGGCAAGGACGAGGGCGACGGCGGCGACCAGGTCTTCTTCCAGGGGCACGCCTCGCCGGGCATCTACGCGCGCGCGTACCTGCTGGACCGGCTGACCGAGCAGCACCTGGACGGCTTCCGTCAGGAGAAGTCCAAGGCGCCGTACATGCTGTCGTCGTATCCGCACCCGCGGTCGATGCCGGACTTCTGGGAGTTCCCGACCGTCTCGATGGGCCTCGGCCCGATCGGCGCGATCTACCAGGCGCGGATGAACCGCTACATGCACGCGCGCGGCATCGCGGACACCTCGAAGTCGCACGTGTGGGCCTTCCTCGGCGACGGCGAGATGGACGAGCCGGAGTCGCTGGGCCAGCTGTCCATCGCCGCCCGCGAGGGACTGGACAACCTGACCTTCGTGGTCAACTGCAACCTCCAGCGCCTGGACGGCCCGGTGCGCGGCAACGGCAAGATCATCCAGGAGCTCGAGTCGGTCTTCCGGGGCGCCGGGTGGAACGTCATCAAGCTGGTGTGGGACCGCACCTGGGACCCGCTGCTGGCCCAGGACCGCGACGGCGTGCTGGTCAACCGGATGAACACGACTCCGGACGGCCAGTTCCAGACGTACGCGACCGAGTCCGGCGCCTACATCCGCGACCACTTCTTCGGCGACGACCACCGGCTGCGCGCGATGGTCGAGAACATGACCGACGACCAGATCCTGCACCTGGGCCGCGGTGGTCACGACCACCGGAAGATCTTCGCGGCCTACAAGGCGGCGCTGGAGCACAAGGGCCAGCCGACGGTCATCCTGGCCAAGACCGTCAAGGGCTGGACGCTCGGGCCGAACTTCGAGGGCCGCAACGCCACGCACCAGATGAAGAAGCTGACGGTCGACGACCTCAAGCGCTTCCGCGACCGGCTGCACCTGCCGATCTCCGACAAGGAGCTGGAGTCCGGCCCGCCGCCGTACTACCACCCGGGCCGGGACACGGAGGAGATCCAGTACATGCACGACCGCCGGCTCGGCCTCGGCGGCTATGTGCCGACCCGCGTCGTGCGGTCGAAGCCGCTCGCCCTGCCGGACGACAAGACGTACGCGACCGTGAAGAAGGGCTCGGGCCAGCAGTCCATCGCGACGACGATGGCCTTTGTGCGGCTCCTCAAGGACCTCATGCGGGACAAGGAGCTCGGCAAGCGGTTCGTGCTGATCGCACCGGACGAGTACCGCACCTTCGGCATGGACTCGTTCTTCCCGAGTGCGAAAATCTACAACCCGCTCGGCCAGCAGTACGAGTCGGTGGACCGCGACCTGCTGCTCGCCTACAAGGAGGCGCCGAACGGGCAGATGCTGCACGACGGCATCTCGGAGGCGGGCTGCACGGCCTCGCTGATCGCGGCGGGCTCGGCGTACGCCACCCACGGCGAGCCGCTCATCCCGGTCTACGTCTTCTACTCGATGTTCGGGTTCCAGCGCACCGGCGACCAGTTCTGGCAGATGGGCGACCAGCTGGCGCGCGGTTTCGTGCTGGGCGCGACCGCGGGCCGCACGACCCTGACCGGCGAGGGCCTCCAGCACGCCGACGGCCACTCGCAGCTGCTGGCCTCCACCAACCCGGCGTGCGTGGCGTACGACCCGGCCTTCGGCTTCGAGATCGCGCACATCGTCAAGGACGGACTGCGCCGGATGTACGGCGCCGACGAGCAGCACCCGCACGGCGAGGACGTCTTCTACTACCTCACCGTCTACAACGAGCCCATCCGGCACCCGGCCGAGCCGGAGAACGTGGACGTGGAGGGCATCCTCAAGGGCATCCACCGCTTCAGCGCGGGCACGGGCGGAGCGATCCCGGCGCAGATCATGGCGTCCGGCGTCGCGGTGCCGTGGGCCCTTCAGGCGCAGCGCATCCTCGCCGACGAGTGGAACGTCCGGGCCGACGTGTGGTCGGCGACCTCCTGGAACGAGCTGCGCCGCGAGGCGGTGGCGTGCGAGGAGCACAATCTGCTGCACCCCGAGGAGGAGCAGCAGGTGCCGTACGTGACGCGGAAGCTGGCGGGCGCGCAGGGGCCGTTCGTGGCGGTGTCCGACTGGATGCGGTCGGTGCCGGACCAGATCGCGCGCTGGGTGCCGGGGACGTACCAGTCGCTGGGCGCGGACGGCTGGGGCTTCGCGGACACGCGCGGTGCGGCGCGGCGCTTCTTCCACATCGACGCGGAGTCGATCGTGGTGGCCGTGCTGACGGAGCTGGCCCGGGAGGGCAAGGTCGACCGGTCGGCGCTGAAGCAGGCGGTCGACCGCTACCGGCTGCTCGACGTGACGGCGGCCGACCCGGGGGTCGCGGGCGGCGACGCGTAACGGCCGGCCGAGCCGCTGACGCGAGGAGGGCTCCCGGCGATGCCGGGGGCCCTCCTCGCGCGTGTCGGGCGGGCGCGCTGCCCCCCTCCAGCAGCGCGCCGCAGCCGCTCGCCCCCATGCCCTGCGGAGGACGTGACCCACTGTGACCTGCGCGGCCCTCCGGCGGGGAGGGTTCGCGGTCCCTGTCACCCTGATGGACGAAACAGGGAGACAGGGACGAGTGAGGCGAGGGGGACGACGGGGCCCCGTCAGATGTGGCCCACGCCCGCGCCGGCCTCGGCGTTGTCACCGCGCTTGGTGAGGAACGCGACCAGCACCGCCACGGCGGCGACTCCGGCGGCGACCAGGGACGCCAGGCTCATGCCGGAGATGAAGGTGTCGTGGGCGACGTCCGCGATCTTCGCGGCGACGGGGGCGGGGGTGCCCCCGGGCACCGGGGCGGCACCGACCTGGACCGCCTCGGAGGCCTGGCCGAGCTGCTCCGGGGTCAGCGGGGGAAGCCCCGCGGCCTTCCAGTTGCCCGGCAGGTCGCTGTCGACCTTGGAGGCCATGACGGCGCCCAGCACGGCCGTGCCGAGGCTGCCGCCGATCTGCATCGCGGCCTGCTGGAGGCCGCCGGCCACGCCGGACAGCTCCATCGGCGCGTTGCCGACGATGACCTCGGTCGCGCCGACCATGACGGGCGCCAGGCCGAAGCCGAGCAGGGCGAACCAGATGGACATCGTCACGCTGCCGGTGTCCGTCTCCAGCGTGGACATGCCATACATGGCGACCGCGGTGAACACCATGCCGCCCGCGAGGGGGATGCGCGGCCCGACCTTGGTGATCATGGCGCCGGCCAGCGGCGAGGCGACGATCATCATGCCGGTGAGCGGGAGCAGATGCAGACCGGCGTCGATCGGGCTCATGCCGTGCACGTTCTGGAGGTAGAACGTGACGAAGAAGAGGCCGCCCATGAAGGCGATGGCCATCAGGACCATCAGGACGACACCCGCCGACAGCGGCACCGAACGGAACATGGCCAGCGGGATCAGCGGCTCCTCGACCCTGGTCTCCCAGAAGGCGAACAGGCCGAAGCCCACGAGCGACACCAGCACGTACAGCCACGTCTGCCCGGAGCCCCAGCCCCATTCCGGAGCCTTGATGAGCGCCCAGACGAGGCAGAACATCGACGCCGACAGCAGCACGATGCCCGGGATGTCGAAGGACCGCGGAGCGTTCTCGGCCCGGTGGTCCAGCAGGATCAGCCCGCCGAGCACCAGGGCGAGGACGCCGACCGGCACGTTGATGAAGAACACCGACTGCCAGTTGACGTGCTCGACCAGCACGCCGCCCAGGATCGGACCGCCGGCCGTGGAGGCGCCGATGACCATGCCCCACAGGCCGATGGCCATGTTGAGCTTCTCGGCCGGGAAGGTGGCCCGCAGCAGACCGAGCGCGGCCGGCATCAGCAGCGCGCCGAACAGGCCCTGGAAGACGCGGAAGACGATGACCATCGCGATGCTGTCGGACAGCCCGATGGCGCCGGAGGCGGCGGCGAAACCGGCCACGCCGATGAGGAAGGTCTGCCGGTGGCCGAAGCGGTCACCGAGCTTGCCCGCGGTGATCAGGGCGACCGCGAGGGCGAGGAAGTAGGCGTTGGTGATCCACTGGAGCTGGGAGAGGCTGGCCCCCAGGTCCTTGCCGATCGCCGGGTTGGCGATGGCCACGATGGTGCCGTCGAGGGCCACCATCATGACGCCCACCGCGACGGTGACGAGGGTGGCCCACGGGTGGCCGCGCAGCCCCGCGGCAGGCGCCGTGTCCGACGGCGTGGGCGGCCCGTCCCCCGGCCCGGTCTTGTCGATGGTGGTCTGACTAGTCATACCGGGGAGGCTAGTGACAGTCGCTGACACTTGACAAACCAATTCATCAGTCAGTAACCGACATGTCGTGCGCGTATAGCCTGAACGTAGCCTGATCAGCGGAAACGGGAGACGAGGAGAGCGCTTTTGACGAGGGTGGACACGCCGGTGGCCGCGGGAGGCGTCCAGTCGGCACCCCGGCCGGGCCTGCGCGAACGCAAGAAACTGCGCACCCGGGACACGCTGCTGCGCTCCGCCCTGGAGCTGTTCACCGAGCGCGGCTACGAGGAGACGACCGTAGACGACATCGTCGAGGCCGCCGACGTCTCGCAGCGCACCTTCTTCCGCTACTTCGCGAGCAAGGAGGAGGCGGCGTTCTTCGTGGCCCGGCTCGCCGAGTCGCACTTCGTGGCCGCCGTGGCGCGCCGGCCGCCCGCCGAGGCGCCGCTGGAGGCGCTGCGCGGCGCGCTGGTCGAGAGCTGGGACACCATCGGCGAGGCCGTCGGGCAGCTGGTGCCGCTCGAGCTGCACATGCGGTTCTACCGGCTGATCGAGTCGACGCCCGCGCTGCTCGCCGCCCATCTGCGGCGCGCGACCGAGCTGGAGGACGAGATCGCCCGCATCGTCGCCGCCCGCGAGGGCCTCGACCCGGACGCCGATCCGCGGCCGCGCGTGGTCGTGGCCGTCTTCGGGGCGGTCATGCGGGTGACGGAGCGGATCTGGTCCGAACGGGACGACGCCGGTCTCGCGGCGCTGCGCGATCTGACGGCTTCGTACCTCGACCAGGTGGAACCCGCGCTCACCGGGAGCTGGCGGAGAACCCCGTAGCACAGGCACGAAACGTGATCCGTGTCACTTGGTTCACGCGTGACCCTGCCGTTCTCCTAGGGTGTCCTCCCAGTGACTTCCTTCGACACCTCCCCGCACGTGAACGTCTGGCGCGCTCTGCTCGCTCTGGCCGTGGTGTTCGTGATGCTGGCGACCACCGGCTGGACCGCGCTGCGCAACCAACGGGGGCCCACGGCGCTCGAAGCGTCGGTCACGGCCTGGGAGCACGGCCGGGTGGACGGGCGCCGGCTGCCCGACGCACAGGCGGCTCCCGCCCGGCTGTCCCGCTTCTTCGCCTCGCTCACCGCGGCCCAGCGCGCGAGCCTGGCCCGCCGCTATCCCCTGGCCGTCGGAAACATGAACGGCGCACCCGTCGAGCTGCGCTACCAGGCCAACCGCGCGGCGCTGCGCAAGGCACGCACGGTCGAGGCGCGGCGCATGCACGACCAGCGCCTCTCCCCCGCCGGGCAGCGCGAGGCGGGCCTGCGCATGCACCGCTACGAGTCGCTGCTCGACCCCGGCCGCCACATCCTGGCCTTCGACCCGGCGGGCTCGGGCCGGGTCGCCGAGGTGTTCGGGGACCTGGACCGCGCCGAGCGGGTGTCCGTCGTCGTCCCCGGCGTCGACACCGAGCTGCTCACCTTCCAGCGCACCGACCGCAAGTACTCGGCGCCCGCCGGCATGGCCGAGTCGCTGTACGCGGCCGAGCGCGCCGCGAGCCCGGCCACGCGCACGGCGGTGATCGCCTGGGCCGACTACACCTCCCCCAGCGGCCTCGGCATGGAGGCGGCCACCGCGACGCGCGCCGAACACGGTGCCGTCCGGCTGAACGCGCTGCTGCGGGCGCTGCCCGGCCGCGCGCCCGTCTCGCTGTTCTGCCACAGCTACGGCTCGGTCGTGTGCGGCGTCGCGGCCGACGCGCTGCCCGCCAGGGTCAGCGACATCGCCGTGGCCGGCAGCCCCGGCATGCGGGTCGAGAAGGCCTCCGGCCTGCACACCTCCGCCCATGTGTGGTCGATGCGGGACGCCGACGACTGGATCCAGGACGTGCCGTACCTGGAGCTCGGCGGGCTGGGCCACGGGGCCGACCCGGTGTCCGCGGCGTTCGGGGCGCGGGTGCTGTCGGCGCGGGGCGCCGAGGGGCACGCCGGGTACTTCGTGCCGGGCACCGAGAGCCTCGAGAACTTCGCCGGGATCGGCGTTGGCGCATACCGCACACTGGCCTGCGCCGGCGAAGACGGCGCCTGCCGGGTGGGTTTGTCCGCAGCGGTGACGTCCGGACGCGCGTAGAGGAGCAGAAACTCCGGTTTGCACGGGGAGGGGACGAAGAAGCGCGTGCCGCATACGATGAGCCGCATGGGTGACGTACTGGCCGGATTTCATGCCGCCTGGGAGTTCGAGTCCGACTCCGTGCTCATCCGCTACGAACGGGGGATTCGAACACCCAAGCTGTTCCAGGCCCTGGGGGAACGCCGCGTCCCGCTGGAGGCGCTCGCCGGGGTGACGCTGACGCCCGGGAAACGCGGCACCGTCGTGCTGCGCGCCGAGCCGCGCCCCGGCGCCGATCCGCTGATGGAGGCGGCGGCCGGTCAGCTCAAGGAGGGCTGCGACCCGTACCGGCTGGTCCTGCCCGCCGAACGGGAGACCCTCGCGGAGTACTACGCCGACGAGCTGCGCGGCATGCTGGGCGAGACCGGCAAGACCGAGCGGTACCTGGTGGCGGCACCCGAGGCGCCGCTGCATTTCAAGGCGTACGACGGCAAGGCGTCCTTCGACGGTACGGCGGTGACGTTCCGCTGGTCCTGGACGGGCGCGTCCTCGGCGAAGTGGAAGGCCGGCGACCAGAGCTTCCCGGTGGCCGCCCTCGGCGGCGTGGAGTGGCGCTCCCCCGAGGCCTTCGAGGGATACCTGCGGCTGCTGCCGCGCGACGCCTCGGCGGTCGCCCCGCAGGTCGACCAGGATCCCGCGGCGGTCGTGTTCGGGCTCGGGTACGGGCCGGTGCACGAGTCACTGCCGTTCGCGGCGGCGGTGCTGGCGGCGGTACGGACGCAGGGTGCCGGGGCGCCGGTTCCGGTGCCGGCGCCCCGGCGGGACCCGGCGGACATCGCCGAGCGGATCCGGCATCTCGGGGAACTGCACCAGCAGGGGCTGGTGACGGACGAGGAGTTCTCCTCGAAGAAGGCGGAGCTGCTCGCGGAGCTGTGAGGCGTCCGCCGGGTGCGGCCGTGTCGCCGGGGGCGGGTGGTGGCGGGTTGCCCGCCCAGTTCGCCGTGCCCCTCGGTTCCTCTACTCACGTCCGGCGGACGTGAACGTCATGTCCGCGTAGCGGTCCCCCGCGACCTTGCCCGCGATCGGTTCCAGCAGGGACAGTTCCCCGTCCGTCAGGGTAATACCCGTCGCCGCCGTGTTCTCCTCCACCCGCGCCGGCTTCCGTGTGCCCGGGATCGGGACGACCGGCAGGCCGTGCACCTGTGCGCGCTGCTGGGCCCAGGCCAGGGCGATCTGGCCGAGGGTCGCGCCGTGGGCGTCGGCGACCGTGCGGACCGGTTCGAGCAGGGCCGCGTTGGCCGCCGCGTTGTCGCCGGTGAAGCGGGGCTGCTGACGGCGGAAGTCGTCGCCGGCGAGTCCGTCCGTGCTGGTGACGGCGCCGGTGAGGAAGCCCCGGCCCAGCGGCGAGTAGGACACCAGGGCGACGCCCAGCTCGGCGGCGGCCGGTACCACGCCCGACTCGATGTCCCGGCTGAACAGCGACCACTCCGACTGGACGGCCGCGATCGGGTGCACGGCGTGCGCCGCCCGCAGTTCCGCGGCGGTGACCTCGCTCAGGCCCAGGTGCTTGACCTTGCCCTCCCGGACCAGCTCGGCCATCGCGCCGACGGTCTCCTCGATCGGCACGTTCACGTCACGACGGTGCATGTAGTACAGGTCGATCACGTCGGTGCCGAGGCGCTCGAGACTCGCCTCGACGCACTCGCGGACGTACGGCGGGTCGTTGCGGATCGTGCGCTTCGTCGGGTCGACGTGGTCCAGGGAGAGCGCGAACTTGGTCGCGAGGACGACCTCGTCGCGGTGCGCCCGCAGGAACGGCGCCAGGAACCGTTCGTTCTCGCCGAGCCCGTAGACGTCCGCCGTGTCGTAGAGCGTGACGCCCAGCTCCAGCGCGCGCTCCAGCGTCGCCCGGGACTGGTCCGCGTCCGACGGGCCGTACGCGAAGCTCATGCCCATGCAACCGAGGCCCTGGACGCCCACCTCCGGGCCGCCGTCGCCGAGCCCCACCGTCGGGATCCTGCTGTCGGTCATCGGGTCCCCTCCCCGTCGCGGGTGCGGCCCGCGTCGCCGTAGAAGCTGATCTTGCGGTCGAGTACCGCGAGGGTGTCCTGGAGTTCCGCGATGCGGGTCAGGACGTCGCGGCGGGTGGACTCCAGGAGTTCGCGCCGGTCGAGGTACGTGCTCTCGCCCTCGCGGACCAGCTCCGCGTACCGGACCATGTCGGCGACCGGCATGCCGGTCATGCGCAGCTTGCCGACGAAGTCGAGCCAGTCGAGGTCGCGGTTGCTGTAGCGGCGCTGGCCGGTGTGCGAGCGGTCGATGGTGGACATCAGGCCGATCCGCTCGTACCAGCGCAGGGTGTGGGCCGTCAGCCCGGTGAAGGCGGCGACCTCGCTGATGGTGTAGCGGTCCTGGCCGTCGGGGCGCGGGTGGCGCCGGGGCGGGGCAGCGCAGATGTCCGGCGTGGTGGCGTTCGGCCGGACGGGCCCGGCCGTGGTCTGCATCACCGTCATGACCCACACGCTATGACCTTGGAGTGCACTCCAGGCAAGCACGGCAGGTGAGAAATGGGCGGGACAGCCGGTCGAGCCGGTCGCTAGCGTGCACGGCATGACTCTCGTACGCCGTGCCGTGGCCGAGGACGCGCGGGAAGTGCTGCGCCTGCGCCAGGTGATGATCGATTCCATGGCCCGGTCCGATCCCTCCACGGAGTGGCACGCCGAGTCCCTGCCCGTGCTGCGGGACAGACTGGCCGAGCCGGACGGCACCTTCGCGGCGTTCGTCGTGGACCACCCGGAGCGGCCGGGCGCGCTCGCTGCCCTGGTGGCCGGGACGCTCGACTACCGCATCGGCGGGGCGCGCAATCCGCTCGGCACCGACGGCTACGTGTTCAGCGTGGCCACCGACCCGGACGCGCGCCGCCGCGGGTACGCGCGTGCCTGTGTGGAAGCCCTGCTGGAGTGGTTCCGGGAGCGCGGCGCCCGGCGGGTCCGCCTCACCGCGTCAACGGAGGCCGAGCCCATGTACCTGGCGCTGGGCTTCACGCCCAAGCCGGACCCCTTGCTGGAGCTGACGCTCTGAGCGCTTAGGCTCGACGGCATGTCGCTGAAGAGCCTCGCGCTGATCGAGAACTGGCCGGTCCCCACCGCCGCGGCGGGTGCCGTCCGCGCCGACGGCACGGTCCTCGGCACCCACGGCCCCGTCGGGCGGCGCTTCCCGCTCGCCTCGGTCACCAAGCCGCTCGCGGCGTACGCGGCGCTGGTCGCGTACGAGGAGGGCGCGATCGAGCTGGACGAGCCCGCGGGTCCGCCCGGGGCGACGGTCCGTCACCTCCTCGCCCACACCTCGGGGCTGGCCTTCGACGAGCACAAGGTCACCGCCCCGCCCGGGGAGCGCCGGCTGTACTCCAACGCCGGTTTCGAGCAGCTCGGCGACCACATCGCGAAGGCCACGGACATCCCGTTCGCCGAGTACGCGCGCCAGGCGGTGCTGGAGCCGCTGGGCATGACGGACACCACCCTGGACGGCTCCCCGGCGAAGGACGGCGTCTCGACGGTGGACGACCTCCTCCGCTTCGCCGCCGAGGTGCAGGCACCGCGCCTGCTCGACCCGCGCACGGTCGCCGAGGCGATGACGGTGCAGTACCCGGGCACCAAGGGCGTGCTGCCGGGCTACGGCCACCAGAACCCCAACGACTGGGGGCTGGGATTCGAGATCCGGGACGGCAAGTCCCCCCACTGGACGGGCGCTTCGTCCTCGCCCCGCACCTTCGGGCACTTCGGCCAGTCGGGCACGTTCCTGTGGGTCGACCCGGACGCCGGCGTGGCCTGCGCGGCCCTGGCCGACCGCGCCTTCGGACCGTGGGCGGTCGAGGCGTGGCCGCCGTTCACGGACGCGGTGCTCGCCGAGGTCTAGGGCATCTCCCACACCAGCAGCTCGGCGTCGGTCACCGCGAGCGCCTCCGCGTCCTTCGCGTCCGTGAGCCGCGCCGCGTCACCGGCGTCCAGTTCCTCGTCGTCCAGGCGTACGGTGCCGCGTACGACGTGGACGTAGACGTACGGCGCGTACGGGACCGCCGTCCGCTCGCCCGCCGCCGGGCGGCGCACATGGAGCACGGCGCCCGCCTCCGGGACGGCGTACGGGGTGGAGTCGGCGATGCCGCGGACGATCTCGTAGGCCGGGTCGCCGCCGGGCTCGGCCGGGGCCAGCCACATCTGGACGAAGGTCAGCGGCGCCGGGCCGTCGTTGCGCTCGACGTGGCGGACGCCGCCCGCCGAGCTGAGCCGCTGCACGTCGCCGGCGCGCACCAGCGTCTCGTGGCCCGCGCTGTCCCGGTGGGTCAGCTCGCCCTCCACCACCCACGTCACGATCTCGGTGTGGCTGTGCGGGTGCTCGTCGAAGCCGGCGCCGGGGGCGAGGCGCTCCTCGTTGCAGGCGATCAGCGCGCCGAAGCGCAGGTTGTCGGGGTCGTAGTGGGGGCCGAAGGAGAAGGCGTGGTGCGACTCGATGCCGGCCGAGCGGTCGCCGCCTGGGTAGCGCTCGTCGGCGCGCCGTACGTCCATCACGCCGTCCACCGTAGACCCGGCGGCACGCCCGCCCGTCCGGATAAGGCACTCTTGTCCCCGTGCCCGAACCCGAAACCAGCAAGCCCGAGCCCACGCCGCGCCCCGTCCATCCGCACACCGCGACCCTGAAGCGGCTGGAGCAGTCCTCCGGATCGCTCGCCGCGCAGGCGATCGCGCGGATGGACGAGACGCTGCCGTGGTACCGGGCGATGCCGCCGGAGAACCGTTCCTGGATCGGGCTGGTGGCCCAGGCCGGCATCGCCGCCTTCACCGAGTGGTTCCGGCACCCGGACGCCCCGCAGGCCATCTCCACCGACGTCTTCGGCACCGCCCCGCGCGAGCTGACCCGGGCGATCACGCTGCGGCAGACCGTCGAGATGGTGCGGACGACGATCGAGGTGATGGAGTCCGCGATCGACGAGGTCGCCGCCCCCGGCGACGAGTCCGTGCTGCGCGAGGCGCTGCTGGTCTACGCCCGGGAGATCGCCTTCGCGACCGCCCAGGTGTACGCGCAGGCCGCCGAGGCACGCGGTGCCTGGGACGCGCGGCTGGAGTCGCTCGTGGTGAACGCCGTGCTCAGCGGCGAGGCCGACGAGGGGGCCGTGTCCCGGGCGGCGGCGCTGGGCTGGAACTCCCCCGAGCACGTGTGCGTGGTGCTGGGCACCGCCCCCGACGGGGACTCCGAGCTGACCGTGGAGGCCATCCGGCGCGCCGCCCGGCACGCCAAGCTCCAGGTGCTGACCGGCGTGCTCGGGGACCGGCTGGTGGTGATCGCGGGCGGCAGCGACAATCCGCTGGCCGTCGCGAAGTCGCTGATCGGGCCGTTCGCGCCGGGGCCCGTGGTGGCCGGTCCGGTGGTGCCCGACCTGCTGGCCGCGACCCGGTCCGCGCAGGCCGCCGCGGCCGGGCTCAAGGCCTGCACCGCCTGGCAGGACGCGCCGCGCCCGGTCCTCGCGGACGATCTGCTGCCGGAGCGCGCGATCGCCTCCGACCCGTCGGCCCGCGAGCAGCTGGTGGAGGAGATCTACAGACCGCTGGAGGACGCCGGGGCCGCGCTCCTGGAGACGCTCAGTGTCTATCTGGAGCAGGCGAGCAGCCTCGAAGGCGCCGCCCGGATGCTCTTCGTTCACCCGAACACCGTGCGCTACCGGCTCCGACGTGTGACTGACGTCACCGGCTGGTCACCCTCTGATGTACGGTCTGCGTTCACCCTGCGGATCGCGCTGATCCTGGGGCGTCTGGCCGATGGAGATCCGCAACTCTAGAGTTTTGTCGGGGGCCCACAAAACCCCCTCGTGTTCTTCGTCCTTGTCCCCACGGGCGGTCGTGGCCGTCCTCAAGAGAGAGTGTGAGAGTGCTCGTACTCGTCGCTCCCGGCCAGGGCGCCCAGACGCCCGGCTTCCTGACTGAATGGCTCGAACTCCCCGGCGCCGCCGACCGCGTCGCCGCGTGGTCCGACGCCATCGGACTCGACCTCGCCCACTACGGCACGAAGGCCGACGCGGACGAGATCCGCGACACCTCCGTGGCGCAGCCGCTGCTGGTCGCCGCCGGACTCCTGTCCGCCGCGGCACTCGGTGACGTGGCGCCGGGCGCGGTCGCGGGCCACAGCGTCGGCGAGATCACCGCCGCCGCCTTCGCGGGCGTCCTCGACGACACCGCCGCGCTGACCCTCGTACGCCGTCGGGGCCTGGCCATGGCCGAGGCCGCCGCGGTGACCGAGACCGGCATGTCGGCGCTGCTCGGCGGCGACCCGGAGGTGAGCGTGGCGCACCTGGAGAAGCTCGGCCTGACCCCGGCCAACGTGAACGGCGCGGGCCAGATCGTGGCGGCCGGCACCCTGGAGCAGCTCGCGGCGCTGAACGAGGACAAGCCCGAGGGCGTCCGCAAGGTCGTGCCGCTGAAGGTGGCCGGCGCGTTCCACACGCACCACATGGCGCCCGCGGTGGACGCGCTCGCCGGGGCCGCCGAGGAGCTGGCGCCGGCCGACCCGAAGCTCACGTACGTCTCCAACAAGGACGGGCGGACCGTCGCCACCGGCGCCGAGGTGCTGGAGCGTCTGGTCGGCCAGGTCGCCAACCCGGTCCGCTGGGACCTGTGCATGGAGACCTTCAAGGAGCTCGGCGTCACCGCGCTGATCGAGGTGTGCCCCGGCGGCACCCTGACCGGCCTGGCCAAGCGCGCGCTGCCCGGTGTGAAGACGCTGGCCCTGAAGACCCCCGCCGATCTCGACGCGGCCCGCGCGCTCGTCGCCGAGCAGGCCTGACAAGGAGCCCGAGAGCATGCCGAAGATCAAGCCCAGCAAGGGCGCCCCGTACGCGCGCATCCTCGGCGTGGGCGGCTACCGTCCGACGCGGGTGGTGCCCAACGAGGTGATCCTCGAGAAGATCGACTCGTCCGACGAGTGGATCCGCTCGCGCTCCGGCATCGAGACGCGGCACTGGGCCTCGCCCGAGGAGACCGTCGCGGCGATGTCGGTCGAGGCGTCCGGCAAGGCCATCGCGGACGCCGGGATCGACGCCTCGCAGATCGGTGCCGTGGTCGTGTCGACCGTGTCGCACTTCAGCCAGACCCCGGCCATCGCCACCGCGATCGCCGACAAGCTCGGCACGGACAAGGCCGCCGCCTTCGACATCTCGGCGGGCTGCGCGGGCTTCGGCTACGGTCTGACGCTGGCCAAGGGCATGATCGTCGAGGGCTCCGCCGAGTACGTCCTGGTCATCGGCGTGGAGCGGCTGTCCGACCTGACCGACCTGGAGGACCGGGCCACGGCCTTCCTGTTCGGCGACGGCGCGGGCGCTGTCGTGGTCGGTCCCTCCCAGGAGCCGGCGATCGGCCCCACGGTCTGGGGCTCGGAGGGCGACAAGTCCGAGACGATCAAGCAGACGGTCCCCTGGGACCGCTTCCGGATCGGCGACGTCTCCGAACTGCCCCTGGACGGCGACGGCAACGTCAAGTTCCCCGCGATCACCCAGGAGGGCCAGGCGGTGTTCCGCTGGGCCGTGTTCGAGATGGCGAAGGTCGCCCAGCAGGCGCTGGACGCGGCCGGGATCAGCTCGGACGACCTGGACGTCTTCATCCCGCACCAGGCCAACGTGCGGATCATCGACTCGATGGTGAAGACGCTGAAACTGCCGGAGCACGTCACGGTCGCCCGTGACATCCGCACCACCGGCAACACCTCGGCCGCCTCGATCCCGCTCGCGATGGAGCGGCTCCTGGCGACCGGTGAGGCGAAAAGCGGCGACACCGCGCTCGTCATCGGCTTCGGGGCGGGTCTCGTCTACGCCGCGACGGTCGTTACTCTCCCCTAGGCACTCCGTGCCGGATCATGCGGTCCGGGGCGGGACACAAGAGCCACACACCCTCTGGAACATCTACGAAGGAGCGCCGCCATGGCCGCCACTCAGAAGGAGATCGTCGACGGTCTCGCCGAGATCGTGAACGAGATCGCCGGTATCCCGGTTGAGGACGTCCAGCTGGACAAGTCCTTCACCGACGACCTGGACGTCGACTCGCTGTCCATGGTCGAGGTCGTCGTCGCCGCCGAAGAGCGTTTCGACGTCAAGATCCCCGACGACGACGTCAAGAACCTCAAGACCGTCGGCGACGCGACCGACTACATCCTCAAGCACCAGAGCTGATCGACCGATCACTGCCTCTGGGCTGACTGCCCCGCCACCCGGCGGTGGCGCCGTACGAATCCGTATCCCGTTGGAGAAAGAATTCCCGTGAGCTCGACCAATCGCACCGTGGTCGTCACCGGTATCGGCGCAACCACACCGCTGGGTGGCGACGCAGCCTCTACCTGGGAGGGCCTGGTGGCCGGCCGTTCCGGCGCCAAGCCCCTCGAGCAGGAGTGGGCCGCCGACCAGGCGGTCCGTATCGCGGCCCCGGCCGCCGTGGACCCCTCCGAGATCATCCCGCGTCCCCAGGCCCGCCGGCTGGACCGCTCGGCGCAGTTCGCGCTGATCGCCGCCCAGGAGGCGTGGAAGGACGCCGGCTTCACCGGCAAGGCCGGTGAGGACGGTTCCGTCGACCCCGACCGGCTCGGTGCGGTCATCGCCTCCGGCATCGGCGGCGTGACGACCCTGCTGGACCAGTACGACGTGCTCAAGGAGAAGGGCGTCCGCCGCGTCTCCCCGCACACCGTGCCGATGCTGATGCCGAACGGCCCCTCCGCCAACGTGGGTCTGGCCGTGGGCGCCCGGGCGGGCGTGCACACGCCGGTCTCCGCCTGCGCGTCGGGCGCCGAGGCCATCGGCTACGCCATCGAGATGATCCGCTCCGGCCGTGCCGACGTCGTCGTCGCGGGTGGCACGGAGGCGGCGATCCACCCGCTGCCCATCGCCGCGTTCGGCAACATGATGGCGATGTCCAAGAACAACGACGACCCGCAGGGCGCGTCGCGTCCCTTCGACACCGCCCGGGACGGCTTCGTCCTCGGCGAGGGCGCCGGCGTCCTCGTGCTGGAGTCCGCCGAGCACGCCGCCGAGCGCGGTGCCCGCGTCTACGCGGAGGCCGTCGGCCAGGGCATCTCCGCCGACAGCCACGACATCGTGCAGCCGGAGCCCGAGGGCCGCGGCATCTCCGCCGCCCTCCAGCACCTGCTGGACCGCACCGACCTGAACCCGGCGGAGATCGTGCACGTCAACGCGCACGCCACGTCGACGCCGGCCGGTGACATCGCCGAGCTGAAGGCGCTGCGCAAGGTCTTCGGCGACGACGTGGACCACATGGCGGTCTCCGGCACCAAGTCGATGACCGGTCACCTCCTCGGTGGCGCGGGCGGCGTGGAGTCCGTCGCGACGGTGCTCGCCCTGTACCACCGGGTGGCTCCGCCGACCATCAACGTCGAGAACCTCGACCCGGAGGCGGAGGCGACCGCGGACATCGTGCGCGGTGAGGCCCGGAAGCTGCCCGTCGAGGGGCGTATCGCCGCGCTGAACGACTCGTTCGGGTTCGGTGGGCACAATGTTGTGCTGGCGTTCCGGACGGTCTGAGTGACGTCCGTACGGACCTGAGAGGGCCCCCACCACCGGTGGGGGCCCTTTCGTGTGCGGCGGCGTCGACGCCGGGGGTTACGCGCTCACACCACCTGGTGGAGCCAGCGGACCGGGGCGCCCTCGCCCGCGTAGCGGAAGGGTTCCAGTTCGTCGTCCCAGGGCTTGCCGAGGAGCTTGGCGATCTCCTTCTCCAGGTCGGTCTCGCCGGCCTGGGAGCGGGTCAGGGCGGCGCGCAGCCGGTCCTCGGGGATCATGATGTCGCCGTGGATGCCGGTGACGGCGTGGAAGATGCCGAGGTCGGGGGTGCAGCTGTAGCGCTCGCCCTCCGCTGTGGCGGACGGCTCCGCGGTGACCTCGAAGCGCAGCATCTGCCAGCCGCGCAGCGCGGAGGCGAGTTTGGAGGCGGTGCCGGCCTGGCCCTGCCAGGAGAACTCCGAGCGCCAGGTGCCGGGCGAGGCGGGCTGCCGGATCCAGTCCAGGGCGACGCGGGTGCCGAGCACCCCGGCGACGGCCCACTCGACGTGCGGGCAGAGCGCGCGCGGCGCGGAGTGCACGTACAGAACTCCACGGGTCGTCACCGGAACCTCCGGGCTGAGCGGGACATCTCGGAACGGGTGGAACGGCCGTGACCGGCCGGGTCACATGAGGGCGAGGCTACCGTGCGACGGCGCAAGGAGTGTGACGTACCGTCGGTCCCGGTGCCGGGAAACTCCCGGCATTCACCCGGCAGGACGCTTGTGCGGGCGTACGGCGCCGCTCGGCCGACGCCGGGAACCCTGGCGCGGTGTCATGGGTTGAGGAGTCGGAGGCACGAGACGAGGGACGGTACGGGCATGGGGCAGGGGACGGTTCGCGGGAGGCCGCGCCGGTTGCGCCGTTCGCGTGTCGTGCTCGCCGCGGTGAGCGCAGCCGTCCTGGGCCTGGCCGGCTGTGACGCGGTCGGCGGCGACTCCCCCGCCGCCTCCGGCACCGGCACCGGCCGGCCGTCCCCGAAGCCCACGCCGGACTGGGACACCAGCCCGGCGTCGGTCGCCGCGGTGGGCGACTCCATCACGCGCGGCTTCGACGCCTGCACGATCCTGTCGGACTGCCCGGAGGTGTCGTGGGCGACCGGCAGCAGCGCGGAGGTCGACAGTCTGGCCGTGCGGCTGCTGGGCGCGAAGGCGGCCTCACGCAGCTGGAACTACGCGGTCACCGGGGCCCGGATGGCGGATCTGACCGGGCAGATGACGCGGGCGGCGGCGCGGAGGCCGGAGCTGGTGACGGTGATGGTCGGGGCCAATGACGCCTGCCGGGCCACGGCCGACGCGATGACCCCGGTGGCCGACTTCCGGGCCCAGTTCGAGGACGCGATGCGCACGCTGCGCGGGACGCTCCCCAGGGCGCAGGTGTACGTGGCCGGCATCCCGGACCTGAAGCGGCTGTGGTCCGAGGGGCGCACCAACCCGCTGGGCAAGCAGGTGTGGAAGCTGGGCATCTGCCCGTCGATGCTGGCCGACGCGGACGCCGTGGACCCGGCGGCGACGCTGCGGCGCAACACGGTGCGGGACCGGGTGGACGACTACAACGAGGTGCTGCGGGACGTCTGCGCGAAGGACCGCAGGTGCCGCACCGACGGCGGCGCGGTGCACGCCTACCGGTTCGGCACCGGCCAGCTGAGCCAGTGGGACTGGTTCCACCCGAGCGTGAACGGGCAGGCCCGGCTGGCGGAGATCGCCTACCGCGCCGTCACCGCGAAGAACCCCTGATGAGACCGCGCCTCCGGCGGGTTCCCGGCGTGTCCTAGAGTTCCGCACATGAACGAACTCTTCGGCACACTTTCCGACGGCACCCCGGTCCACCGCTGGACCCTGGAGCGGGCCGGCGTGCGGGTGCGGGTGCTGACGTACGGCGGGATCGTGCAGTCGGCGGAGGTCCCGGACCGGGACGGGCGCACCGCGGACGTGGTACTGGGGTTCGCGGACCTGGACGGCTATGTGACGCACCCGGAGCCGTACTTGGGCGCGCTCGTCGGCCGGTACGCCAACCGGATCGCGGGCGGCCGTTTCCCGCTGGACGGGCGGACGTACGCGCTGGCGCTCAACAACGGGCCGAACTCGCTGCACGGCGGCGAGAGGGGCTTCGACAAGCGCGTGTGGGACGCGGAGCCCGTCGAGCACGGCGTGCGCCTCAGCCGGGTCAGCCCGGACGGCGAGGAGGGCTTCCCGGGCCGCGTGGAGTTCTCGGCGACGTACACGCTGGACGCGTCCGGGGCGCTGCGGATCGCCTACGAAGCGGTCACCGACGCGCCGACGGTGCTGAACCCGACCAACCACAGCTACTTCGATCTGAGCGGCTCCGGTCACGCGGGCGGCCACGAGCTGTGGATCGCCGCGTCCCGGATCACGCCGGTCGACGCGGACCTGATCCCTCGGGGTGCGCCCGTCGAGGTGGCGGGGACGCGCTTCGACTTCCGCGAGGCCCGCAAGGCGGGCACGGGCTACGACCACAACTTCGTCCTCGACAAGGGCGTGACAAAGACGGCGGTGCCGGTCGCCGAGCTGTACGACCCGGCGTCCGGGCGCGTGCTGACGGTGGAGACGACCGAGCCCGGTCTGCAGCTGTACACCGCGGACCATCTGGACGAGCCGTTCGCGCCGGGCGCGGGCATCGCGCTGGAGACGCAGCACTTCCCCGACTCGCCGAACCGGCCGGACTTCCCGAGCACCGTGCTGCGGCCGGGCGAGGTGTTCCGTTCGGAGACGGTGTACGGGTTCTCGGCGCGGTAGCGGTCGCGCGGACGGGGCGGCGCCGGCGCTCGCGTGAGCCCCGGCCCGGCCGTCAGGTCCCGGACCGGGGCTGTCCCGCGGGGGACGTACACGACCGTCCCGGTTCGACGGTAATCGCCGCGGTGGCCCCGGGGTCCGCGAAGCGGGCTTCGGTGCGCGGTCCGTACGAACCTTTCACAAACGCCCGGCGCGCCCGGCGGGGTCCGTGAACGCATCGCCGGAGGCGTCGTCGCCGGACGGGTCGGCGGCGCCCTCGCGGGTCTCCTCGCCCAGCAGCTCGCGGGCGAGGAGCGTGGCGCCCGCGACCGCGCCCGGCATCAGGAACACGGCGACGAACGGCACCAGGAAGGCCACGCCCAGCGGTGTGCCGAAGCCCCAGACCAGCGTCTTGCGGGAGCGGAGCAGGGCGAGGCGGTCGCGCAGCTCGACCCCGCGGCGCTGGAGGGCGACGGCGGCCAGCTCCTCGGTGAGGAAGAAGCCGGTGACGAAGAAGCCGATCACCGGCACGACCGTCTGGCCGACGACCGGGATGAAGCCGGCGGCGAAGAGCAGCACGCCCCAGACGGCGGCGCGCAGCACGATGCGCAGGCTGTCGCGGCCGGAGATCCACAGCTCGCGCCAGAGCGGTAGGCCGGACTCGGGCGCGGTGCCGTCCGGGGAGACGTCCCGGTCGACCCGCTCGGAGAGGTTCTCGTAGAAGGGCTGTCCGACCAGCAGCGTGACCGCGGTGAAGGTGAGGACGGCCAGGAGCAGGGCGAGGGCGAACAGGACGGCGGTGAGGAAGCCGCGGAAGAGGCCTGACCAGGGGCTCGTCCAGTCGTCGGCGAAGGGGGTCGCCCAGGCGACGACGTCATCGCCCCACAGCGCCAGTGCGACCAGCACGCCCAGGTACAGGAGGAGGGTGATCAGGCCCGGGACGAGCCCGAACCCGTAGCTCCTGCCGTGCCGGGCAACCCAGCGCTGGCCCTTCAGCAGATGGCCGAATCCCGCCCCAAGATCACGCATGGGCGGCACTCTACCGGGCGACGCAGGCCGCACCCCCGGCCCGTGGCGGGTGCGGCCTCCGTCGTGCGGGCGGGGTCCGGTCAGACGAGCGTCACGGTGATGTTGCCGCGGGTCGCCTTGGAGTACGGGCAGACCTGGTGGGCCTTCTCGACCAGGGACCGCGCGGTGGCGGCGTCCACGGACGGGATCGCGGCGGAGATCTCGACGATGATGCCGAAGCCCTCGTCGTTCTTGCCGATGCCGACCTTCGCGGTGACGGTCGAACCGGAGACGTCGGCGCCCTCCTGGCGGGCGACGACGGCGAGCGCGCCCTGGAAGCAGGCGCTGTAGCCGGCCGCGAACAGCTGCTCGGGGTTGGTGCCGTCGCCGCTGCCGCCCATCTCCTTGGGCGGGTTCACGACCACGTCGAGCTTGCCGTCATCGGTGGCCACGCGCCCGTCGCGCCCGTTCTCGGCGGTGGCGACGGCGGTGTACAGGACCTCGGACTGCTGGATCGGCATGCGGGTGTCTTCCTCCTCGGTCCGCCGTGACTCGCGCCCACGATCACGACGGATTTCGGAATGACGCTACCGCATGCCGGAAATCCAGTGAAGGTCCGTCCGGGTCCGGACGGCCCCCGTACCGGCTCAGAGCTTGACGATCATCTTGCCGGTGTTGTCGCCGCGCAGGACGCCGAGGAAGGCCTCGAGGGTGTTCTCGACGCCCTCGACGACCGTCTCGCGGTACTTCAGCTCGCCGGAGCGGACCCAGGGGCCGACCTCCTGGACGAACTGCGGCTGGAGGTCGTAGTGGTCGCCCACCAGGAAGCCCTCGATGCGACCGCGGGTCTGGATGAGCCGTGCGAGGTTCTTCGGGCCGGGGGCGGGCTCGGTGTTGTTGTAGACCGAGATCGCTCCGCAGATCGCGATGCGGCCGTCCCGGTTGAGGGAGCCGATGGCGGCCTCGAGGTGGTCGCCGCCCACGTTGTCGAAGTAGACGTCGATGCCGTCCGGGGCGGCGGCGCGCAGCTGCTCGCTCACCGGGCCCGCCTTGTAGTTGAAGGCGGCGTCGAAGCCGTACTCGTCGAGGAGCAGCTTGACCTTCTCGTCGGAACCGGCCGAGCCGATGACCCGCGAGGCGCCCTTGAGCCTGGCGATCTGGCCGACCTGGCTGCCGACGGCACCGGCGGCGCCGGAGACGAACACCGCGTCGCCCTCCTTGAAGGAGGCGGTGCGCAGCAGCCCGGCGTAGGCGGTGAGGCCCGTCATGCCGAGCACGCCCAGGTACGTCGACAGCGGCGCGGCCTCCGGGTCGACCTTGACGGCGTGCTTGGCGTCCAGGACGGCGTACTCGCGCCAGCCGAAGAAGTGCAGGACGTGGTCGCCGACGGCGATGCCCTCGGCGTCGGAGGCGACGACCTCGCCGACGGCGCCGCCCTGCATGACCTTGCCCAGTTCGTAGGGCTCGGCGTAGGACTTGGCGGCGCTCATGCGGCCGCGCATGTACGGGTCGACGGAGAGGTACCGGTTGCGCACCAGGACCTGGCCGTCGCGCGGCGTGGGCACCTCCGCCTCGACGAGGGCGAAGTCCTTCGGCTCGGGCCAGCCGACCGGGCGGCTGACCAGGTGCCATTCGCGGTTGACGGTGGGGAGGGCGGGGGAGTCGGCCATGGGGGGCGCCTTTCCTCGGGGGGAGTGAGGTGTTTCAGGTCGTGAAACAACCATGCGACTGAACATTTCACGTTGTCAAACAACTGGGTACCCTGGATTCCATGGCTACACCACGCGATTCCTCCCGCCGACCCGACGCGCTCACCCTCGAAGTCGTCGAGCTGATCGGCGAGGTCGTGGCCCGCTTCCACGCGGACTACGAGGAGGCCGCGGCGGAGCTGGCGCTGACCGGGGCGCAGGCCAGGCTGCTCAGTCTGCTGTCGCTGGAGCCGCTGCCGATGCGGAAGCTGGCGCAGCGGCTGAAGTGCGAGCCGTCGAACGTGACGGGGATCGTGGACCGGCTGGAGACGCGGGGACTGGTGGAGCGGCGGCCGGATCCGGCGGACCGGCGCGTCAAGGTGGCGGCGGCGACGGAGGAGGGGCGCCGGGTGGCCCGGGGGCTGCGGGAGTCGCTGCACTTCGCCCGGGAGCCGCTGGCGGGGCTGTCGGAGGGGGAGCGGGTCGCGCTGCGGGATGCGTTGCGGAGGGTCGTCGGGGAGGACTGAGCGGCCCGCCTTGCGGTCCCACGGCGCGGGGGCCGTGCCACACCCGTGGCGATCGATGTCCTGATCGGTTCACGGTGCCGTACCGGCCGCATCCCCGTCGCCCGTCCCGACGAGCCCGCGAAGACCGGCGCGCCGCGCTGGACGTTCAACGACGAGTCGGGCGACTGCCACACCTGGCTGACGGCCACCGACGGCGCCCACGTGTTCGCGCCGCACGGCACGGAGCCGCACGCGCCGCGGCCCGAGTGCCTAGGTGCACCACCACAGGAAGCGGTCGCAGGTCTCCGTGGGGGTGGGCTCCGGGTCCGACGGGGGTGGGGCGGGGGTGGTGGACGGGGGGTCCTCGGGGGTGGACGGCGAGTCCGAGGGCGGGGTCGCCTCCGGGGCCGGCGCGGAGGGCCGGGAGCCGGGGGTCGTCGGGGGCCTGGACTCCGTCGTGCCCGGGGAGGGGGACGCCGACGGCGAGGCCGAGGGGGACGCCGAGGGCGAGGCGTCCGGGGACTCGGAGGGCGAGGGCCGGGCCGGTCGTGAGGTGTCGCCGGCCGGGACCGCCGACGCCTCCCCCACCTCGCGCGTCGACGCGCCGTCCGCCGTCTCGCCCCCGGCGGCCGCCGGCCGGGACGGGGAGTCCGGGGCGTCCATGCCGAGTTCGGCGAGGCTCAGCCCGCCCGCCGCGAGGACGAAGCCGGCGGCGACGAGCAGCGTCCGGCGGCGCCGGCGGCGGTGTGCGGCGGCCTTGCGGTCCCGGCGGCTCGCCCTGCCACCGCCCGTCGGCCGCGCGTCGCCGGGGGCCTCGTCGGCGTCCGGTGCGCGTTCCTCATCGGGCGTCACACGGCCGTCGGATATGGGCAGTTGCTCGACAGGAGTGCCGCACCCAGGGCAGGCGAGGGCGCCGTTGAGGTGCCGTCGGCACGGGTGGCAGAAGTCCATGACGCGGGAAGGTTAAGTTCCGCGAGGGGCGCGTTCCTAGCCATGGCTGTGAAGGTTGTGTGGGAAAGCGGCCGGAGGCGCTCCGCCCCTGCTTTCGAAACTGCCGAAACCGTTACCTGTCCGACCCATTGACACCCCCGCCGCACCCTCCTTACTGTCACGCCAGCATTTCGAACGGCTGACGAAATATCGAACAGAGCGAAGGGCAACCGCCGTGCGCATCACCGGAATCAGCACACACGTGGTCGGGACGCCGTGGCGCAACCTGACGTACGTCCAGGTGCACACCGACGAGGGCCTCACCGGAGTCGGTGAGACCCGGATGCTCGGCCACACCGACGCGCTCCTCGGTTACTTGAAGGAAGCCGAGGTCAACCACATTCTCGGCTCCGACCCGTTCGCTGTCGAGGACCTGGTCCGCCGCATGAAGTACGGCGACTACGGCCGCGCCGGCGAGATCGTGATGTCCGGGATCGCCGTCGTCGAGATGGCCTGCTGGGACATCAAGGGCAAGGCTCTCGGGGTCCCGGTCTGGCAGCTGCTCGGCGGCAAGGTCACCGACAAGGTCAAGGCGTACGCCAACGGCTGGTACACGACCGAGCGCACCCCGGAGGCGTACCACAAGGCCGCGCAGGGCGTGATGGAGCGCGGGTACCGGGCGCTGAAGATCGACCCGTTCGGCACCGGGCACTTCGAGCTGGACCACGAGCAGACCCTGTACGCCGTGTCGCTGATCGAGGCCGTGCGCGACGCCATCGGCCCCGAGGCCGAGCTGATGCTGGAGATGCACGGCCGCTTCTCCCCCGCCACCGCCGTGCGGCTCGCCAAGGAGATGGCGCCCTTCAAGCCGGCCTGGCTGGAGGAGCCGGTGCCGCCGGAGAACCTGCGGGCGCTGAGGAAGGTCGCCGAGAAGGTCGACATTCCCGTCGCCACCGGTGAGCGCATCCACGACCGGATCGAGTTCCGCGAGCTGTTCGAGGACCAGTCGGTCGACATCATCCAGCCGGACGTCGGCCACATCGGCGGCATCTGGGAGACGCGGAAGCTGGCCGCCACCGCCGAGACCCACTACACGCTCGTCGCCCCGCACAACGTCGGCGGTCCCGTGCTCACCGCCGCCAGCCTCCAGGTCGGCTTCACCTCTCCGAACTTCAAGATCCTGGAGCACTTCAACGACTTCGCCGACGCGGAGATCAAGAAGGTCGTGAAGGGCGCGCCGGTGGTGGATCCGGAGGACGGGTGCTTCCACCTGTCCGACGCGCCCGGGCTCGGCGTGGAGCTGGACACCGACGCGGCGGCCGAGTTCCCGCAGCAGCAGGCCCGGTTCGACCTGTGGGCCGAGGGCTGGGAGCAGCGCAAGCCCAAGGGAGCGGGGGCATGAGCCGCGCGGTCGTCGTCGAGGCGCCGGGCGAGCACCGGCTCGTGGCGCACCGGCCGCGCGACCCCGGCCCGGGCGAGGCGCTGGTGCGGGTGCACGCCGCCGGGATCTGCGGCAGCGACCGCGAGGTCTACCAGGGCAACCGGCCCGAGGGGTACGTGCGGTACCCGCTCACCCCCGGCCACGAGTGGTCCGGGACCGTCGAGACGGTCGGCGCCGGGGCACCGGCGTCCCTGGTGGGCCGCAAGGTCGTCGGCGAGGGCTTCCGCAACTGCCAGGTGTGCGCCCGGTGTCACGCGGGCGAGACCACCTTGTGCGGCGCCGGGTACGAGGAGACCGGCTTCACCCAGCCGGGCGCGATGGCTCCCACGCTGACGCTGCCCGCCCGTCTCCTGCACGTCCTGCCCGACGACGCCGACCTGACGGCGGCCGCGCTGCTGGAGCCGGCCGCCTGCATCGCGGCCGCCGCGCTCAAGGCGAACGCCCGCCCCGGCGAGCGGGTCGCCGTCGTCGGCACCGGGACGCTAGGCATGTTCGCCGTGCAGTTCCTGCGCGCCGCCTCCCCGGCCGAGCTGCTGGTGGTCGGCACCCGCGGGGACCGTGAGGCGCTGTCGAGGCGGTTCGGGGCGACCGGCTTCCGGACCAAGGACCAGCCCCTGCCGGACGACTTCGACGTCGTGATCGAGACCGCCGGTTCCGCGGACGCGGCCCGCGTCTCCGCGGCGCTGCTGCGCAGGGGCGGGCGCCTGGTGCTGACCGGCATCCCCGCGCCCGGCGCCGGCGGCCTCGACCCGACCGACCTGGTGGTGCGTCAGCTGGAGGTGCACACGGTCTTCGGGGCGCCGCCGGAGGCGTGGGCGCACACCGTGCGGGTCTTCGCCGCCGGTCTGCTCGACCCGCTTCCGCTGGTGACGCACGAGCTGCCGCTCACCGAGTTCGCCGAGGCCATCGAGCTGGTCGGGGCCGGCGACCCGAAGGTCGGCAAGGTGCTGCTGCGCCCCTGAAGCCGTACGCCGGTACGGGGGCGACCTGACGGCCTCCGTACCGGCGTGCACCCAACGACCCGAGCTTTCCGTACCCTTCGCCGCGAACCCTGTCCGGCATTTCGAACAGGCGCATCGGGGCGGCTCATCGAACACGAAGGACAGCCCGTGACCGACTCTTCCGCCCAGGCAGCGGTCCCTTCCGCCCAGGCCGCGGTGGCCCGCAGACCCGGTGAGCAGGCGCTCGCCGCCCTCGGCCTGACCGCGCCCGCCCTCGACCCCGCCGACGCCTCGCCGCACTCCTTCCCGGGCGGTGGCCGCTGGCGCACCGAGGTCCCCTCCTGCGAGGGGCCGGAGGCGCTGGCGGTGGTGCTCAAGGAGTCCTCGCGGCTGGACGTGCCGATCCACCGGATCAGCCAGGGCAGCGGTGTGTGGATGCTGACGGACGCCGAGATCACCGAGATGGTCGAGGTCACCGCCGCACGCGACATCGAGCTCTGCCTGTTCACCGGCCCGCGCGGCACCTGGGACATCGGCGGTTCCACCCGGACCGACTCCGGCGGCGCGGGCCTCAGGGCGCGCGGCCACGACGCGGTCGCGGGGTGCGTCGAGGACGCCGTACGGGCGACCGAGCTGGGCGTCCAGTGCCTGCTGGTCGCCGACGAGGGCGTGCTGTGGACGCTGCACCGGGCGCGGTCGGCCGGAATCCTGCCCGCCGGGACCACGCTCAAGCTGTCCGCGCTCGTGGGCCCCGTCAACCCGGCCTCCTACGAGGTGTACGAGCGGCTCGGCGCCGACTCGATCAACGTGCCCAGCGATCTGACGCTGGACCACCTGTCCGAGATCCGGCGGGTTTCGGCCGCGCCGATGGACATGTACATCGAGGCCCCCGACGACCTCGGCGGCTATGTGCGCATGTACGAGGTCGCCGAGCTGATCCGGCGCGGGGCCCCGCTGTACCTGAAGTTCGGCCTGTCGAAGGCGCCGGGGATCTACCCCTACGGGCACCACCTGCGGGAGCTGACGCTGGCGACCGCGAAGGAGCGGGTGCGGCGCGGCCGGCTGGCCCTGGATCTGCTGGAACGGCACGGCGCCGGCGGGGACATGGCACCGCTCGGTTCGCGGCTTCCGGGATCGCTCAACCGGTTCGAGATCTCGTCATAACGTTCCGGAAACCCCCTTCACAAAAGAAGACACGACCGCGCACAATCCCACACACCTGCCTCTCGGTCGTCCCACCCTCAGCGTTCCCAGCGTTCCGGCACCACCACCCGACCGAGCCCTGCACCCACATCAAGGATGATGACCATGCGCAACCGCAGAGCCGCACTCTCCGCCATCGCCTCGGCCGCCACTCTCGCCCTCACCCTGACCGCCTGCGGCCAGAACAGCGAGGGGGGCAGCGAGGACAAGGGCGGCAGCGACGGCGCCACCATCGGCATCGCGATGCCCACCAAGTCCTCCGAGCGCTGGATAGCCGACGGCGCCAACGTCGAGAAGGAACTGAAGGCCAAGGGGTACAAGACCAAGCTCGTCTACGGCGAGGACGACCCCGACCAGCAGGTCTCCCAGATCGAGAACATGATCACGCAGGGCGTGGACGCCCTGATCGTCGCCGCGATCGACAACAAGTCCCTGGGCAACGTGCTCCAGCAGGCCAAGGACGCCGACATCCCGGTGATCTCCTACGACCGGCTGATCCTCGGCACCGAGAACGTCGACTACTACGCCTCGTTCGACAACGAGAAGGTCGGCGAGCTCCAGGGCGGCTACATCATCGACAAGCTCGGCCTGAAGGACGGCTCCAAGAAGGGCCCCTTCAACATCGAGCTGTTCGCCGGCTCCAACGACGACAACAACACCAAGTACTTCTTCCAGGGCGCGATGAACGTCCTGAAGCCGTACATGGACAAGGGCCAGCTCGTCGTCCGCTCCAAGCAGACCGCCCTCAACCAGGTCACCACCCTGCGCTGGGACGGCGGCACCGCGCAGAAGCGCATGGACGACCTGCTGACCTCCAGCTACCGCAGCGCCCGCGTCGACGCCGTCCTCTCGCCGTACGACGGCATCTCCATCGGCATCCTGTCCGCCCTGAAGTCGGACGGCTACGGCTCCGCCGGCAAGGCCATGCCCGTCGTCACGGGCCAGGACGCCGAGGTCGCCTCGGTGAAGTCGATCATCGCGGGCGAGCAGACGCAGACCGTCTACAAGGACCTGCGCCAGCTCGCCAAGGTCGCCTCGAACATGGTCGACGCGGTGCTCAACGACAAGAAGCCCGAGGTCAACGACACCAAGTCCTACGACAACGGCTCCAAGGTCGTCCCGGCCTACCTGCTCCAGCCGGTCAGCGTCGACAAGGCCAACTACAAGCAGGTCCTGATCGACGGCGGCTACTACACCGAGAACGACCTCAAGTAACCGGGCCCACCCAAGGATTGGAAGGCACGACCATGGCGGGACCCGTCCTGGAAATGCGCTCGATCGTCAAGACCTTCCCCGGTGTCAAAGCGCTGTCGGACGTCACGCTGACCGTTCACCAGGGCGAGGTCCACGCCATCTGCGGCGAGAACGG
This sequence comes from Streptomyces sp. NPDC032940, assembly GCF_040636935.1. Lineage (NCBI taxonomy): Bacteria > Bacillati > Actinomycetota > Actinomycetes > Kitasatosporales > Streptomycetaceae > Streptomyces > Streptomyces sp. NPDC032940. The sequence continues at coordinate 37,438 of NZ_JBEZVJ010000002.1, read as the reverse complement.
CGCCGGCAAGTCGACCCTGATGAAGGTGCTCTCCGGCGTCCATCCGCACGGCAGTTACGAGGGGGACATCCTCTTCGAGGGGGAGACCTGCCGGTTCAAGGACATCCGGGCGAGCGAACAGCACGGCATCGTGATCATCCACCAGGAGCTGGCGCTGGTGCCGTACCTCTCCATCGCGGAGAACATCTTCCTCGGCAACGAGCACGCCAAGCGCGGGCTGATCAACTGGCACGACACCCTCAGGCACGCCACCGAACTGCTGCGCCGCGTCGGGCTCGACGAGCACCCGGAGACCCGGGTCGCCGACATCGGCGTGGGCAAGCAGCAGCTGGTGGAGATCGCCAAGGCGCTGTCGAAGAAGGTGAAGCTGCTCATCCTCGACGAGCCGACGGCGGCGCTCAACGACGAGGACAGCGGCAAACTCCTCGACCTGATCCTTCAGTTGAAGGAACAGGGGATGACCTCGATCATCATCTCCCACAAGCTCAACGAGATCCGCCGGGTCGCCGACTCGGTCACGATCATCCGCGACGGGCGCTCCATCGAGACGCTCGACGTGAAGGCGGCGGAGACCACCGAGGACCGGATCATCAGCGGGATGGTCGGCCGCGACCTGGAGAACCGCTTCCCGGAGCGGACCCCGCACCAGCCGGAGGAGGGCGCCGCGCCCGCCCTGGAGATCCGCAACTGGACCGTCCACCACCCCATCGACCAGCAGCGCAAGGTCGTCGACGACGTGTCGGTCGAGGTCCGGCGCGGGGAGATCGTCGGCATCGCCGGTCTCATGGGCGCCGGCCGCACGGAGCTGGCGATGAGCGTGTTCGGCCGCACCTACGGCCGGTACACGGGCGGCACGGTCCTGCGCGACGGCAGGGAGATCCGCACCAAGACCGTCCCGGAGGCGGTCGGGCACGGCATCGCGTACGTCACCGAGGACCGCAAGCACTACGGCCTCAACCTCATCGACACCATCAACCGGAACATCTCGCTGACCGCGCTGGGCAAGGTCGCCAAACGGGGTGTCGTCGACGAGCACGGGGAACGGCAGGTCGCCGAGGGCTTCCGCACCTCCATGAACATCAAGGCGCCGACCGTCTTCGAGCCGGTGGGCAAGTTGTCCGGCGGCAACCAGCAGAAGGTCGTCCTCAGCAAGTGGATCTTCGCGGGTCCCGAGGTGCTGATCCTGGACGAGCCCACGCGCGGCATCGACGTGGGCGCCAAGTACGAGATCTACACGGTCATCGACCAGCTGGCCGCCCAGGGCAAGGCGGTCGTCTTCATCTCCTCCGAACTGCCGGAGCTGCTCGGCATGTGCGACCGCATCTACACGATGGCCGCCGGAAGGCTCACCGGTGAGTTCTCACGGGCCGAGGCGTCGCAGGAAGCGCTGATGCGTCAGATGACGAAGGACAAAGAGGTAACCCGATGAGCACGGACGTGACCGCCAAGACCCCGGCCCCCGCACCACCGGGCAAGGGCGCTTCCGCCGACGGGGGCGGCCTGCTGCAGCTGATGCTCGACGGCATGCGCCGCAACATGCGCCAGTACGGCATGCTGATCGCCCTCGGCCTGATCGTGGCACTGTTCGCCGTCTGGTCGAACGGGGACCTGCTGCTGCCGCGCAACGTCTCCAACCTGGTGCTGCAGAACAGCTACATCCTGATCCTCGCGATCGGCATGATGCTCGTCATCATCGCGGGCCACATCGACCTGTCGGTCGGCTCGCTGACGGCGTTCATCGGCGCGACGGCCGCCGTGCTGATGGTCGAGCACGATCTGTCCTGGCCGCTCGCGGTGGTGCTGTGCCTGGCCATCGGCGCGCTCGCGGGAGCCGTGCAGGGGTTCTTCATCGCCTATCTCGGCATACCGTCGTTCATCGTGACCCTCGCGGGCATGCTGCTCTTCCGCGGTCTGACGGAGATCTTCCTGAAGGGCCAGACGCTCGGCCCCTTCCCGAAGGACCTCCAGAAGATCGCCAACGGCTTCCTGCCCGAGGTCGGCCCGAACACCAACTACCACAACCTCACCCTGCTGCTCGGATTCGCTCTGATCGCCTTCGTGGTCTACCAGGAGGTGCGCGACCGGGGGCGCCAGCAGGAGTTCTCCCTGGACGTGCTCCCCGCCAAGCTGTTCCTGCTCAAGCTGGTCGCGCTGGTCGCCGCCGTCCTCGTGGTCACGCTGCTGCTGGCCAGCTACAAGGGCGCCCCGATCGTGCTGCTCATCCTGGGCGTGCTCGTCGTCGGCTTCGGCTATCTGATGCGCAACGCGATCATCGGCCGCCACATCTACGCCATCGGCGGCAACCTGCCCGCGGCCAAGCTGTCGGGTGTGAAGGACAAGAAGGTCACCTTCCTGGTCTTCCTGAACATGGGCATGCTGGCGGCCCTGGCGGGTCTCGTCTTCGCCTCCCGCTTCAACGCGGCCTCGCCCAAGGCCGGCCTCAACTTCGAGCTGGAGGCCATCGCGGCCTCGTTCATCGGCGGCGCGTCGATGAGCGGCGGCGTCGGCACGGTCCTCGGCGCGATCATCGGCGGTCTGGTCCTGGGCGTGCTGAACAACGGTATGAACCTCGTCGGCATCGGCACGGACTGGCAGCAGGTCATCAAGGGCCTGGTCCTGCTGGCCGCGGTCGGGTTCGACGTGTGGAACAAGCGCAAGGTCGGTTCGTAGTCACTCCGGGCCCCGCCCCATCCGGGCGGGGCCCGCTTCTTTCCACGGAAGTACAGGAGCCGCAATGGAACTGAGCAGACGCACGGTCATGGCATCGGCCGCGGCCGCCGGCATCGCCGCCACCACGCTCGGCGGCACGGCACATGCCACGGGAGGCAGGAAGCCTGTGAAGGAGCTCTTCGGCACGCTCGCCGACGGCACGAAGGTGTACCGCTGGTCGCTGGAGAACGGCGGCACGCGGATGAAGGTGCTGTCGTACGGCGGTGTCGTGCAGTCCCTGGAGATCCCCGACCGCCGCGGCCGGTACGCGAACGTCTCCCTGGGCTTCGACGACCTCGAGGACTACGTGGCCCGCAGCCCGCACTTCGGCGCCCTGATCGGCCGCTACGGCAACCGCATCGCCAAGGGCCGCTTCACCCTGGACGGCAAGCAGTACCAGCTCTCGGTCAACGACGGCGAGAACTCCCTGCACGGCGGCGCCCTGGGCTTCGACTACCGGGTGTGGGACGTCGAGCCGTTCACCCGGGGCTCCGACGTGGGCCTGGTCCTGCACTACACCAGCCTCGACGGCGAGATGGGCTACCCGGGCACGCTCCGGGCGACGGTGACGTACACGCTCACCCGGCGCGGTGAGTGGCGCATCGACTACGAGGCCACCACCGACAAGGCCACCGTCGTCAACCTCACCAGCCATGTCTACTGGAACCTGGCCGGCGAGGGCAGCGGCACGATCGAGGACCACGAGCTGTCGATCGCCGCCTCCCGGTTCACGCCCACCGACGCCGGGCTGATCCCCACCGGCGAGCTGGCGAAGGTCGCGGGCACCCCGTTCGACTTCCGCCGCGCCAAGCCGATCGGCCGGGACATCCGGGCCGGCCACCCGCAGCTGGTCACCGCCAAGGGCTTCGACCACAACTGGGTGCTGGACAAGGGCGTCACCGAGCGCCCCGAGCACATCGCCACCCTGCGCGACGGCGCCTCCGGCCGCACCCTGCGCATCGCCACCGACCAGCCGGGGCTCCAGTTCTACTCGGGCAACTTCCTCGACGGCACCCTGACCGGCCCCGGCGGCTCCGTCTACCGGCAGGGCGACGCGCTGTGCCTGGAGACCCAGCACTTCCCGGACTCGCCGAACCAGCCGTCGTTCCCGTCGACCGTGCTGCGCCCGGGGCAGACGTACCGGACGACGACGGTGCACTCGTTCGACGCGTGAGCCGTGACGTCGTGACGTCGTGACGTCGACGTCGTGGTGTCGTGGCGTCGGCGTCGTGGCGTCGTGAGGGCACACTTTCTTCACACGAGTTGAACGGCGTCCCGTCCGTCTCCGTATACAGGTGCGGCCCGCGTTCCCCCGCGCGGGCCGCTCACCCACGGAGGCACCTTTGTCCGGCAACGTCACCTCGTTGTTCCGCAGCACCGCGGCGCACAGCCCCTCGATGGCGGCGCTGACGCGGGAGAGCGGCGACGGGTCGGGCGGGCCGGTGGACTTCTGCATCCCCTGCAACCCGTACTTCCCCACCCCGGCGATGTTCGACGAGATGGCCTCCCGGCTGCGGGAGATCATCACGTACTACCCGAGCGGCGCCGACACCATCACGGCCGAGCTGTGCGGCCTGCTCCGCCTGCCGCCGCAGTGCGTGGCGATGGGCAACGGCTCCACCGAGCTGATCACCTGGATCGATCACCTCCTGGTCCGCGACTCCCTCGCCGTCCCCGTCCCCACCTTCGGCCGCTGGACCGACCAGCCCATGGAGACCGGCAAGCGGGTCGACATGTTCCCGCTCCAGGAGTCCAGCGGCTTCGCCCTCGACCTCGGGCAGTACGCCGAGTTCGTCCGGGCGAGGGGGACGCGCACGGTGGTGGTCTGCAACCCCAACAACCCCGACGGCGGCTACCAGCACAAGCAGGCGCTCGTGCAGTTCATGGACGCGATGGCCGACCGGGACCTGGTGGTGATCGACGAGTCCTTCCTGGAGTTCGCCGACGCGGAGGCGGAGCCCAGCGTGGTCCAGGAGGCGATGCTGCGGCCCAACGTCGTCGTGCTGCGCAGCCTCGGCAAGAACTTCGGACTGCACGGCATCCGCTTCGGCTATCTGGTCGCCAACCCGGCGCTCGCCGGACGGGTGCGCGCCATGCTCCCCAAGTGGAACCTCAACTCCTTCGCGGAGCACGTGGTGTTCATGCTGCGCGACCACGGCCCCGAGTACGCGCAGAGCCTGCACCAGGTCCGCCGCGACCGGCTGGAGATGGCCGGTCTGCTGTCGGCGCTGCCCGGTCTGACCGTCTACCCCTCCCAGGGCAACTTCCTCTTCGTCCGGCTTCCCGTGGGCGCCGAAGGCACCGTGGTCCGGGACCGCATGCTCACCGAGCACCGGGTCCTGGTCCGTGAGTGCGGCAACAAGATCGGCTCCTCCAGCCGCTTCCTGCGTCTCGTGGTGCGCCCCCAGGTGGACGTGCGTCGCCTGGTGTCCGGCCTGGAACAGGTGCTCTACGGGACCGGGAGGGGAGCCGCCGTGCCCGGGCCGGCCACAGGGACCGGCTACAGCCCGGGCACGGCGGCGATCGACCGGCTGATGAGCGAGACCAACGGGGCGGGCCTGCGGCAGCTCGCCGCTCCGGCCGCCGGCACCGGCATGCCGCTCCCCGCCGCGGTCCCCGTCGCCCCCGCGGCGGCGGACCCCGGCTCGACGCCGGTACCGGCGGTGCCTCAGCAGGTGCCGCAGCAGGTGCCGTTCCCGCAGCCGACGGCGCCGTATCCCCAGCCGGTGCCGGTCCCCCAGCCGGCACCGGTGCCGCAGCCCACGCCGTTCCCGCAGCCCACGCCCGTACCGGCGCCCGCACCCGCACCGGCCGCCGCCGGGTATCCCGTGCCCACCGGCCCCACCCCGCCCGGCGTCCCGGCCCGCGGGGGCCTGACGGCCGCCCAGGTCCGGGGCACCAACGGCCTGGACCCGGTCCCGGCGACGGGCCGTTCGGGGCCGCAGCAGGCGTGGCCGAACGCGGCGGGCATGGGCCGCACCGGCTGACCCCCGCACCGCCGGGCCGCGGATGACGCCCCGGTGAATTCCCGGCGGACGGTCGGCGCATCCCCCGCCGGCCGTCCCTCCCTCCGGTCACCATGGCCTCCCCGCTGTCCGCCGTCGCGTCCTGGAGCCGGTGAATGAACGGAGTTTCGTGGGAATCGGTGATCGCCGTGCTCGGCCTCGCCGTGCCCGTGGCCGCCGCCCTGTGGGAGTTCTTCCTCGCGGGCCGCAAACGGCTCGGCTACCGCGTGCAGATGGACACCACCGCCCGCGACTCGGCCACCTCGTCCGGCCCGGCGGCCGGGATCCTGCGGCGGCTCCAGTGGGACGGCTCCGAGCTGCGCGACCCCTCGGTCGTGCTGCTGCGCATCGAGAACGTGGGCTGGACGCCGATCGTCGAGGACGACTACGTGGCCCCCGCCAACGACCCGGTGGGCATACGCGTGGCGTTCCCGGGCCGCCGCGTCGTCGGCATGGTCGTGACGGAGTGCAGCCACACCGTGCTGCGCGACTTCTTCGCGCCGGGAACGCCGGGCCTCGGCTCCACGGACGGTGTCATCAGGCTGCCCAAGGTCAAGCTCAACCGCCGGGCGCACTACAAGGTGCTGGCGGTCCTGGACCGCGTACCGGAGTTCACCGACGCCGACTTCCCCGGCCCGGAGGTCACCGCGGGCGTCGTCGGCGGGGTGCGCGGCGGGACCATCAAGAAGACCGAGTACTACCCCTTCGCCTCCCGCCCGGTGCGCTGGCTGCTCGCCGTCCTCGTGCTGGTGAGCGTCACCCAGTCCGTGTCCGTCTTCGCCCGGGACGACGAACCGCGGGCGGCGCCGCTGGACTGCGCCGCCGGGACGCTGCACCTGTCGGGCTCCACCGCCTTCCAGCCGGTCCTGGAGCAGGCGGCGAAGCAGTACACGAAGACCTGCCCCGACGCCCGGATCCCGCTGACCGACGACTCCTTCAAGGGCAGCGTCCCCGGTCTGGACGCCCTCGCGGCGGCGGGACGCAAGGCGGCGCCGGAGGAGGGCCTGGGCGACCGGCTGTCCTTCAGCGACGGCCCCAAGTCCGACGGCCGCACCCAGCTGCTGCCCCGTCCCGTCGCCCTGTCCCTGTTCACCCTCGTCGTGAACCGGGACGCCGGGGTGCGGGACCTGTCGCTGGACCAGGTGCGGCGCATCTACGCGGGCGAGATCACCAACTGGAGCCAGGTGAAGGGCAACGACCTGCCGGTCCAGCTCGTCAGCCGCAACCCCGGCTCCGGCACCCGGACCACGCTCCAGAAGCAGGTGCTGGCCGGCCGGCCGCTGCTCGCGACGACCGCCAACGACTGCAACAGCCTGGACACCCGCGGGCCGGGCCGCTGCGAGGTGGGCGCCACGCCGACCCTGCTGGACACCGTGGCCTCCACACCGGGAGCCCTCGGCCACAGCGAGGTCGGCGCCGCCACCGCCCGCGACGACGTGCGGCTGGTCCGCATCGACGGCTACCCGGCGACCCTCGAGGGTGCCGACGAGGGCGCGTACCCGTACTGGGAGACCGAGATCGCCTACACCTACGGGGAACCCCCGGCGGACTCGGTCGCCGCGGGATTCCTGCGCTACCTCGCCAACGAGGTCGGCAAGGACGTCATCCGGTCCAAGGGCCACCGCCCCTGCGCGGAACTGGACAAGCCCCTGCTGTGCCGGCCGGGCGGGACGTGACCCGTCGGGTCAGGACTCCGGGCACTCCTTCCACGCCAGGTGGTAGACGGTGCTGATGTCGCCGTCCGTCGAGTCCATCGTCATGAAGCTGACCTGGTCCCGGTCCGTCCCGGCGCTCACCCGCAGTTCCGTGTTGACGTTGAAGTTGCGCTGGACCCCGCAGGGCGCCCAGACCAGCTGGGCCCAGTCGGTGGAGTCGGTGGCCTGCCAGTTGTCGTCGTAGGGGCCGTTGAACGGGTGGCTGCGGTACTCCGTGTTCGGGGAGCCCTGGAAGTAGTACGAGGCCCGCTGGGTGCCCTTGGCGCCCGGCTGGAGCGCGGCGAAGCCGCGGTAGTCGACGCTCGCGACGGCGTAGGTGAAGCCCTGCGGGACGTGGACGAGCAGGTTGAGCTGGCAGTTCTTGCGGTACGCGGTGGGCGCCGAGTCGCCGCCCGCCTGGGCCAGGTAGTCGCTGTAGGTGACGGTGAAGGCCGTGTTGTCCTCGGAGACGGCGACGGCGGTCGTGCCCTGGGGGCAGCCGGAGCCGTTCACCGTGGCGACCTTGATGACGATCTTGTCCGGGGGCGGGTCCTCGAACCCGCCGGAGGACGGGTGCTGCGCGGGCAGCGCGGAGGTGAGGAGCGCGGCGATCGTGCCGCTCAGGAGCAGGCCGGTGGCCATGGGTCTCCCATCCGGTCGGTGGGGGGTGGAAGCGGAACGGGAACTGGTTGAATGTGTGCGCCATGTGAATGGTCGTGCACATGTCATCCACAGGGCGGTCGCATCGTAAGCGGAGCCCGTTCGCCCCGGACAGGTGGAACTCCGGCCAAAAGCGGGGCCCGTCAGGGGGGTCTAAGGGTTCTCCCACGCCGCCGGTTCCGCCGCCAGCCGCCGCACCGGGTCCGGCAGCGCGCCGGCGGCCAGGTCCGCGATGGTCACGCCCTCCAGGATCCGGCGGACATTGGCGCGCAGCGCCACCCACAGCGGCAGCAGCGGCCCCGCCGTGCCCGTGTACACGAGGCCCGTCGGACGCTCGCCGCGCACCGAGACGATCGGGCCGTCCACCGCCCGGATGACGTCCGCGACCGTGACCTCGGCCGCCTCGCGCGCCAGCCGGTACCCGCCGCCCCCGCCCCGCCGGCTCTCCACGATGCCGCCCCGGCGCAGGTCTCCGAGGATGCCCTCCAGGAACTTGTGCGGGATGTCCTGGGCGGTGGCGACCTCCTCCGCCTTCACGGGGTGCTCGCCCTGCCGGACGGCCAGTTCCAGCACCGCCCGTACCGCGTAGTCCGCCCGTGCCGAGATCCTCATGCGTCCATTGTGCGGGGCGTTGTGGACAATGGGCCCGGCACAGGTGACCCGGCGGTCTCACCGGCACCGGCGGTACAGGCAACAGGAGAGGCTCCCTTGGAGCTCAGCAGACGAGTTTTCAGCGCCCTCGCGGGCACCGGCGTCCTCGGTCTCGCCCTCGGCGGCAGCGTGGGCGGCGGGGCGGTGCCGGCCTCCGGCGCGCCCGGCGACGCGTCCACCGGGCCGCGGCCCGCGCCGCCCGGCGCCGACGGGGTGCGCCACCGGGTCGCCTTCGACCGGCACTCCCTGCTGGTCGACGGCAGACGCCTCGTGCTGTGGGCCGGCGAGCTGCACCCCTTCCGGCTGCCGAGCCCGTCGCTGTGGCGGGACGTGCTCCAGAAGATGCGGGCGTCGGGCTTCAACGCGGTCGAGGTGCCCCTCGCCTGGCACCAGCACTCCCCCGCCCCGGGACGGTACGACTTCACCGGCGTCCGCGACCTGGACCTGTTCCTGCGCACCGCCGCCGAGACCGGTCTGTACGTCGTCCTGCGGCCGGGCCCGCGCATCGTCGCGGACGTCGACGCCGGCGGCCTGCCGGGCTGGCTGACGGCGGCCGGGGCGGACGCCCGGAGTGCGGATCCGGCGTATCTGCGGCACGCCGACGAGTGGCTGGGCCACGTGAACGCCGTCGCCGCCCGGCACCAGTACACCCGGGGCACCGGCACGGTCCTCCTCTACCGGGCCGACGCCCCGCAGCACGGCCTGCTCGGCCACCTGGAGGCGAGGCTCCGCGCGGACGGCATCGACGTCCCCCTCCTCCACGACGGCACCCCGCTCGCCCTCGGGGAGACACGGCGGACCGCGGACGCGGCCGAGGCCCGGCGGGTCCACCTCACCGACCTCGCGCGGGGCGTCACGCTGCACAGCACCGGCCCGGTGTTCGGCGGGACCTCGTGGGGCTGGCTGGCCGCGCCGTCGGCGCCCGCCCCCGCGTACGACCCCGCGGCGCCGATCGACGAGGCGCGCAGGCCCACGGAGCGGCTCGCCCCGCTCCACCAGATCGGGCACCTGCTGCGCCATGTCCCCGACCTGGCGCGGCTGGAGCCGGCGCCCGCCGTCCCGGCCGGCGACCCCCGGCTCCAGGTGCGCCACCTGACCAACCCGGACACCGGCACGCAGGTGTACGTCCTGCGCAACGACTCGGCCGCGGACGTGAGGTCCACCCTCCCGCTGAACGGGACGGACGTCCGGGTCTCCGTGCCCGCGCGGGACGCCAGGCTGCTCGCCGCCGGCCTCGACCTGGGCGGGGGGCGCAAGCTGGCCCACGCCACCGTGCAGCCCCTGCTCACCATGAGCGTCGGACGGCTGGACATCGCCGCCTTCGTGGGCCGCACCGGCGAGACGGCGCAGGTCGTGCTGGACTGCCCGGAGGAGCCCTGGCCCACCCGGCTGGACGCGGAGGCGGCCTGGGCGTACGACAAGGACAAGCTGCACGTGACGGTGCCGCTCGGGGCGGACGGCCTGGCCCGGGTGCGGGTGCGCAGCGCCGGCTCCGACCGCACCCTGCTGCTCCTCTTCGCCGACGACGCCGTCTCCCTGCGGCTGTGGCCCTTCGACACCCCGACCGGCAAGGGGCTCGTGTACGGCCCGACGCTGCTGCGCGACGCCGTCCTGGACGGCCACACGGTGCGGCTGACCGGGGACACGGCCGACGTGTACGGGCTGGAGGTGTGGGCGCCGCGCGGCATCACCGACGTCACCTGGAACGGCCGCGCGGTCGCCACGTCGGCCGGCCGGGACGGGGGCCTGGGGACCAGGCGTCCGCTGCCCGGCCCGCCGAGGCTGGTGCTGCCCGCGCTCGACGGCTGGCGGTGCCGGAGGGAGAACCCGGAGGCAGAGCCCGGTTACGACGACTCGGGCTGGACGGTCGCCGACCGCCGCATCTCGTACAGCACGACGCCGGTGCCCGACGAGCAGCCGGTGCTCTTCGCCGACGACTACGGCTTCCACTACGGCGACGTCTGGTACCGGGGCCGGCTCACCGGCGCCGCCGGGCTGGAGTCCGTCTCCCTCGCCTACGGCACGGGCGCCCGCGGGATGCTCATGGCCTGGCTGGACGGGGAGCCGCTGGGCACCCACGAGGTGGACCGGGAGGACGGGAAGGGCACGTGGTCCGGCACGGCCGGCTTCCTGCTGCCGCGGAGGCTGCGCGCACGGCTGCGCGAGCGGGCGGCGGCCGGACAGCCGCACACGCCCGTGCTGTCCGTCCTGGTCCGGCGCACCCAGCACGCCGAGGACGACTACCGGGCGGCCCGCGGGCTCACGTCGGTCACCTTCGGGGGCGTCTCCCCGGAGGTGCGCTGGCGGCTGCGCGGCGCCACGGCCCCCGACCCGGTGCGCGGGCCGCTCAACCACGGCGGCCTGTACGGCGAGCGGAAGGGCTGGCACCTGCCCGGGTACGACGACGGCGGCTGGGAGTCGGTGTCGCTGCCGCGCGCGGACCGGCGGCAGGGCGTCACGTGGTACCGGACGACGTTCCGGCTGGACGTCCCGCCGGAGGCGGACGCCTCGGTGGGGCTGACGTTCGACGACGCCCCGGACGGCGGCCACCGCGTCCAGGTCTTCCTGAACGGCTGGAACATGGGCGAGTACGCGGGAGGCGACGCCCGGCGCACCCTAGCGCTGCCGGGTGGCATCCTGCGCACGCGCGCCGCCGCCAACACCCTCGCCCTGGCGGTGCTGGCCGGCGGCGGCACGCCCGCGGGGCCGGGGGCCGTGCGGCTCACCCTGCTGGGCGGCGCGGCCGGAGGGGTGCCGGTGACACCGGTCGCCTCCCCCGGCCGCCGGAAGGCGTGACGCCGAGGCCTGCGCAAGGGTCCTGACGCCGGGTCAGGCGAGGCGGATCACGTTCCAGGACAGCGGCTCCAGGACGGCGGTCAGTCCACCGTCCCTCAGGGCGGTGCCCTCGACCGCGTGCGGGACGACCCGGTCGGGCTCGGCGAGGGTGTTGCGGGCGTCGGGGTCGGCGTCCGCGAGGGCGCTGTGCTCGACGACCTCGGTCAGGTCGAGGCCGTTCAGGGCGACGTCGAGGGGCAGCGGCTCGGTGCGGGAGCGGTTGACCGCGAAGACGGTGACGGTGCCGTCCTCGGCGCGCACGGCGGTGGCGTGCAGGAGGTCGGCCTCGCCGTACTTCGCCGTGTCGTACGTCGGGGAGTCCACGCGGACGTCGAGGACCTCGCCGCGGCCGTGCTTCGAGGCCTGGGAGAAGGGGAAGAAGGTGGTCTGGCGCCAGGCCGGGCCGCCCGGCTCGGTCATGATCGGGGCGATGACGTTGACCAGCTGGGCGAGGCAGGCCACGGTGACGCGGTCGGCGTGCCGCAGCAGGGCGATGAGGAGCGAGCCGAGGACGACGGCGTCGGTGACGCTGTAGTTGTCCTCCAGCAGCCGCGGCGCCTCGGGCCAGTCCAGGGCGCTGACCTCGGCCTGGGTCTTCGCCATGTACCAGACGTTCCACTCGTCGAAGGAGAGGTTGATCTTCTTCTTCGACTTGAGGCGGGCGCCGACGTGGTCGCAGGTGGCGACGACGTTCTCGATGAAGGACTCCATGTCCACGGCGGAGGCCAGGAAGGAGTCCACGTCGCCGTCGAGCGGCTCGTAGTAGGCGTGCAGGGAGACGTAGTCGACGAGGTCGTACGTCTCCTGGAGGACCGTCGCCTCCCACGCGGCGAAGGTCTCCATGGCCTGGCTGGAGGAGCCGCAGGCGACGAGTTCGACGTCCGGGTCGATCTGGCGCATGGCGCGGGCCGTCTCGGCGGCGACGCGGCCGTACTCCTCGGCGGTCTTGTGGCCGGTCTGCCAGGGGCCGTCCATCTCGTTGCCCAGGCACCAGAGCCGGATGCCGAAGGGGTCCTTGTCGCCGTGCTCGGCGCGCAGGTCCGACAGGGCCGTGCCACAGGGGTGGTTGGCGTACTCCTGGAGTTCGAGGGCCTCGGCGACGCCTCGGGTGCCGAGGTTGACGGCCATCATGGGCTCGGCCCGGGGGCCGATCTTCTTGAGGAAGGCGATGTACTCGGAGAGGCCGAAGCGGTTGGTCTCGGTGGAGCGCCAGGCCAGGTCCAGGCGGCGCGGGCGGTCCTCCACCGGGCCGACCGAGTCCTCCCACTTGTAGCCGGAGACGAAGTTGCCGCCGGGGTAGCGGACGGCGGTCACACCGAGCTCGCGGACCAGGTCCAGCACGTCCTGGCGCAGGCCCTCGGCGTCCGCGGTGGGGTGGCCCGGTTCGAAGACGCCGGTGTACACGCAGCGTCCGAGGTGTTCGACGAAGGAGCCGAAGAGGCGGGGGCTGACGGCGCCGACGGTGAAGGCGGGGTCGAGGGTGAAGCGGGCGGGGCGCATCTTTTCCTTTCGGGGGGTGACTTGTCCTCGTAGGGGCTCTCTACTGGCCGGCCAGACCCGTGTGGGCGACGCCCGCCACGATCTGGCGCTGGAAGAAGACGAAGACGACGATCAGCGGCAGGCCCGCCATCAGACCGCCGGCCATGAGCTGGGCCCACTGGATGCCGTAGGAGTTCATGACGGTCGCGATGCCGTTCGGCATGGTCATCAGGTCGGGGTCGTTGGTGACCATGTAGGGCCACAGGAAGTTGTTCCAGGAGCTGATGAAGGTGAAGATGCCGACCGCCGCGAGCGAGGGGCGGGAGAGCGGCACGATGATCGTGAAGAAGACGCGCCAGCGGCCGGCGCCGTCGATGAAGGCGGCCTCCTCCAGTTCGCGCGGGATGCCCTGGAAGAACTTGTAGAGGATGTAGACCATCGCGGCGGGCGCGCACTGCGGCAGGATCATGCCCCAGTAGGTGTCGACCATCCCCATCTGCTGGACGGTGGTGAACAGCGGGACGCCGAGCACGGCCGGGGAGACCATCAGGCCGGCCATCACGACGCCCATCAGGACGCCCTTGCCGCGGAACTCGGTGCGGGCGAAGCCGTATCCGGCGAGCGCGGCGACCAGCATCACGACCGTCGTCACGCACACGGACACGACCAGCGAGTTGACGAACCAGTTGGTGATGTTGCCGGTCTCGAACAGGGCCGACCAGGCCTGGCCGGTCCAGTCGTGCGGCAGCCAGTGCGTGGGCACCTCGACCGCCTCGGTCTCCGACTTGAGCGAGGTGAACAGGGCCCAGGCGAGCGGGGCGAGGAACACCGCGGAGACGGCGGTGCCGAGCAGGGTGAGCACGACCTGGCCGGGTGTCCACCCCCGGCGGGTGCGGATCGGCGGTGCGGCGGTGGTCATCGGCCGCCCTCCTCACGGTTGCGCAGCAGCCACATCCGGGCGAGGGCGACGGCCGCGATGAGCACGAAGAAGATGATGGAGATGGCGGAGGCGTAGCCCACGCGGTAGCTGGTGAAGCCCTGTTCGAGCGTGTACTGCACGAAGGTGCGGGTCGAGTTCTCCGGGCCGGGCCCGAAGTCCTGCATGACGACGGCCTGGTCGAAGACCTGGAGCGAGGCGAGGATCTGCAGCGCGACGACGAGGCCGGTGATGTTGCGCAGCATCGGCAGCGTGATGTGGACGGTGCGGTGCCACGCGTTCGCGCCGTCGAGCTCGGCTGCCTCGTACAGGTGGGCGGGGATGCCCTGGAGCGCGGCGAGGTAGAGCAGGAAGCTGAAGCCGACGGTCCACCACAGCGTGGTGATGACGACGGCGAGCATGGCGTACGACTTGTCGGTCAGCCAGGGCGTCTCGATGCCGAGGACGTGGTTGACCATGCCGGTGCCCGGGTTGAACAGCCACTGCCACAGATTGGCGGCGACGGTGGACGGCAGCAGGAACGGCAGGAAGAAGCAGAGCCGCCACAGCCACTTGCCGCGCTCGATGTGGTGGGCCAGCATCGCGAGGAGGAAGGCGAGGACGGTGATGCAGGGCACGACGAGCAGCGTGAAGTAGGCGCTGTGGCCGAGCGCGTCCCACATCAGGGGGTCCTGGAGGGCCTCGCGGTAGTTGTCGAGGCCGATGAAGCTCGCGCTGTCGCCGGAGATGTTGGCGTCGGTGAAGCTCAGGTAGAGGCCGCGCAGCAGCGGCCATATCACGAACAGGGCGAAGAGGGCGAGGAACGGGGCGACGAACCAGCCGCCGTGCTGGAAGCCCTGCTTTCGGCGGACGGCGGAACTGTCGGCGGCGGTCCCGGCGCGGGCCGGGCGGATGACGGCCCCGGCGTTGGTCGTCGTCATGCGGCGGCACCTCCCTGCGCGGCGGTCCTGCCGTCCATGGGGTTCTTCGACGCGAGGAGCCGGGTGAGTTCGCTCCTCATCCGGCGCGCCGCGGCGTCCGGCTTGGCGGAGCCCATCGTCGAGGAGACGACGACCGGGCCGATGCGCTGGGCGAGGATGCCGGTGGAGCCGGCGAACCACACCTTGGGCTCGGTGGCCTGGTGGTCCATGGCCGAGACGTACTCGTTCTGCGGCTGAAGTTCCCGGTACGCGGCGGTGGACAGGGTTGGCGTGTAGGCGGGGATGTGCCCGCCGGCCGCCCACTGCCTGGCGTGCTTGACGACGTAGGCGGCGAGCCGGTGCGCGCCCTCGTTGGTGGCGCCGCCGCGGTCGGCCTGGTGCGGCAGGACGAAGGAGTGGGACTCGGCGTGGGTGGCGCGCCGGCCGAAGACGGGCGGCAGCGGAGTGGCGCCGTAGTCGAGCTTCGCGGCGTCGAAGACCGGCACGGACCAGTTGCCCTCCCAGGCGAACGGGGAGCCGTTGACGAACTGTTCGGCACCGGCTCCGCCGCCGAAGGAGGGGTTGGCGTACCCGTCGGCGACGTGCTTGCGCAGGAACTCCAGGACCTGGACGGCCTTGTCGGTGTCGAAGGTGACCTCGGTCCTGGCGTCGTTGAACCAGGTGCCGCCGAGCTGGGTGTAGAAGGCGACGAAGAACCACCACTGGAAGTTCTGGTCGTTGTGCCACAGGCCGATCGTCTGCAGCCCCTTCGCGGTGGCCTTCCTGGCCTCCTTGAGCACGTCGAACCACTCTTCGGTGGAGTCGACCGGCACGATCCGGCCGTCCTCGCCGAGCAGGCCCGCCTTCTTCAGCACGTCCTTGCGGTAGAAGCAGAGCTGGACGTGGATGTCGAGCGGCAGCGCGTAGAGCTTGCCGTCGATGACGGCGCGCTTCCACAACTCCGGGTTGAAGTCCTGCTCGCGCACGCCGTACTTGGCGAGCAGGGCGGGGTCCCAGGGGTCGAGGAGGCGGCCGGGCGAGAAGCCGGTGACGCGGCCGAGGTGCATGACGCCGAGGTCCGGCGCGCGGTTGCCGGCCGCCGCCATGGCGAGCTTGGTGTAGAAGGGGCTGCCCCACTGGAGGGTGGAGTCCTGCACGTCGATGCCGGGGTTGTCCTTACGGAAGGAGTCCAGCATCGCGATCATGTTGTAGCCGTCGCCGCCGCTGAACAGGTTCCAGTAGCGCACCCGGGTGCCGGCGCCGGAGGCCAGGGCGTCGGCGCCCGTGCCGAGGGCCGCGAAGCCGAAGCTGCCCGCGACCGTCAGGCCGCCCGCCGCGGCCAGAAAGTGCCTGCGATCCAGGCCAGGTCGTCCCATGCCCTGCCCCATCTGTTGGTGACGTACCGAGGCGCGAAGGGAGAGCACCCCTGCATGTTCGAGATTTCGAATCACGCTCGTAACTTCGAACGGGAACGTAAGGTGGGAGCGCGCACACGTCAATAAGTCGCGCAGGACTTTCGGGCGGCGGCGGTCTTTTCACAGGGAACGGCCGCATCGTCGGCCGGAGGTGGCTGAGCGGGCCGGAGTCTTGGCATATTGCTCGAGTGGACCGCGCGGCACGCCCGCAAGCGGAACGGGACCCGAGAGGAGAACGGTGCGCACGAGCAGGCAGATGCGTCGCCTCGCCGACGCGCTGATCGACCCCATCCGCATCCCGGTACCCGCGGATCCGGAGGCCCTGTTCGAGGCGCTCGTCGCGTCCGTCTCCGCATGGCGGGGGCGCGAGATCGTGGTGCGCCGGGAGACCTTTCCGCCGGGCACCGCCAGCGGGTTGTGGCTGGAGGCCGGGACGTACGACGTCGTCGTGGTCGACCGGCGGGCCGCGGTGTGGCACCAGATCGTGATCCTGTGCCACGAGGTCTGGCACATGTGCCGGCACGCCGAGGAAGCGGAAGCGGAACCGTCCCCGGCCGGGGACGGCCGGCTCCGACCCGTCGCCGCGCGCACCGACTTCAGCCTGACCGAGGAGCAGGAGGCCGACCGCTTCGGCATGCTGATGGGTCGCCGGCTGCGGGGCTGGCTGGAGGCCCCGCGGGACTCCGTCTACGCGGCGGGCGACGACGCCGCCGAGGGCCTGGCGGGACGCATCGGCGCCGCGCTCAACTACCGGGGCCCGCACCGGTGAACGGCCTGGCCAACTACGTCAGCTGCGCCGTGCTGTGGCTCGGCCTGGCGACCAGGGCCCCCGACCTGGTGCGGCACCGGCACGATCCCTATCTGCGCTCCCTGTGCGCCGTGCTGGGGCTGGCCGGCCTCTGCTTCCTCCTCGGCGCCCCGCCGACCGTCGGCGCCGTCAACCGGCTCAGCGGCGTCCCGAACCTGGCCGCGCCGCTCACGTACGCGTCGATCACCGCGTACGGCGCCGCCGCGCAGGTGCTGATCGTCCACTGGCGCGGCGGGCGCCGGGTGCGCGTCGTCGCCCGATGCTGGATCCTCGCGTACGCGTTCGTCGTCCTCGGCATCGCGGCCGCCTTCGCGCTGGGCGACGCGCCTGTGGAGCGCCGCACCGACCTGGACGCCTACTACGCGACGACGCCGTACATCGGCCAGATGATCGTGCTGTACCTGGCCGGGCATCTCACCGCCGTCACGGTCACCACCGTGTCGGCGCTGCGCTGGGCCCGGCGGGTGCGCGGCCCGCTGCGGGTGGGGCTGACCGTCCTGGGGGCCGGCTCGCTGTGCAACGCCGGGTACAGCGTGGCCAAGCTGGCGGCGGTGGCCGCCCGCTGGAGCGGCCGGGACTGGCCGGTGCTGGTCACCGGCATCTCCCCGGCGGCGGCCGCGGTGAGCGCCGTCCTGACGGTCGCCGGGATCCTGATCCCGCTGGCCGCCCCGCGGGCCGCCGAGTGGCGGCGGGCGGCACGGACGTACGCGCGGCTGGCGCCGCTGGAGCGGGTACTCGACGACGTCCTCGTCCGGCGCTCGCTGCGGCTGCCGCGGCCGTGCCTGTCCTCCCCCGCGACCCGGCTGGTGTGGCGGCAGACCAGCATCCACAACGCGCTGAGCCATCTCGCCCCGCACCTCGACGGCGCCCTGTACGACCGCACCCGCGAGGCCGTGCTGCGGACCGGCGGCGACCGCGAGCGGGCCGAGGCGCGGGCATGGGCGGTGACCGTGGCCTCGGCGGCACGGGACACGGAACTCTGGGACACTCCCCCGGGCGGCGCGTACGGCGGCCTCCGCCCCGACGTGTCCGGCCTGCTGCCCGACCGGCTGCCCGGACCGGACGCGCTGGTGCGCATCGCCGACGCGCTGACCGGCGCCCGCCCCGTCGCCCCGGCCCGGGAGCACGGCGCGACGGCCACGACGGGCGGGGTATGAACGGGGAGGGTGTGGACAGGGCGCGAGTGAACCGGGCGCCGAGCGAACGGAGTTCTCCGGCATGAGTCTCGTCGTGTACCTGGCGGCCGGGGTGTTCGGGCTGTCCTGCCTGGTGCTGCTGCGCCGGCCGCGCGGCCCGGTGCGCAGCCCGCTGACCCTGGCCACCTGCGCGGCGATCGTCCTCGGCTCCCTGGTCTTCGTCTGTGCGGCCCCGCTGACCCTCGCCGCCGTCAACGACCTCACGGGTGTACCGAACTTCGGTGCGCCGCTGACGTACGGGATGCTGTCGGCCTACAGCTGCTCGCTGCTCGTCCTGCTGGTCAACTGGCGGGGCGGTTCGCGGGCCCGGGTCCGGCGCCGGGTGCTGCGCTGCATGGCCGCGTACACGCTGCTGATCGTCGCGCTCGTCGTGCTGTTCGTGCTGGCCGACGCGCGCACGGAGCGGCTGACAGACCTGGACACGTACTACGCCGGCACCCCGTACATGCGCGAGATGATCCTGCTGTACCTGCTGGGGCACAGCGCCGCGACGCTGGTGATGTGCGCCGTGTGCGTCCGGTGGCTGCGGGAGGTCGACGGGCTGCTGCGGACCGGGCTGCGGCTGATCCTGGCCGGCAGCCTGCTGGACGTGGTCGGCTTCCAGCTGACCAAGTACACGGCGGTCGCGGCCCGTTGGTACGGCCACGACCTGGACTTCCTGTCCACCACGCTCGCCCCGCCCATGGCCTCGCTCGGCGCGCTGACCTGCTCCGCCGGTTTCGTGCTGCCGCGGCTGCTGCCGGCGGTGGTCGCCCAGTGGCGGGGCCTGGCCGACTACCGCGGGCTCGGCCCGCTGTGGGCGCTGCTGCGGTTCGTGCCGACCGCCCCGAAGCCGCCGGCGCCCTGGTGGCAGCTGCCCCGCGAGCGGCTCCAGTGGCGCGAGGTGTCCATCCACGACGCGCTGCTCGCCCTCGCCCCGTACTTCGACGACCGGGTGCGGGAGCGGGAACGGGACGCCGCCCTGCGCGCGGGCCGCCCCGCCCACCAGGCCCGGCTGGCCGCGGAGGCGGCGATGCTCGCGGACGCCGCGCGCCGCGCCGCCGCGCGGGAGGCGCCCCTGGACACGCCGAGCGGCTACCGGCTGCACGCCACGGAGGTCTCCGGGCCGGGCGGGCTGGTGGAGCTGGCCAGGACGCTGGCGGCCTCCACGGCCGGCGACGCCGGGTGTGACGGTACGGTGAGGGCCGCCCACGGCTGGACCCACGGCTGAACGCGTCCGCGACCGGGGGAAGTTGGCCTCAGTCCGTCCGAACCGGAGGAGAACCGTGTCCCGTAGAGCTGTCGTCGTCGGTGCCGGACTCGCGGGCATGCTGGCCGCGGCGGCGCTGTCCACCGCGGTGGACGAGGTGGTCGTGCTGGAGCGCGACGAGCTGCCGGACGGACCGGAGCACCGCCGGGGCCTGCCGCAGGGGCGGCACGCGCATCTGCTGATGGCCGGGGGCCTGGACGCCATGGAGGACCTCGTCCCCGGCGCCGGGCTGCGCAAGCGGCTGCTCGCGGCGGGGGCGCACGAGATATCGCTGAGTTCGGGCACGCTGGCGATGACCCCCGAGGGCTGGCTGCGGCGCTGGCGCCACGAGGGCCCCGCCATGCTCACGTGCAGCCGGGCGCTGCTGGACTGGACGCTGCGCGCGGCGGTGCTCGAGCGGCCCGGGGTCCGGATCCGCAAGGGCGACGCGCGGGAGCTGACGGGCGGTCCGGGGCGCGTCACGGGCGTCCGGGTCACGGCGCCGGACGGGTCCGGGGAGGAGGTCCTCGACGCCGGCCTGGTCGTCGACGCCGGCGGCCGGGGCTCGCGGCTGCTCACCTGGCTGGACGGCCTCGGCGTGACCGGGGTCCGGGAGCGGACCGTGGACTCCGGCCTGGTCAACGCCACCCGGGTGTACCGGGTGCCGGAGGGGGCGGAGCGGTTCCCGCTGACGGTCGTGCACGCCGACCCGTACGCGTCCCGGCCGGGGCACAGCGGCATGGTCCTGCCCATCGAGGACGGCCGCTGGATGGTCAGCCTGGGCGGCACCCGGGGCGGCGAGCCGCCGGCGGACCCGGAGGGCTTCCTGCGGTACGCCCTCGAGCTGCGCGACCCGGTCGTGGGCCGGCTGATCTCGGGCGCCGAGCCGCTCACCGGGGTGCATGTCAGCCGCAGCACCAGCAATGTGCGGCGGTACGTGGAGAGGGTCCGGCACTGGCCGGAAGGGCTCGTCGTCCTCGGCGACGCGCTGGCCACCTTCAACCCGGCCTACGGGCAGGGCATGTCGGTGGCCGCGCTGGGCGCGCGGGTGCTCGCCGGGGAGGTGCGGCGGGCCGGCCCCACCGCGCCCGGTCTGGCCCGCCGGGTGCAGCGCGGGGCGGCGGGGCCGGTCGGCGCGGCGTGGGCCATGGCGGTGGGCCAGGACGTGCGGTACCCGGGCACGCGCGGCGGGAGCCCGAACGCGGCGGACCGGCTCGTCGGCGCGTACACCCGGCGGCTGACCCGGACGGCGACCGGTTCCTATCCGGCGGCGGCGGCCCTGTGGGACGTGACCAGCATCCTGGCGGGGCCGGAGCGCGTCCTGCGCCCGGCCACCCTGCTGGCCACGCTGGCCGGCCCCCCGCTGCCGCCGCCGGCCGGACCGCCGCTGACCCCGTCCGAACGGGACGTCCTGCGGGCCCTGGACCGCACCGGCGCCTGACCGGGCGTCCCTGCCGTCAGCCCCGGAACGCCGGCTGCCGCAGCCCCGTGCCCGCCCCCGGCACCACGAGCACCGACCCGGCGAGCGGGTGCGGGGCGGCGAGGCCGGTGCGGGCCGTGGTGATGTACAGGTCGGCCAGGCCGGCACCGCCGAACGCGCAGGCGGTGACGAGCGGGACGGGCAGGCCGATCACCCGGTCCAGCGTGCCGTCCGGCGCGTAGCGGCGTACCGCCGAGCCGCCCCACAGCGCCACCCACACACCGCCCTCGGCGTCCACGGTGAGCCCGTCGGGGAAGCCGGCGCCCTCCTCGACGACGGCGAAGGGCCGCCGGCCGGCGACCTCGCCGGTCCCGGCGTCGTGGTCGAAGACGTCGATGCGGCGGGTCGGCGAGTCGATGTGGTACATGAGCCGCCCATCGGGGCTCCAGCCGGTGCCGTTGCTGACCGCCACGTCGTCCAGGACGGTCGTCGCGGTGCCGTCGCCCGTGAGGCGGAAGAGCGTGCCGCCGCCGGGGGCCTCGTCATAGCGCATGGTGCCGGCCCAGAGGCTGCCGTCGGGGGCGACGGCGGCGTCGTTGGCCCGGCGGCCGGGGACGGGGTCGTGATGCAGCGGGCGGAAGGTGCCGTCGGGGTCGAGGAGGCCGACGCCGTCGCGCAGGTTCAGGACGAGCCCGCCGCCGGCCCGCGGCTTGGCGGCGCCCACGTGCTGCTCGGTCGTGCGCACCGTGCGCCGCCCGGAGCCGGGGTCGTAGGTGTGCACGCGGCTGCCCAGGATGTCCACCCAGATCAGCCGGCCCGCGTCCGCGTCCCAGGTCGGCCCCTCGCCGAGCGCCGCCTCGGCCCGTACCGCCACCTCGTACGTCATGCCGCGCTCCGGTGGCCGAGCCGCTCGGACAGGTCGGCGGCGCCCTTCACGGCGAGCTCCTCCAGCTCGGCGCGGCGCTCCTCGCTCCAGCGGATCATGGGCACGGAGATCGACAGCGCGGCGACGACCCGGCCGGTGCGGTCCCGGACCGGGGCGGCCACGCAGGAGACGTCCGGGTTGGACTCGCGGTTCTCCACCGCGATGCCGCGCTCGCGGATCTCGGCGAGGGCCGTGCGCAGGGCGGCCGGGTCGGTGATGCTGTTCGGCGTCATCGCGGTGAGCTCGGCGCCGTCGGGGAAGCGGGCGGCGACCTCCGGCTCGGGCAGGGAGGCCAGCAGCATCTTGCCGACGGACGTGCAGTGCGCGGGCAGCCGGCGCCCGGCCGCCGACACCATGCGCACCGCGTGCGTGGAGTCGACCTTGGCGATGTAGATGACGTCGGTGTCCTCGAGGATCGCCACGTGCACGGTCTCGTCGCAGGTCTCGGCGACGCTCCGGGCGACCTGCTGGCCCTCGGCGGCGAGGTCGAGGTGCTCGGCGTAGCGGGCGCCGAGCTGGTACGGACGCACCCCGAGCCGGTACCGTCCGGGCTGGCCGGCCACGGGGACGATGTACTTGCGGGCGGCGAGCGTGGTCACCAGTTCGTGCACGGTGGTGCGCGGCAGCTGGAGCCGGCGCACGATGTCGGGGGCGGAGAGCGTGCCGTCCCCGTCGAGGAAGAGCTCCAGTATGTCGAGAGCCCGGGTCACGGCTGGTACGAGACGTCCCATGTCCGGCCCCCTCCCTAGGTGTCTCAGGCGCCTGCGGTCGCGATACCCGATGTTCGAGATATCAACAGGCGATCGGAATGGCGAACACAGGCTACTCATACTGCGTTTGCCGGGGCAATGGTCACGCGGGTGCGGCCTGCCCCGCTGAGCGACGATGGACGCATGCCCGCCTCCCCGCGCCCCGCAGGCCCGTTCACGCCGCTCGACTTCCAGCTGGTGCTGCTGCGCCGCATGGCCGACCACAACCCGGGCCTGGTCGAGGACGCCCGCCGCGAGCTGGGCGCCTCGGCCGCGGACATGCGGGAGGCCAACCGCCGCTGGCAGGCGATGCTCCGCTCCCCGCGGTCCCGATCGTCGGCCTCCCTCCCCCACGGCCTTGAGGGCATGGGAGGTACCCCCGTCCGCACCGTCCTGGGCGAGCCCGAGTCGACCGCCCCCCGCCGCATCGGGGACCTGGAGTGCGAGGCCCGGCAGTGGCGCCTCCCCCTCTGGCCGGACCTGCGCTTCGAGGTGCTCGTGACCGACAGGGGCGTCGTCTGGAACGAGTGGCTCGTCCGCGCCCCCGGCGCCCGGGCCCCGCGGCTGGAGACCCTGGACGACCTCACCCCCTGGTCCTGCACGGTCGACGAGGCCGCCCGCGCCTTCGCCCCCGCCCGCCCGCTCCAGGGCTCGGCACCCACCCGGTGGGGGCTCGCCTTCACCGCGCCGGACGCGGAGGGGCAGCGGCACGACGTGGTCGCGGAGTTCACCTGGGGGCTGCTCCAGCGGACGGCCACGGACGGCCGGCGGCCCTGAGGACCTCCTCGACGACGCGCGGCACCGAGCCCTCGTGCAGCCACAGGAACAGGTTCGGCTCGACCAGCTCCAGCTCCATCACCCGGGGCAGTCCGTCCTCCCCGTCCACCAGGTCGACCCGGGCGTACAGCAGCTCGGGCGCGCCGGGCACGGCGGCCAGGGCCCGCTCGGCCACGTCCCGTTCGGCCGGGGTCGCCGACCAGGGCTCGAGCCCGGGATGCGCGACCTTCCGCTCGTCGTAGGGCGTGCCGGGCGTCAGGACGGCGCCCTTGCGGCTGGCGTGCAGCAGCCGGCCGCCGACGTACTGCAGGGCCCGCTCACCGGCCGCGTCGATGCCGCGCACATACGGCTGCACCATCGCCGTGAGCCCCTCGGCGTGCATCCGCTCCACGTGCCGTACGGCGGTGTCGTGCCGGTCGGGCGTGTAGCGGGCGGCGAACCGGGCGCCGGCCCCGGATGCGGGCTTGACGACGTACTCGTGGTCGCCGGGCAGGCCGACCGGGTCGCCGGGGGCCAGGTACCGGGTGGGGACGACGGGCACCCCGGCCGCCGCGAGGTCGCCCAGGTAGCGCTTGTCGGTGTTCCAGCGCACCACCGCCGCCGGATTCGCCAGCCGCGTGACCTTCCCGCACACCTCGGCCCACGCGGTGAACTCGGCCGCCCGCCAGCTGTAGTCCCAGGTGGACCGTATGACGACGAGATCGAACGCGCCCCAGTCCACCGCGTCGTCGTCCCACACCTCGACCGACGCCCCGGCCCCCGCGTCCCGCAAGGCGGCCTCCAGCACCGGCAGATCACGGTCGACGCTGACCTGCGGCCCGGGACGGCAGGTGACGAGAGCGATGCGGGGCACGGCGGGCTCCTCTTCTTCGACGGCTGCCGGGCGGCGTCCGGAGGTTCTTCGTACGGCTGCCGGGAGGCTAACAACGCCGGCCGGCGGAACCGGAACCCGATGCTTGACCTTCACCTTCGGTGAAGCCCCAGCATCGGTGGCGGAACGGAGGGGAGCACGCGATGCGCGAGGACATGCTGACGATCGGTGCGTTCGCCAGGGCCTGCCGCCTGTCACCGAAGGCGCTGCGCCTGTACGACGAGCTGGACCTGCTGCGCCCGGCCCGGGTGGACCCGGACACCGGTTACCGCTACTACGCGGTGGCGCAGCTGGAGCAGGCGCGGCTGGTGGCCTGGCTGCGCCGGCTCGGGATGCCGCTGGCCGGCATCCGGCGGATCCGCGCCGTCGACGACCCGGCCTCGGCCGCCCGCGAGATCCGCGCCTACTGGGCGCGGGTGGAGGCGGAGACGGCGGCGCGGCGGGACCTCGCCTCCTTCCTGGTCGATCACCTGGCAGCGGAATCGAGAGAGGACCCCGTCATGAACGCCACCACGCTGGAACTGCGGTACTGCGCCCACTCGGACACCGGTCGCGTCCGCCCCGCCAACCAGGACGCCGCGTACGCGGGCACCCGGCTGCTCGCCGTGGCCGACGGCTTCGGGCCGGCCGGCGCGCCCGCGAGCAGCGCCGCGGTGGAGGCGCTGCGCTTCCTGGACACGGAGGAGGTGCCGGCGGGCGGTGTGCTCAACCTGCTGGAGGACGCCGTGCAGGGAGCGGCCGACGCGGTGCGGGACGCCGCGGGCGGCACCGCGGAGGCCGGCACCACGCTGACGGCGATGCTGTGGACGGGCTCCCGGCTGGCGCTGGTGCACATAGGCGACTCGCGGGCGTATCTGCTGCGCGACGGCGAGCTGTTCCGCATCACCCACGACCACACGATGGTCCAGTCGATGGTCGACGAGGGCCGGCTGACGCCGGAGGAGGCGGCGGCCCACCCGCAGCGCGCGCTGCTGCTGAAGGCGCTCATCGGTGACGGCCCGCACCCACACCCGGACCTGCGGCTGCACGAGGCCCTCCCCGGCGACCGGTATCTGCTCTGCTCCGACGGCCTGTCCTCCGTCGTCCCGCAGGACCGGGTCCACGAGCTGCTGGCCGCCGCCCCGGTCCCCGACCGTGCGGTGACCGCGCTGGTCGACGCGGCGAACGCGGCGGGCGGCCCGGACAACGTCAGCTGTGTGGTCGCGGACGTGGTGGAGGCCGTGGCCTGAGGCGTGCTCGTGCGGCAGGATCGGCGCCATGTCGGCCTGTGGAACGGACGCCTACGACGCGGCCGCCGGAAGCCTGCCCCCGCTGGTGGGGCGGGCCCTGGCCGCCGCGCGGGCCCACGGGTTCTCGTACTCCTGCCGGCCGGAGCAGGGACGGCTGCTGCACGTCCTGGCCGGCGGGGCGCGCGGGACGATCGGGGAGACCGGGACGGGCTGTGGGGTGGGGCTGGCCTGGCTGGCGTCCGGGGCGGGGCCGGGGGTGCGGCTGGTGAGCGTGGAGCGGGATCCGGGGCGTGCGCGGACAGCCGCCGAGGTCTTCGCCGGGCGGCCCGGGGTGGAGGTGCTCACCGGAGACTGGACGCGGATCGCCGAGCGGGGCCCGTACGACCTGCTGGTGCTGGACGGCGGCGGGCAGGGCAAGGCGGAGCACGACCCGCCCGCCGACGTGGGCCGGCTGCTCACCCCGGGCGGCACGGTGGTGCTGGACGACTTCACCCCGGCCACCGGGTGGCCCCCGGTGCACGAGGGCCGGGTCGACCGGGCGCGGCTGCACTGGCTGGAGCATCCGGCACTGCGCACCGTCGAGCTGCGCCTCGCGCCCGGCCTCGCCGCGCTGGTGGGGACGCGGCACCTGTCCCCCGGGGCGTGATGTGACCGGCGGAAGCCTGCCGCCGCGCCGGGGACCGGAGTGACCGGCGTCAACCTCCCGCGGCGTCGGATCGCCCCGGGGCCGGGGTAGGAACGGGGTGTCCGTTTCCCGAGTCCCCAGGAGTGCCGCGTGTCCTCCCTCTTCCCCGCCCTCACCCACGCCCCGGGCGACCAGGTCGCCCTGCGGTTCGGCGAACGCTCCCTGACCTACGCGGAGCTGGCCGCGGCGGCCGGGGCCGTCGGTGACCGGGTGCGCGGCGCCGGCCGGGTCGCCGTGTGGGCGGCGCCGGCGATGGAGACCGCCGTCGCCGTCGTGGGCACGCTGCTCGCCGGTGCCGCCGCCGTGCCGCTCAACCCGAAGTCGGGTGCGAAGGAGCTCGCCCACATCCTGTCCGACAGCGCCCCTGCCCTGGTGCTGGCCGCCCCCGGCGACCAACTGCCCGAGCCGCTCGCCGCGCTGCCGCGCGTGGACGTCGACGTGCGCGCCGCCGGGTCCGCCCCCGCCGGCGAGGGCGGTGCGGAGGATCCCGCGCTGATCGTCTACACCTCCGGCACCACCGGCCCGCCCAAGGGCGCCGTCATTCCCCGGCGGGCGCTCGCCGCCACCCTGGACGCGCTCGCCGACGCCTGGCGGTGGACCGGCGACGACGTACTGGTGCAGGGGCTGCCGCTGTTCCATGTGCACGGGCTGGTGCTCGGCATCCTCGGCCCGCTGCGCCGCGGCGGCTCGGTGCGGCACCTCGGCAGGTTCAGCACCGAGGGCGCCGCGCGGGAGCTGGGCGACGGCGCGACCATGCTGTTCGGGGTGCCGACGATGTACCACCGCATCGCCGAGGCCCTGCCCGGCGACCCCGAGCTGGCCAAGGCGCTCGCGGGCGCCCGGCTGCTGGTGTCCGGGTCGGCCGCGCTGCCGGTGCACGACCTCGAGCGGATCACCGCCGCGACCGGACGGCACGTCATCGAGCGGTACGGCATGACGGAGACCCTCATGCTGTGCTCGTCCCGGTGGACACCCCCGGACCCCCGGCCCGGCGTCCGCGCCGACGGCGAGCCCCGGGCCGGCACCGTGGGCGTGCCGCTGCCGGGGGTGGAGCTGCGGCTCGTGGAGGAGGACGGCACACCGATCACGGCCCTCGACGGGGAGACCGTCGGCGAGATCCAGGTACGCGGCCCGAACCTGTTCACGGAGTACCTGAACCGCCCCGACGCCACCGCCGCCGCCTTCACCGCGGACGGCTTCTTCCGCACCGGCGACATGGCGGTGCGCGACCCCGACGGCTGTGTCCGCATCGTCGGCCGCAAGGCCACCGACCTGATCAAGAGCGGCGGGTACAAGATCGGTGCCGGGGAGATCGAGAACGCGCTGCTCGAGCACCCGGCGGTGCGCGAGGCGGCCGTCACCGGGGAACCCGACCCGGACCTGGGCGAGCGGATCGTCGCCTGGATCGTGCCGGCCGACCCCGCCGCGCCGCCCGCCCTCGACGAGTTGGCCGGTCATGTCGCCGCCCGCCTCGCCCCGCACAAGCGGCCCCGCGTCGTCCGCTATCTCGACGCGCTGCCCCGCAACGACATGGGGAAGATCATGAAGCGGGCGCTGGACCATGGCTGACCGGCTCTCCGCCCGCGCGTTCCTCGCCCTGCTCACCGACGATTTCACCGAACTCCCCCGCCCGGACGGCGACCGGGAACCCGACGGCCCGCTCGGCGGGCCCGGCTACGGCGACCAGCGCGACCGGGCCGCCGCCCGCACCGGCTGGAGGCGGCCTACGCGTACGCGCGCGAGCACCGGCTGCCGGTCGTGCCGCTGGTCGCCACCGGGGGCAGCCGGATGCAGGAGGGGATGTTCGCGCTGACCCAGCTCCAACGCGTGGCCCGGCAGTCGGCGCTCACCCGGGGGGCCGGCCTCGCGCAGATCGCCGTCGTGCGGGACCCCGCCACCGGCGGCGGCTGGGCGACGCTGGGCGCGGGCGCCGACGTGGTCCTCGCGCTGCCCGGCGCCCGGGTGGGCTTCGCCGGTTCCCGGGTCCGGCCGCCGGACGCCGACCCGGCGGCGTACACGGCCGAGGCGCAGGCGGCGGCGGGCAGCGCGGACGCCGTCGTGGAGCCCGGGGAACTGCGCGCGACGCTGGGCCGCTGGCTGCGGCTGCTGACGACGCCGGGTGGTCGTCGTTCGTGAACATGCTGGAGTACAAGGCCGGCCGGTACGGGCGCACCTTCGTGAAGATCGGCCGGTTCGAGCCGACCTCGCAGGTGTGCTCGCAGTGCGGCGTCAAGGACGGCCCCAAGCCCCTGCACGTCCGTGTGTGGACGTGCGGGGCGTGCGGGGCCGTCCTGGACCGGGACATCAACGCGGCGGTCAACGTCGCCAAGGCGGCCGGACTGGCCGTGTCAGCCCGTGGAGCGCAGGTAAGACCGGGACTCGTCCCGGCACCGCGCGGCGAAGCAGGAACCCACCCGACACCGCAGCCTTCAACGGCGCGGTAGGCGGGAATCGCCGCCCCTTCAGAGCGGCGAGGATGTCAATTCTCCGTCATCGCGCCCGAACTCGCCGCGGCGATCCTGAAGCGCGCACCGGAGGAGGTGGAGGCGACGGCGGGTCAACTGCGGCTGCGGCCACAGGACTTGGCAGACCTGGGCGTGCTGCGGCTTCGAACAGGGGAGCACGTGTTCCCTGGAACAGGTGATCGTCGCTCATGAGATCGCACGGGACCCGTGCGCCCGGAGATACTGACGGTGCGCGAGCGACGGGCTGCAGACCGTAGTCGAGCGCAGGTCCCACACCATGAACAGCGCAAGGAGCTGCACGATCATGAACCTTCTCACCGACATCCTCGCCGGCCTCGTCCACTTCGTCGGCTGGCTGGTCTGACGGTCGGAGAAACCAGGCGGCGCCGCCTCCCCGTCCCAGGGAGGCGGCGCCGTCTTCGTACGACCAGGCGCCCGCCGTGGGTTACCGGACGCCCACGGCCCGCACGATCTCCTGCGTGACCGAGCCGCCCCGGTCGTCGCGCGCCGAGGCCCGCAGCGAGATGTGCCCGGTGCCGCGCGGCACGTCCAGCGTCCCGTGCCAGTTCGCGCCCTCGCCGGTCAGCCGGACGGACTTCCAGGTCGTGCCGCCGTCGTAGGACACCTGGAGGGTGCCGCCGCCGATCGTCCCGGTGTCCGGGGCACCGGCCACGTACTCGGCGCCGAGCCCGACCGACAGCTTCCGCCCGCCGCGCACCCCGCCCGCGAGGTCGGTGTCCACGTCGAAGGACAGGTTGATCAGTGGCAGGCGGGTCCAGCGGTCCTCGGGGGTCGCGGCCGAACGGAAGGTCCACTCGGCGTGGCCGCTCGTCCCCAGCCCCCAGCGCTCCGCGTCCAGCGCGGTGTCCGTGACCAGCTTGTACGTGTGCTCGTCGGCGGGCGCCTCCCACACGTAGGCGGCGGACGACGGCCCCTCGTCGACCAGTTCGCCGTCCAGGTACACGGCCGTGGTCTGGGTCATCCCGCTGGTCTCGCTCCACACGTCGCCGAAGCCGGTGTGGTCGGGGCCGGAGTCGCCCCAGCCGGGGGCGTTGAACTGGAGCCGGTTGCCGGCGCGCTGCTGGCCCCAGCCGAGCCCGGTGCCGAGCCACGGGTGCCAGACGGGCTTGAACCAGTCGAGCTGCGGCCGCGACCCGCCCTCGTACCGCACCAGCCCGCTGCGCTGCTCCAGCGCGCCGTCGGCGGCGTCCACCGACTCGTGCCACAGCTGGCCGCGCCCGGTCGACACGTACTCGGTCCGCTCGGCCGGGTAGTCGATGCGCTCCTTGAAGCCGAGGCCGACCGGGAAGGTGCCGGTGATCGAGTACCGGAACTCGCCCCCGCTCACCGGCCGCGCGGCGTGGTACTTCGCGTGCACGACGGCCAGGTCCCGCCTGCCCGGCCGGTACGTCAGGTCCCGGTCCGGCACCGCGCCGGGGTGCCCCTCGGACACGTCGTACACGTAGGGCGTGTTGCGCGTGCCGGTCATGTCGACGCGGCCGGCCCTGCGCAGCCGGGCGGCGTCGGCGGCGTTCACCGTGGCGATGGTGAGCGGCCGGTCGGCGTTGTCGTCGGTGCCCCACCACGCCGTCAGCCGGCCGGGCGCGTCGTCGGTGACGAACAGCGCCTCGGCGCCCGCGTCCTGGGCGGCCCGGGCGAGGGCGGCCGGCGTGGTGCCCTCGGCGAGCCGGGCGAGGACCGCTTTGCCCTCGACCCCGGCGAGCGGGCCGGTGCCGACGTCGACGAGCGGCAGCCTCGTCCGGCCGTCGGCGAGCGTGCCGCCCGGCTGCACGACGGCCTCGCCGAGCCCCTTGACCTCCAGCAGCGGCTTGCCGAGCCGCCACACGGTCCGGTACTCGAAGCCGCCCCGGGTGACCTTCTCGGTCGGCGCGGCGAAGACGCTGTCGTAGGTCAGCGGCACCTGCACGGCGCCGAACAGGTCGGAGCCGTTCGCGCTGCGGTCGTACTCCATGAGCAGCTGACGGGTCTCGGTGCGCCGGCCGACGTCCGCGCGGAGCTCGCGCAGTGTCCGGCCGTCGAGGGTGATCTCCCGGTCCCGGTCGAGGACGACCTCGGGCGCCGCGAGGAAGCCGAGGCCGAGCGAGTCGGGGCCGTGGCTGCCGTGCACGTCGAGGAAGGAGGTGAGGCTGTACGTCCCCGGCACGAGCCGCAGTTTCAGGGTGCCCGAGTCGCCGACGTGGGCGGGCACGGGGTCGACGCCCTCGGCCAGCCGCTGGACGGCGAGGTCGGCGGCGGTCGCCGCGCCCGCGCGGTCCTTGACGTGGACGGTGAGCGTGTACCGCTCCTCCTCCTTGACCAGCCCGAACGCGGTGTGCGCGACGGGGGTGCCGCCGGCCGAGGCCACGATCTGGCCGCCGGTGTTCCCGACCGGCGCCTTCGCACCGTCCCCGGTCACGGTCGTGGAGGCCGTGCCGTGGGCGGGCACGGTGAGCGCGGTGTCGGCGAGCGTGGCGACCCCGTCGGGCGCCCCCTGCACGGACAGGCTCAGCTCGACGGGGGCGTCGGAGGAGTTGGTGTAGGTGACGGTGCGGGTGACCGTCTCGTTGCCCTCGTAGGGCCAGGCGTGGAAGCCGAGGTCGGCGCTGCCCGTCGCGGTGATCTCGGCGCCGACGGCGTCGGGCACGCTGACCCGGCCCGCGCCCAGCTGGTAGGCGGAGGCGTCGAGCCGCTTCGACGTGGACATCAGGGCGTCCTTGAGCTGGGCGCCCGTCCAGTCGGGGTGCTTCTCGGCGAGCAGGGCGGCGACGCCGGCGATGTGCGGGGTGGCCATCGACGTGCCGTCCATCGAGGTGTAGTCGCCGCTGCCCTCGCTGAGCCGGGACCGGGCGGCGAGGATGCCGACGCCGGGGGCGGAGAGGTCGGGCTTGAGCGCGTTGTCCCCGTAGCGGGGGCCGCCGCTGGTGAACCAGGCCGCCTGGTCGGCGGAGTCGACGGCGCCCACGGTCAGCGCGGCGTCGGCGGCGCCGGGCGAGCCTATGGAGGAGGGTGCGCCGGTGTTGCCGGCGGCGATCACGAACAGGGCGCCGGTCTCCCGGGACAGGGTGTTCACGGCCTGCGCCATGGGATCGGTGCCGTCGCTCGGCTCGGTCGAGCCGAGGCTCATCGAGACGATGTCGGCGTCCACGTCCCGGGCGGCCCACTCCATGCCGGCGATGATCTCGGACTCGCTGCCCGTCCCCTGGTCGCTGAGGACCTTGCCGACGGCGAGCGTGGCGCCGGGGGCGACGCCCTTCTCCTTGCCGTCGGAGGCCGCGCCGCTGCCGCCGACGGTGGAGGTGACGTGCGTGCCGTGGCCGTGCCGGTCGGCGACCTCCTCGCCGGGGATGAAGCTGCGGCTCTCGGCGATCCGTCCGGCGAGGTCGGGGTGGCCGGCGTCCACACCGCTGTCCAGCACGGCGACGGTGACGCCCTTGCCGGTCAGCCCGGCCTCCCAGGCCTCGGGGGAGCCTATCTGCGCGTTGCTCTCGGCCATGGCGGCGGTAACCCGCCCGTCGAGCCACACGCCGTCGATGCCGGTCTGCCCGGTGAACGACCGCCAGAAGGTACGTCCCCTGTCCGCCTCGACGGCGGCGCCGCGCACGCTGGGCAGCGCCCGCGTCCGCTCGGCGCCGCGCGGGGTGACGGCCCGCGCCTTCTCGTCGTACGTCACGATCAGCGGCAGCTCGCCGCTCTCGGTGTCGGCGAGCCCCTGCCGCAGCAACTCGTCCACGTCGAAGAGCCGTTCGTCGAGCCGCCCGTCGCGCAGATAGGGCAGGGCCTCGTCCGGTACGACGCTGATCCGGCCGTTCGCGTTCTGGGTGCGCACGGCACCGGTGGCGCCCGGGGGACGCTCGACGGTGACGGTCCTGCGGCCGGCCCCGAGGTCGGTGACGGTCACCCGGTCCCCGGTGACGAGGGTGACGGTACGGGTGGCCGTCTGGATGCGCGTGCTCCCGAAAGCGCCCTCGGCCGTGGACGTCGCCGTCGCCGTCGCCGCCGTCGCCGGCCCGACCGGCAGCAGGCCGATCACGAGCCCGGCCGACAGGAGGGCCGCTCCGCGTCTGACTGGTCCTCTGCTCATCCTCGCCTCTCTTCGTGGAGTGCTGCGAAAGAGTCTCAGGGGACCTGTGTGACAAGGAAGTTGCCGGGACGTGGCGGGTTGGCGCCTCGGCGCATTCCCGCCACGGGGACGGCGGACGGCGCGACGCCCTCGGCGGCGCCCCCCATTCAGCGGCCCCCCGCCCGGCCCCCTCCAGAGGGCGCCCGCCCCCGCCCCCGCACACGATGCCTAGGAGACCGGCCCCCCGCCGGCCCCGCACGGTCTGCGCTCTCGGGAGGAACTGCCATGACCGCCACTCTGGAGCAGCTGCGCCGCTGCCACTTCGCCGTCGACCTCGGCGCGTCGAGGACCCGGGTCTATGTGAAGGGCTCCGGGCTGGTCGTCGACCAGCCGTCCGCCGCCGCGGTCAACACCCGTACCGGCGCGCTCATCGCGGTGGGCGAGCTCGCGGAGAAGATGACCGGCCGCACCCCCGGCTACATCCGTGTCGTCCGGCCGGTCTCCGGCGGCACGATCGTCGACATCGAGATGGCCCAGCGCATGCTGCGGCACCTGCTCGGCGACAAGATGCGCCGGGCGCTGCGCCGCAAGCCCCGGCTGCGCGCCGCCGTGTGCACCCCGCACGACGCCGATCCGCTGGCCCAGCGGGCGGCGATCGAGACGCTGGTCGGGCTCGGCGCCCGGCGGGTGGAGCTGGTCGACACGCTGATCGCCGCGGCGGTCGGCTGCGGACTGCCCGTGGAGCAGCCCGAGGCGACGATGATCATGGTGTGCGGGGCGCACGCCACGCAGGTGGCGGTGCTCTCGCTCGGCTCGACCGTCACCGCCGAGCGCATCCCGGTGGGCGGCGAGGCCGTCGACCACGCGATCGTGCAGCACCTGCGCCACCAGCACGAGCTGGTGCTGCCCAGCCAGTCGGTGCGCCCGCTCCAGCTCGCCCTGTCGGGCAACGGCCTCACCCCGCAGGGCCCGGCGTCCACCGAGATCCACGGGCGGGACGTGGCGACCGGACTGGCACGCAGCGTGAAGGTCGACACGGCCGCCGTGCGCAACGCGATCCAGACGCCGCTGACGGCCGTCCTCGACGGCATCGGCAAGGTGCTGCGCGACTGCCCGCCCGATCTGGTCGCGGACCTCGCCGACCGCGGGATCATGATGGTGGGCGGCAGTGCGCTGCTGCCCGGCTTCGACCAGATGCTGCGTCAGGCGACCGGTATGCCGGTGCACATCGCGGAGCGGCCCGACGTGTGCGCCGTGCAGGGGCTCGGCACGATGCTCGAGGGCCGGGTGGAGCCGCTGGTGCTGGACCCGCTGGCCGACTGACCGCCGCGGAACCGACGCCATGACCGCCCGGCCCGCGGCACGGCTGAGCCGCCTCCTCGACGCTCTCCTCGAGGTCGGCACCGACCTGGACCTGCGCGGCACCCTCCAGCACGTCGTGGACGGCGCCGCCGAACTGACCGGCGCCGCCCGTGCGACGCTGACCCCGGCCGACCCGGCCGCGACGGGCCTCCCCGAGATCAGCACCCCGCCCCCGAAGGCCCCCGCCCGGGCTGCGACCCCGCACCGCCTGCGGGTGCCGATCCACGTACGCGACGAGAGGTTCGGCGAGCTGTGCCTGACCGGACCGCCCGGCGACGGCCCGTTCACGGCGGAGGACGAGCAACTGCTGCGGGTCCTCACCACCCAGGCCGGCATCGCGATCGGCAACGCCCGCCTGTACGAGACGGCTCGGCAGCGCGAGCACTGGATCGAGGGCGCGGCGGCCGTCACCACGGCGCTGCTCACCGGGCAGAGCGCGGACGGCGCCCTGACGACGGTCGCGGAACGCGCCCGGCTGCTGGCCGGCGCCTCGGCCGGGGTGATCCTCCAGCCGACCCCCGAGGGCGGCATGGAGATCGTGACCGCCTCGACCCCCGACGACCCGGACGGCCTCGTCGGCACGGCCATCGCCCCGGGCAGCCCCGTCCTCGAGCAGTTGCTGGGCGGTGAGCCGGTGTTCATCGCGGACTCGGCCACCGACCCGCGCATGACGACCCGGGTACGGCACCGGTTCGGCCCCAGCATGATGCTGCCGTTGCAGGCGAGCGGCCGGCTGATCGGCACCCTCGCCCTGCCCCGCCGCCGCGGCGGACACCCGTACACGTCCGTCGAACGGCTGCTCGCCACCCAGTTCGCCTCCCAGGCCGCGCTGGCCCTCGTCCTCGCCGACGCCGGTCCGGGCCGCGAGCGCCTCGCGGTGTACGAGGACCGCGACCGCATCGCCCGCGACCTGCACGACCTGGTGGTGCAGCGGCTGTTCGCCACCGGTATGACGCTGGAGTCGACCCGGCGCCGCCCCGGCGCGGACGGCGTCCGCGACCTCCTCGGCCGGGCGGTGGACGAGCTGCGCTCCACGGTCCAGGAGGTCCGTACGGCGATCTTCGCACTCCAGCAGCCCCCGCCCGGCCCGCCGGCCGGACTGCGCGGCCGGGTGCTGCGCGAGACGGCGTCCGCCGCGACCCTGCTCGGCTTTCCGCCCTCCACGCACTTCAGGGGCCCGGTGGACGGCCGCGTACCGGAAGACCTCGCGGCCCCCCTCCTCTCCGCCCTGCGCCGCGCCCTGGCCGCCGCGTCCCGCGGGCCGGACGTCTCCCGCGTCGAGGTCGTGGTCGACGCCACGGCGGCCCTGCCCGACGGCCGCGACGCGGTACGCCTGACGGTCACCCACGACGGCACACCCGACGGCGAACGCT
The DNA here is from genome assembly GCF_040636935.1 of Streptomyces sp. NPDC032940. Taxonomy (NCBI): domain Bacteria; kingdom Bacillati; phylum Actinomycetota; class Actinomycetes; order Kitasatosporales; family Streptomycetaceae; genus Streptomyces; species Streptomyces sp. NPDC032940. The sequence continues at coordinate 2,006 of NZ_JBEZVJ010000002.1, read as the reverse complement.
CGACGACCACCTGGCAGTCACCCCTGTGATCCCCCGAGCGCCCGCCGCGTCGGGCACCGCCTTTACCCGCCCATGGGCGGCTCATTCCCCGCGGCCGGGTGTACGTCCGCCGGACGGCGGGCAGGCGCACCGGCAGACGGGGGCCGGGTGACGTCGGGAACGTCGTCGGGGATCGATGAGGACGGACAAGGCGGTGACATGACCTCAGCGGCACCACCACGTCTGGCGGGGAGGCCGGCCACCCTGGTGATCGACGGCCGTGTGGAGGCGGGCCGGGCGCTGCTCGTCCCTCGTGGCGAGCTGGTCCACGGCTGTGCGGACGTCCTGGCCGAGGCGCTCGCCTCGCTGCCCGCGGGCGTCGAGCGGGTCGACCTGGACATGGGCGACGTGTCGTTCATGGACACGGCGGGACTGCAGTTCCTGGAGCTGCTGCGCGACTACGGCGACCGGCGGGCGGTGCCGGTGACGGCGCGCGGCTGGACCGGCCAGCCGCGCAGGATCCTCGAACTGCTCGGCCTGGACACCGCCTGTCCCCTGCACGGCACGCCGCACCCCCGCACCGGTGAACCGGCGGGTTCGGCGGTGGCGGCGGAGCGGTCGGAGCGGCTGCACCTGTTGCAGGAGGAGGTGGAGCAGCTCCGGCAGGCCATCGCCTCCCGCCCGGTCATCGACCAGGCGCGGGGCGTCCTGATGGCCCTCCACGCCTGTACGCCGGACGAGGCGTGGCACATCCTGCGGGAGGCCTCCCAGCTGTCCAACACCAAGCTGCGCACGGTGGCCGCGGCGGTGACGGCCGGCGCCCGCACCGACGGCCCGCCGCCACCGCCCGAGGTCCGCGCGGCCCTGCGGACGGCCCTGGACCGGTCCGGCCGCTGAGCCGCACTCCGGAAGGCATGGTGCCGCCGGCGCGGGCGGGGTACTCGGCACCGGAACCCCGCCCCGGCAGGAGGTGCCCCGATGACCCACCAGACCCCGTCCCAGGCGGAGGGCGAACGCGACGACGAGCCGGACCGCACGGACACCCCGACCCCGGCCCAGACGACTCCCTCCCAGGCGGAGGGCGCCCGCGAGGAGGAGGAACCCGACGAGGACGGCCTCTGAGGCGCCGCACGGCCTTCATGTCATGCACTGAACCACCCGGGTTCTGTGTACGGTGAGGATCTTCGGACTCGTCGCGGGATGGAACTCGGGGGGACACAGCGTCATGACGCGCGAACCGGACGGCATACGGCAACACCCACCGATGCCGCCGCAACCGCCGCTGCCTCCCATGCCCCAGGTGCCTCCCCAGCCCGTCCACGGGGCGCCCCGGTGGGCGTGGTGGGTCGTCGGCATCCTGGTGCCCGTGCTCGGCCTGGTCGTCACGCTGATCAACCAGTCGGGGAACGCCCCCTCGCACAGCTCACCCGCTCCGCCGGCGCCGGCCCCCGCCGCGTCGGCGGCACCCGGGACCTCGGCCGCCGAGGACCCGAGCGAACCGGCCACCGACGAGCCGGCCGCCGACGAAGCCGTCACCACGCTGTCCCCGTCTCCGTCGCCGTCGAGGACGTCGGCGGAGATCCTCAAGAGAGGGGACTTCTCGCTGGCCGAGGGCGACAGCGCGGACCTGGAGCACGGCACCGTCGGACCGTCGGTGGCGAGCCCTGACATGTCGTGGAGCGGCGGCGACGAGTTCTCCGCCATGAACGGCCGCGTGAGCACCAGCTCCAGCGGTGCGACCCCCAGGGCCTGCGCCCACGTGCTCGAGGCCTTCCCCAGAGCCACGGGCTGGATGGCCGCCGGCACCGAGGGCACCTGGTTCTGCATGCCGACCAGCGCGAACCATCTGGCGGCCGTGGAGTGGCTGGGCAGCGACGAGAACGGGATGCGCTTCCACTACATCGTCTGGGCCACCCCGGCCCCCGAAGACGCCTAGGGCCTGTCCGGCGGATCTTGGATGGTTGCTCCCTGCGGAGGCTAGGGTCTGGCTGCGGAGGCTAGGGTCTGGCTATGGGATCAATGGGGGA